>JBEVJD010000535.1:0-3254 GCA_040510435.1 Pyrinomonadaceae bacterium | reverse complement strand
GGTTCTCCTCGACCAACCCGCACATCTTGTGGACACGGTCCACGAAGGTGACGAAGGCGGCGCCGCGCGACAGCGCCTCGATGCCGATGGCGCCCGTGCCCGCACAGAGGTCTAAGAATCGCGCGCTGTCGAGCCGCGGCGCGAGCACGTTGAAGAGAGTCTCGCGCAGGCGGTCTGAGGTCGGGCGGGTCTGCAACCCCTGCGGGTTCTTCAACACACGCCCGCGGTACTGTCCGGCGATCACGCGCATGACTCGAATGTAGCACAGCCGCGGCGGCCGGGGCCGCACGCGTGCGCGCTAGTTATCGACGTTGAACTTCCAGACGGCCGTGCGCGCGACGACGAGCAGCTCGTTCTTGTCCGTGAAGGCGAGTCCCGACGCGGCGCCCTTCACGCCGATGACCTTGATGTAGCGGCCGTTCGGGTCGAAGACCTGCACGCCCTTGAAGTCCGCGACGTAGACGCGACCCTGGTTGTCCACGGCGATGGCGCCGGGCGCGCGGAAGAGCCCCGGCTCGTCACCGTCGCCGCCGAAGCGCGTCTGGAAGCGGCCGTCCGAAGAGAACTTGAAGACGGCGTCGTTGAACTCGCCGAGCGCGTAGACGTTGCCCACCCCGTCGGCCGCGACCCTGATGCTCAACTCGCTGCGGTCGGTCTGGCCGCTGACGGCCTTCTCGATAACCTGTTTGACCTGCCCCGAAGAATCTATCCTGACGACGTTGTCCTGCGACTTGCGCGCGAAGGCGACGAGGCCGCCGTCGGGCGTAGCAAACACGTCGTCGTAGTGGCCGCCGCCCCCGCCGGTCGTGCCGAGGGAGCGACCCGTCGTCCCCTCGTACTTGTTGATCTCGCCCCGCTGGATGATGTAGACGGTGCCGCGCCGGTCGGCCGTCATCCCGCGCAGCGGCATCTTCGGGTCAACCGTCCACTGCGTCTCGAACTTGCCCGCCGAGTCGAAGACCTGTATGCGCCCGCCCGTGTACTCGCCGATGTAGATGCGCCCCTCGGCGTCCACGGCGATGCTGCGCGCGTCTTTGAAGTGGCCGGCGCCGACTCCCTCTTTGCCGAAGAAGGGCGTCGGCTCGGGCGGGCGCGCGGGGGGGCCGGGCGGGTTGAGCGTGGTGCGCGTGTTCGTGGTGACGACCGAGCGCGTCACGTCCGAGGCGGCGCGGCCAATGAGGCCGATGACGGCGAAGACGATGCCGCCGCCGACGAGGAGCACGACGGCGACGATGACCAGCGCCACCGTCGCGGGCGAACCCTTCGACCCGAGCCGCGGCCGCCCGAACGAGATGCGGATGTTCTGCTGCTGGGCGCGCGGGCGCGCGGGCAGCACCGCCGTGCTGTTGCAGAAGTGGCAGCGGATGGTGTCGCGCTCTTTATCCTCTTCGTATTCGAGCGGCGCCCCGCAGGCGGGGCATTGCAGTGTCTTGAGCATCGGATAAGTCCCTCACGCCTTGCACATCCTGGGGCCGGAGCGGGCGACGCATTATACAAAGATTGCGCGAAGAAATTAATCGGCACCGGCGCTCAAACCTCAAGCGCAGTCTCCGAAGTTTGCTGGCGGTTCTTTATGACGCGGCCGGGCGGGAGTTCATGCCCGGCTCGGCGACACTCCCGTGTTCGCGTGGGAATCCTTTCTAATAAGCGTAAAATAAAGTGAAATGTACACTTCTATACGAATTTTTGAAGTCAACTCCAAAAATTCGTTATAGATAATCTTTGCGGAACCTCTAACCTCAACCTTTTGAATAAAAAGCAGAAGTGCTGACCAGGGCACGCGCGTTGCTTTTAGGGAAGTCCGCCCCAGGTTGAGCTTTGAAGCTATAAACCTTACCTCCCCCTAACTCTACGTCACGGCTCGAACCAGGACGTACTTCAGTCACACCCGAGCAAAAGGGCATCTGGCATAAAAGGGGATCTGCCATGAAAAGAAGTAAAAGGCGGCCCGGGCCTCAGCCACAGGCGGCGTCGAACCTTCAACTGTTTCTTTGTTTCGCGGTTTTCATCCTGATGTTAATCACGCTGGTGATTTTCGTCAGGAGCGTGAATAGCTCAACCGTCTCAATTATCTCCATGTCGCTCATCTGCGTCGTCTTTGCGATTCTGATCAGGGAGCCCGTCTCGGCGGCTTGGCTCAAGAAGCTTGAGCTGTCATTTCTCGGCATCCGCTTCACGCTGGAGCGCGGTGAAAAGCAGCCGCATGAGATGGTGCACGTCACACCGAGAAAAGGGCGGCCGGCGACCACCCGGGAAGCGAACGACTTACACGACCGCGGGAACGCCGAATTCTTCAAGGGGAACTATCTCAAAGCCGGCAGACTTTTCGGAAAGGCTTTCGGGAAGGACTCCAACTACTGGCCGGCTCGTGTCAATCAGGCGTTGGCTTTGGAGAAGGCGGGGAGGTATGACGAGTCCCTGTCGGTCTTGCAGTCTATTAAGGAGACCTGCGCAGAGAATAAGTACCTCGCCCAAGCCTATATCAATGCTGGCGATTGTCTAATTCACAAGTCCGCAGGTTGTGCCGACGCGGAGGAGTCTCGCACCTTGAGGGAAGCCGCATACGAAAGCTACAGGAAGGCTCATGCCGTAGAACCAGCGTCAGCGCTTGCCCTGTATCATTTGTGGTTTGGGGCGCTGGCGACTGAGCGCCATACGGAGGCTCGGAAACTGGCTCGGATGATCGAGACACATGCGCAGCGTTGTGATCTCACGACGGAATCCCTCGATTATTTTGAAAGATACAGTAAGCAGACGGGCAGCCCCGTCGCGGAGGAACTCGTAATGAATCGAAAGAAACTGCTGGCAGCCGCTGTGTTGGCCGTCGTCTTCTTCGTGGCAGCCATAGTTTTGGCGGGCGGCTACGGCGATGCCTTGTCCGTGGATGCGTTGGCCAAATGCGGCATCCTGAACGGGAACGTCTGACCTGGCGCTTCCGGAACAGCCACCCGGGCGGGGCAGAGCAGAGGGACCTTGAGGTCAAGGTCTTGCACTCTTTGACCCCGCCTTCGTCAGTCGTTACCGACGCGGAGAAGGGGCCGACGCCTATTCGAGCCTCGCGTCCTCGCGCTTGGTCTTTTCCATTGCCTCGGGCTCCAGCTCCTCGGCGCTCCTGTTCAGCTTGATGAAGATGCCCCAGGCGGCCAGGAGAACCCCGGCGCCGATTGCTATCGAGGCGGCGTGGGGCAGGTGCGAGGCGTCTTCGTGGGCGAACTCGAAGACGGAGACCAGCGCCTCTATCGAGAGCGCGACGA
>JBEVJD010000534.1:0-23114 GCA_040510435.1 Pyrinomonadaceae bacterium | reverse complement strand
GCGGTGAAGACGGCCGTCGGCGAGTACGGCCTGCGCGTCATCGGCATCGAGGACAGCTTCGAGGGGCTGCTCGGCGAGACGCACGTGCGCGAGCTGAAGGCGTCCGACGTGCGGGGGCTTCTGCCGCGCGGCGGAACCATCCTCGGGACGCGCAACCGCGGCAACTTCGTCGTGCGGCAGAAGGACGGCTCCACTCTCATGCCGGACGAGGTCTACAAGGAAGCGCTCGACAACCTCGGCCGCCTCGGCATCGACGCGCTCGTCGCCATCGGCGGCGAGGGCACGCTCGGCATCGCCTACGAGTTCCACCGCCGCGGCTTCCCCGTCGTCGCCGTGCCCAAGACCATCGACAACGACCTCGCGGCCACCGAGCTGACCTTTGGCTTCATGACCGCGCTCGACATCGCGACCGAGGCGCTTGACCGCCTCCACACGACGGCCGAGTCACACGACCGCGTGATGGTGCTCGAAGTGATGGGGCGGCACACGGGCTGGATTGCGCTCCACTCGGGCGTGTCGGGCGGCGCCGACGTTATCCTCATCCCCGAGATTCCCTTCTCCACCGCGAAGGTCGCCGACAAGATTCGCGAGCGCGACGCCTCTGGCTCGGAGTTCACCATCATCGTCGCCTCCGAGGGCGCCCGGGAGGTCGAGGGGCACGCGATGTACCTCGACAAGGGCGACCGGCAGAGCGCGGCGCGGCTCGGGGGCTTAGGGCACCACCTGGCCGGAGAGCTGTCGGAGTTGACCGGCAAGGAGGCGCGCTGCGTCGTCCTCGGCCACCTGCAACGCGGCGGGAGCCCCAACGCCTTCGACCGCATGCTCGCCACCAACTTCGGCTCCTCGGCGGTGCGCGCGCTGGCGCGCGGCAAGCGCGGCGTGATGGTCGCGTTGCAGGCGGCCAACATCCGCACCGTCCCGCTCGGAGAGGCCGTCGCCAACCTCAAGACCGTCCCGCCCGAGAGCCAGCTCGTCCGCTCGGCGCGCGACGTGGGCATCAGTTTCGGCTCGCCCGACGAGGACAGACATCACGAAGTGATGAGTGATGAGTAATGAGTGATGAGTGAAGACGGCGGGCCTGTTTTTCTTATCACTCATCACTCATCACTCATCACTTCGGTTATAATCGCGGGACAGACAACTGGAGGTAAACGTAGTGACCCAGGCCGTGAAGCAGAGATTGCAGCAGGAGCTGGACGAGTTGGATCAGGAGCTGCGGGTCGAGCTGCCGAAGCAGATTAAGACGGCGAAGGAGTGGGGCGACCTGCGCGAGAACGCCGAGTATCACGCCGCGCTCGCGCGCCAGCAGTTCGTGCAGGCGCGCATCCAGCAGTTGCGCCAGCGCCTGAGCGAGGTCTCCTCCATCGACCTCTCGAAGGTGCCGCACGGCAAGGCGGCCTACGGCTCCACGCTCGTCCTCTACGACGCCGAGCGCGAGGAGGAGGTCACCTACCGCCTCGTGACGCCCGAGGAGAGCGACCCCAACGCCGGCCTCATCTCCACCACCTCGCCCGTCGGCCGCAGCCTCATGGGGCGCGAAGAGGGCGACGAAGTCACCGTCCGCACCCCCGCCGGCGCCCGCAACTTCGAGATCAAAAAACTGACCACCCTCCACGAACAGCCCGGCGCGGACGCCGCAGGCTGAGGCGTCCGACCACTTCCTTGACAAGCGTTCCGGCGCGTTCCTATGATGAATCGTCATTCATTCGGGGCGCGTGTCGTTGCGCGTCTTCTTAAAGATTAACTCGCGGCAAAGAGGGGTCTGTAAAAAGTTGTTCGGGGCGAGCATCGGGCGCGGCGCAAGCCGGATCATCGGGGCGATGGTGCGGGGCTTGGCGCGCCGCCGCATTAATCCGAACGTGCTGACGGTCATCGGCGTCTCGATCAACGTCCTCTCGGGCATCCTCTTCGGGTTCGGCCACTTCTTCTGGGCCGGCGTCGTCCTCATCGTCGCCAACCTCTTCGACATGCTCGACGGGCAGGTCGCGCGCCGCACGGGGCAGGTCACGCGCTTCGGCGGCTTCCTCGACTCCACGTTCGACCGCATCTCGGACATGGCCGCCTTCGTCGGCCTGATGACCTTCTACGCGCGCGACACCGAGCTGCACTCGACCCTGAACGTCCTGCTCGCGGGGCTCGCGCTGGTCGGCTCCGTGCTCGTCTCTTACGCCTCGGCGCGCGCCGAGAGCCTCATCCCGAAGTGCGACGTGGGCTTCCTGCGCCGGCCCGAGCGCGTGGTGCTGCTCATCATTGGCGCCCTCTCGACGCACCCCGGCTCCGAGAGCCTCTTCGCCAACCGGATGCCGGCCGTGCTCTGGATTCTGTGCGTCGGCTCGTTCTGGACTTTTGCCTACAGGGTCTATCACACCTGGTCGGAGCTGAACCGCGTGGCCGACCCGGCCGAGGCCGGCGCGCCCTCTCCGAGCGCCGCGGCGCACAGGCTCGACACCGCCGCCGTGGCCGCCGAGACGGCCGCCGCGCCCGACGGCACATCCGCGAAGGCCGCGGGCGCATCCAACACCGACGCGGGCCGGCCCATGCGTGCGCGGCGCCCCGACCCGCGACCCGCGCTGACCAAGGGGGAGTGATCTCTGAAGTGATGAGTGACAAGTGATATGTGATAAGAAGAAGACAAAGCCCGTTCTTCCCTCTTATCACTTATCACTCATCACCTATCACTAGCGAACGGAGTGAGCGTGTGAACATGTGTCCATGCTGCGGCGAGGGATTTGAGGGCGAGCCCGAAGAGGCTTGCGCGTCGTGCGGCGCGCGGCGTGTGGGGCCGCCGCTGGCGGCGCCCGAGCGCCTGCTGCCCTCTTACGGTCACGCGCTCGCGGTCTGCGCGGCGGGGCTGTTGCTGCTCGCGTCGCTGCTGGGCGCCACGGCCAGTTCGCTCTTGCAGTTCGAGGAGTTCGCGCTCGACGCACGGACGCTGCTGCGCGCGGCCGAGACCGCCGCGTGGCGCCTGAAGTGGACGGCGCTGCCGGCGGGCTTCGTGCTCACGGGTCTGTGCGGCTGGCTCTACGCGCGCATGCGCCGCGCGCCCGGGCGCTTCGTCGGCCACGCGCACGCGCGCCTCGGGCTCCTGACGACGGCTGCGGTCGCGCTCTCGCTCGCGGCGCTCGTCGGCGTGACCGTCCCCGAGCGCCTGCATATGAGAGAACTCGGGCGGCGCGCGGCCGAGAACGCCCTGCTCTACGAGACCGACCTCGCGCTGGCGCGCTACCGCAAGCGCTTCGGCACCTACCCGGCCGCGCTCACAGACCTGCGTAGGCTCGAAGACCCCGACGGCTCCATCGCGCGCCTGCTCGCGACCATCGTGCCCGGCGAGTACAGGCCCGAGACAGACCTCGCCTCGCTGGGCGCGGGGCGCACCGCGAAGTCGCGCCGCGGCCGCCGCGTCGGCACTCTGCCCGCGCGCGCCGCGGCCGCCGCCGACACGACCGACCCGGGGATCGCGCTCACCAACTACGGGCTGACGCTCCCGGGGCGCGACCGCGTGCTCGGCACCGCCGACGACCTCTACATACGCGACGGCCGCATCCACGAAGAGGCGCCGACCGCCTCCTTCGTCAAGGCCGTGGCCGCCACGCCGACCCCATCCCGCGCGCGCTCGAACTGAAGCCCGCTTCCCCCGACAAGGCATATGGGCATCCTTAACATCTTCAAGCGCCGGAAGACGGACGACGAGGCCGAGCGCCGCGCCAACCTGATCCGCCTGGGGCGCATCACCGAGGGCTCCATCTTCGACGTTATCACCGACGAGGGCGGCGCCATCACGCACGTCTTCTACAACTACGAGATCAACGGCGTCGAGTACGAGTCGTCCCAACTGCTCGACGCCGGCCAGCGCCTGCGCCCCGGCGACTACTTCCCCGGCGCCCGCGTCACCGTCCGCTTCAACCCGCGCCAGCCCGGCAATTCCGTGGTCGTGTGACCTGAGGGCCACCGTGGTCTTTGAAGAGGTCGGGAAGCCCCGGAGGGGCGGAATGTTTATAGGACCGACGTTCTCTTAATTTTTCCAAAGCCCCGTCAGGGGCGACATCCCACATGCCGCCCCTGACGGGGCTTTGGACTTTGCAGGTCAACAGGGCTATAAACATGCCGCCCCTCCGGGGCGTTCTGTTATCACTTTCTTCTTTCTAATCCGTGTTCAAAAAGATTCTCATCGCTAACAGGGGCGAGATCGCCGTGCGCGTGCAGCGCGCGTGCAGGGAGTTGGACATCTCGCCGGTCGCGGTCTACTCGGAGGCGGACGCGGCGGCGCTGCACGTGCGGCTCGCCGACGAGGCTCACCTGCTGGGGCCGGCGCCCTCGGCCGAGAGTTACTTAAGGATTGACCGCGTCGTCGAGGCCGCGCTCCGAAGCGGCGCGGAGGCCGTCCACCCCGGCTACGGCTTCCTCGCGGAGAACGCCGCGTTCGCGCGCGCGGTGAACGCGGCGGGTCTGGTCTTCATCGGCCCGAGCCCCGAGGCGATGGAGCTGATGGGCTCGAAGACGAGCGCGCGGCGCGCGGCCGAAGCGGCGGGCGCGCCCGTCGTCCCCGGCACGAACCACCCGCTCGAATCCGTCGAGCAGGCGCGCGCGACGGCCGCGCGCGTCGGCTACCCCGTCATGCTCAAGGCCGCGGCCGGCGGCGGCGGCAAGGGCATGCGCCTCGTCGCCGACGAATCCGAACTGCCCTCCGCCTTCGAGACGGCGCGCTCCGAAGCGGCCTCGGCCTTCGGCGACCCCTCGGTCTACATCGAGAAGGCAATCGAGCGCCCGCGCCACGTCGAGATACAGGTCTTCGCCGACACGCACGGCCACACCGTCCACCTCGGCGAGCGCGAGTGCTCGATTCAGAGAAGGCACCAGAAGGTCATCGAAGAATGTCCCTCGCCCATCAACGACCCCGCCCTGCGCGAGGCGATGGGCACGGCCGCCGTCCGCATCGCCCGCGCCGCCGCGTACGTCGGCGCGGGCACGGTCGAGTTCCTCGTCTCCGACGTGACGCGCGACTTCTACTTCCTTGAGATGAACACGCGCCTCCAGGTCGAGCACCCCGTGACGGAACTCGTGACGGGGCTCGACCTCGTGCGCGAGCAGATACGCGTCGCCGCGGGGCTGCCACTCTCCTTCACGCAGGAGGAGGTGCGGCTGACCGGCCACGCCGTCGAGTGCCGCGTCTACGCCGAAGACCCCGAGCAGAACTTCATGCCGAGCCCCGGCCGCATCACTTCCCTGCGCGTCCCCGCCGGCCCCGGCGTCCGCGACGACGGCGGCGTCTACGAGGGCGCCGAGGTCTCCATCTACTACGACCCGATGATCTCGAAGCTCGCCACCTGGGGGCGCACGCGCGACGAGGCCATCGAGCGCATGCGGCGCGCGCTCGACGAGTACACGGTCGGCGGCATCAAGACCACGCTCCCCTTCTTCCGCGAGGTCATGCGCGACGAAGAGTTCATCGCGGGCCGCCTCGACACGGCCTTCATCTCGCGCTTCAACGAGCGCCGCGCCGCCGCAACTTCGAGCGACGCCGCCCTCTCGGACGAAGAGACCGCCCGCCGCAACATCGCCGCCCTCGCCGCCGCCCTCGCCTACTCCGAGCCCGCCCGCAACGGCTCCCCAACACACGCGCCCCCCGCCCCCCCGAGCCGCTGGAAACTCTCGGGGCGCGACGCCCTGCACCGTTCGAGGATTTGAGGCTCTGTGAGCCAGAGACATTCCGTCAACACTTAGTCACATGAAACTGAACGCGGAGATTGATGGCGAGAAGGTCGCGCTGGAGGTTCAGCGCGAGGGGGGGCGTGTGGTCGGGGAGGTCGGGGGGCGCCGGTACGATTTGGAGGCGCGGGAGATGGGCGCGGGCGAGTACCTTTTGATTCACGAGGGGCGCGTGTACGAGTGCCGCGTCGGCGCGGAGCCGGGCGCTTCGGGGCGCGGGGCGCTGCGCGTGTCGGTGGGCGCGCGGGAGTACGGAATCACGCTCACAGACCCGAAGCACCTGCGCGGGGCGGGCGGGGTCGGGGGCGAGCAGGGCGGGCTGGCGCAGGTCAAGGCGCCGATGCCCGGCAAGGTCGTGCGCGTGCTTGTCGAGGCCGGTCAGGCGGTCGAGGCGGGGCAGGGCGTGGTCGTCGTCGAGGCGATGAAGATGCAGAACGAGCTGAAGTCGCCCAAGTCCGGCATCGTCGCCGAGCTGCGCGCCGAGCCCGGCGCGACCGTCAACGCCGGCGACGTGCTCGTGGTGATTGAATAGATCAAGTAGTCAGGAGACAGTAGCGCTCCGCGTTGCCGTCGTTGACGCTGACACACTGACGATTCGGTTGAGAATGTTTTCCTACTGGCTACTGGCTACTGTCTCCTGATTACTATGTCTCACGACCTCCGCGTCATCCTCTGGGACATCGACGGGACGCTGGTGCGTTCGCGGCGCAACGGGTTCTTTAAGGACTACACGGCGCCGGTGTTGTTGCGCGTCTTCGGGACGGCGGGGCGGCTCGGCGAGATTCCCGTGTCGGGGATGACGGACTTGCAGATCGTCTCGGAGGCGCTGCGCGACGAGGGCTTCACGGCCGAGCAGGTGCGCGGGCGCGCGGGTGAGCTGGTGCCAATCTACCTCGAAGAGCTGGAGCGGGTGACACGCGCCGAGGAGGTCTTCTACGCGCTCCCGGGCGCGCGCGCCGCGCTCGAAGCCGTCGAGCGCGAGCCGCACTACCTCAGCTCGCTGCTGACCGGCAACGTCGAGCCCGCCGCGCGCCTCAAGCTGCGGCTCGTGGGGCTCGAAGACTTCTTCCGCCTGCCCGGCGCCTTCGGCGAAGACTCGCACGACCGCCGCGACCTCCCCGCCGTCGCACGCGAACGCCTCAGCCGCCACTTACAAGTTGACCTCCGGCCCGAACAGCTCGTCGTCATCGGCGACACGCCCAACGACATCGCCTGCGCGCGCCACTTCGGCGCCCGCGCCGTCGCCGTCGCGACGGGGCGCAGCTACTCGGCCGCAGACCTCCTCGCGCACTCCCCCGACGCGCTCCTCCAAGACCTCACCGACACCGAACTTCTTCTCCAAACCCTCGCCGCACTCTGAGCCGGGCGGGATGTGTGTCCTTTGACTTTACCGGTCGCATGGGATACAACGCCCTCGCCAACCCCCAAACATACCTCTTACCGGCGCCCGCGCCGAACTGATTACGCCCGACGAAGGAGAGCAGGTAGATGAACGCCATCACGCAGATGATTACGCAACAGATCGCGGGCTTCGCGGCGCGCGCCATCGCGCAGCGACTCGGCGTCAGCGAGGCGACGGCCCAGCGGGCCGTGCAGATCGCCGTCCCGCTCATCGTGGCGGCGCTGGCGCGTAACGCCGCCCGGCCTGAAGGCGCGCAGGAGATTCACCAGGCGGTTGCCACCGACCACGACGGGAGCATCTTCGACAACCTGTCGGGCTACCTCGGCAACCCGCAGGCCGCGAACGGGGCGGGGATTCTGGGGCACGTCTTCGGAGAGCAACAGTCCACGATTCAGAACACCGTGGCGCAGGCGACGGGGCTCGACCAGAGCGCCGCCGGGAATATTTTAGAGATGGTCGCGCCGCTCGTGATGGGCGCCGTCGGACAGACCCAGCAGCAGCAGAACCTCGACCCGGGCGGGCTCTCCGACTTCCTCGACACCCAGCGGCAACAGACCGAGGCGTCGGCCCCGGGACTCTCGGGGGCGCTCAACTCGATGCTGGATTCGAACAACGACGGCAGCGTCACGGACGACATCGGGCGGCTTCTCGGGACGTACTTCAAATAAGATATGCGCGCGATGTAGTCGCGACGTAGAAGACGATCTTCCTCACTTGCGTCCCTCCGAAGTCCCGCTCATGCGTGGGGCCGGTGGTACTTGCGCTTCGCGTGGAAACGCTTCGGCCCGTACCAGAGCCAGAAACCCGTGACCGTAAAGGTCAACAGGGCGAGCCCCATGACCGACGTGTAGGCGAGCTTTATCTGCCCGCCCGTGCCGGCGAGGTAGTCGAGGACGGAGCCGTCGTGAACGTTCTCGATGAAGTCCGCCCGCCGCCTCTCGATGTGCAGCGCCTCGCCCGTGGTGCCGTCGAGCTGAACGCCCCAGTAGTGTTCGACGAACACGAACTTGACCACGCCCTTGTCGGGTCTGATGTCTATCCTGTCCAGCTCCAGCGAGAGGTCGGGCGAGACGGACTCGCGCATCACGGCGACCGCCTTGTGGTGCAGGACGTGAATCGGCAGCCAGTCTTTCAGGTCAGTGGAAGAGCCCTGATACGTTTTGGCGAGGATGACTCCGCCGGTGTCTTTCTTCCAGCCGAGCAGAAGACCCGTGCACGCGACGAAGAAGAAGAAGACGAACAGCAGCGCCCCCGTCGTCCGGTGAACGATTCTCGACACCCTGAGCACCTGAGCCCGCCTTCTCTGTTTGTTATCCATGCTCAAGACCTTTCCTCCAATCTGACAGCAATCCGGCGGAAAACGACGCCTCCCGGCCTTACTCTCGGACGCGGTAGAGGTAGATGGAGTTGCCGAAGACGGCTTCGGGCGTGCGTCGGCGGTATTCAATCACCTTCAAACGCTGCGGCACGGGGACGGCGAGCAGGAGGGCGCCGTTGAGGTAGCTCGCGCCGACGGCCACGTAGCGCGTCTCGGGCTCCCCCGCGTCCGCCGAGACGAGGTTGACGTACTCGACGCCGTAGTGGTCGAGCGTCTGCACGAACGGGACGCTGTGCTCGTTGAAGGTGACGCCGTCGAGCAGCGCGGCCGTCACGCGCGTCTCGCCGCGCGCGCGCAGGTAGAGCGCAAGCTCGCGCACGTCGTCGCCCCACTCGACGTTCGAGTCGGTCAGGTAGTACCAATGCGGGCGCCGCCACGCGAGCTGGTTCATGTAGGGGATGTAGTGAGGGTAGGCGCGCGCCGCCTCGACGACGACCCAGCAGAGCAGCGCGGCGGCGGCGAACACGCCGCGGCGGCGCCCCGAACTCAGCATGCGTTCGACTAGCGCGCCGCCCAGGATGAAGAGGAACGGGAAGACCGGGAGCAGGTGCCTGACGCCGATGTTGATCCTGCTCGACATGGCGAACAGTGTGTAGAGCGCGGCTGGCAGGAGGAGCAGAAGCATCCGCCGCTCCCGCCCGCGATAGACCCGGCGCGCCGCCCACCCGAGCGCGCCCAGGGTAATGAGGAGAAACGGCAGCGTCGTCTTCAGCGCGAACGCCACGGGGAAGTAGAGCAGCCAGCCCTCGTAGCCGTAGCGCCCCATCAAGGACGCGAGGTGGCCGTTGCGGTTGTGAATCACGACCTGATAGAGCCCGAAGAGGAACTGCGACGGCACGACCTTCGAGAGCACGCGCGCGTACCGTCCCAGATCACCCGCGGCCTCGGGCGTGTGGCGCGCGACGTAGGCGAGGTCGCCCGCGAGCGGCGGCGGGCTCTGAAAGTAGTAGACGGCGTTGACGACGAGGAGCGCGGCGAGCGCGGCCGTCCCCGCCTGAAGCGCGACGCCTGAACGCCGCAAGCCCCGCCGCGGCGCGACGACGAACAGCACCAACGAGACGCACGCGAGCACGGGCGCGACGATGACGAGCGAGAACTTCGTCACCAGCGCGAGGCCCGCAGCCAGGCCGAGCCCGAGCGAGCGGCGCGTCGTGGGGTCGCGCCAGTAAGAGTGCAGCGCGTAGAAGAAGAGCAGGTAAGAAAAAGCCGCGGGCACGTCCGTCTGGACGACGCGACCGTGCGCGAGCACCGTCGGCTCGAAGCTGTAGAGCAAGACCGCGAGCAGCGCCGCGCGCGGCCCGAACAGTCGCCGCGCGTAGACGAAGATGAGCCACCCGAGCGCGAGCGTGATGAGGACAACGGGCACGCGCGACCAGAACGAGACAGTCTCGAACCGCGCGGTGTTGGCGCGCCAGAAGAGCGCGAGCGTCTGCTCGGTGCGCTCCCTCGGCTCGGCCGCGGGGTCGTACCGCGGCGGCGGCGCTTCGACCCCGACGAAGAGCAGCGGCCACGCCGCGAGCATCTTCAAGAGCGGCGGGTGCTCCGTGTTGACGCGGAACTCGCCGGCCGTCAGGTGATAGTAACCCGCCGGCACGTGATAGAACTCGTCGGCCGTCAGTCCCTTGCGCCACACCACACTCAGCAGGTTGGCGCCCATCAACACGAGCAGGCACGCGCATAGCGCCTCGGCCCTGCGCCCCTTGACCGCACCCCGCGCCGCGGCCCGAACTCTTCGTGCTCGTCCGTCCCTCACCGGCTTCAACTTTACACCCGGGCGGCGGCCGTCATAACTCACCGCTCGGCCCGCCGTCTTGGAACACCAGAACGTTGACATCAAGGCACGGCTGGCCTATGTTACCCGCGCCCTGTTCGCCGCACTCTCGCTCACGAGCGAATCCATTGTGAGCCCTACTTGAACGGCCGAGACATCCCGCCGCACCATTTCGACGCTGCGCGCGCAGCCGGCCCCCAATACACATCCCGCGGAAAGGAACCACCTGGTGACCCACACAGTCAAATCGGGCGAGACGCTTTCGAAGATCGCGAAAACCAACGGCATCACGCTCAAGCAGCTACTCGACGCCAACCCCAAGTTCAAGGCCAACCCGAACCGCGTCCGCGTGGGCGACGTTCTGAACATCCCCGGAGGCGTGGACGCGCCGCCGACGCCCGTCGCGAAGCCCACGCCGCCCCCGGCGCCGCAGCCCCCCGCGCCGCCGGCCCCGGCGCCGACGCCCGTCGAGACGCCGACGCCCGAACTGCCGCAGCCGCAGCCCACGGCCGGCTTCGTGCTCGGCAAGTTGTCCGAGCGTTACGAGACGGGCGGGCGCGGCCCGGGCGTCGTCTCGACCGGCGCGGGCGACGCGGGCGGGGCCTCTTACGGCTCCTACCAGATGACGAGCAAGCCGAGCGGCGGCACGGTCAGGCGCTTCGTCACGCAGCCCGACTTCCCCTTCAGCGACAAGTTCGCGGGGCTGACGCCGGCCACGGCCGCGTTCACCAACGTCTGGAAGCAGCTCGCCAACACCAACCGCGAGGAGTTCCAGAACAGCCAGCACGAGTTCATCAAGCGGACGCACTTCGACCCGCTCGTCCAGAAGATCATCAACGAGGACGGGCTGAACGTGCTCACGCGCTCGCACGCGCTACAGGATGTCATCTGGTCTACGGCCGTGCAGCACGGCCCCGGCACGAACGTCCCGCACGTGGCGCTCGCCAACGTACGCACGGGGACGGAAGACCCGACCTTCGACCGCGACTTCATCATCGCCATCTACGCCGAGCGCGGTCGCAAGAACCCTAACGGCGTCCTCGCGCGCTTCTCGCGCAACTCGCCCGCCGTGCAGCGCGGCGTCGCGCAACGCTTCCGCGACGAGCAGCGCGACGCGCTCCAGATGCTCGCGCAGGAGAACGGCGGCTGAGCGCGGCGCGCGCCTTCTTAAGGCCGGTGGAAGCCGCGCTCGATGTCGCGTTTGGTGAGGCGGAGGATGGCGGGGCGGCCGTGCGGGCAGGTCGTGGGCGAGGAGGTCAGCAGCAGGCGGTCGATGAGCCAGCGCATCTTCTCCTGCGTGAGCGGCATGTTGACCTTGATGGCGGCGTGGCAGGCGAGCGAGGCCGCGACCTCGTCGCGCAGAGTCTCACGCGCGCGCCCGCGCTTCTCCGAATCGACCGTGTCGAGGATTTCGGCGAGCAGGTTGCGCGCCTCGCTCGCCGGCAGGTCTGCGGGCACGGCGCGCACCGCCACCGTGCGCCCCGACAGTCGCGTCAGAGAGAAACCGATGCCCTCAAGCTCGTCCGACACTTCGTCGAACGCGGCGGCCTGCGCGGGGCTGAGGTCGAAGGTCTCGGGGACGAGCAGGCTCTGCGACTCGGGGCGGCGCGACTCTTCGAGGCGGCGGTACTTGTCGAAGAGGACGCGCTCGTGCGCGGCGTGCTGGTCTATGAGCAGAAGCCCCTCGGCATCGGTCGCGAGGATGAAACTCTCTTCGAGCTGACCCAAAGGACGTATGTCCGGCGTGAGCTGTTCGGGCGCGACCCCGCGCACGATCCCCGCCGCCGAGTTGAGCGGCGGCAGCGTCGCCCCGACCGCGCGCTCTTCCCTGCCCTCCTCTTGAGAGTGTTGCTGTCCTTCGTCGGGAGGACGAAGGACAGCAACACCTTCATCCACAACCCGCGGGCGCGCGTCCGGCGCCGGAGTCGGCGCTGCGCCGCGCGCAACGGCGCCGGGCGCGGACGTTGAAGGGCGTTGCCGTTCGTCCGCCGCGTCGCGCGTCCACGGTGACTCTTCGGCCGCGGGCGTCCAGCCGAACTCGATTGACTCCTGCCGCGACGCGCTCGTCTCCGAAACAGCAGGCGAGGCTTCCGCGCCCGGACGCATGTCCGACGCGGTGTCGTTTAAGAAGGACGAAGACGGCGCGCGCTCGGCGCCTGTCGGGGTTGAGCCCTCGACCTCTCTGAAAGTCTCTCCGACGAACTCGTTTCCGCTTACGTCAACAGAGAAGCTCGCGTCGTCGCGCAGGTAGCCGCCCGCGTAGAGCGCGGCGCGCACCGACTCGCGCACGGCGTCGGCAACCGCGGAGGAGCGTCGGAAGCGCACCTCGGTCTTCGCCGGGTGGACGTTCACGTCGATCTCTTCGGGCGGGACTTCGAGGAAGAGCAGGGCCGAGGGGTAGACGCCGTGCGGGAGCACAGAGCGGTAGCCTTCGGTGAGCGCGCGCGCGACGAGGCGGTCGCGCACGTAGCGGCCGTTGACGAAGAGGTACTGCGCGTCGCGCGTCGTGCGCCGCGCGCGCGGGGCCGAGACGAAGCCCGAGACGCGCGCCACGCCCTCGAAGCCGCCCGCGACCGCGAGCAGGCTCTCGATGAAGTCGTCGCCGAAAATCTGGTAGGCGCGCTCGCGCAAATTCTCGGCCGGGGCGGCGCGCAGGATTTCGCGCCCGTTGTTCGTGAGCGCGAAGCTGATCTCGGGGTGCGCGAGCGCGTAGTGCGTGACGAGGTTCGTCAGGTGGAAGCTCTCGGTCGCCTCGGAGCGCAGGAATTTGCGGCGCGCGGGGACGTTGAAGAAGAGGTCGCGCGCACTGATGGTCGTGCCCTTCGGCCGCGCCGCGGGCGACACGTCGCGCATGCGCCCGCCCTCGATGAGGACGCGCGTCCCTTCCGCTTCGCCCTCCTGCTGCGTCACGAGTTCGACGCGCGCGACCGAGGCGATGGAGGCCAGCGCCTCGCCGCGGAAGCCAAGCGTGCTGACGCGCTCTAAGTCTTCGGCCGAGGTGATTTTCGACGTGGCGTGGCGCTCGAAGGCGAGCACGGCGTCGTCGCGCGTCATCCCCTCGCCGTCGTCCGAGACGCGGAGCAGGCGCCGGCCGCCGGCCTCCACCTCCACCTCGACGCGGCGCGCGCCCGCGTCGATGGAGTTCTCGACAAGTTCTTTGGCGACGGAGGCGGGGCGCTCGACCACCTCGCCCGCGGCGATCTGGTTGGCGACGTGGTCGGAGAGAACGCGAATCTTGGACATGCGGTTTGCAGTGTAACGACTCGATAGAGGATTAGGCAAAAGCCGCGCGCGCGACCCGTAAGTGCTTGCGGAGCCTGTCTGGGAAGCCCCGGAGGGGCTTCATGTTTATAGCCCCACGTCCAGATAGAACCTGAGCCCCGTCAGGGACGACATGCGATATGCCGCTCCTCAGGAGCTTGTGTGATAAAGGTACCTCGTATCTATAAACATTCCGCTCCTACGGAGCGAGACGGTCTACGGGCGGGCTCTCGCTACTGTAACGACTTCTTGTCTTTCGGCTCGACGTGGAGGAGTTCGGTCGTGCGTTCGGTGACGCTCGGCAAGGGCTCGACCGTCGGCTCTTGGAGCAGGCGCCCCGTCGTCGCGGCCGCGCCGTCGAGCGCGCGCGGCGCGGACTCTTTGACTGCATCGCCCATCGAGCGCAGCGGCGAGAGGACTGAGATGAGCGCGACGACGATGCCGACGAGTGCCGCCGCGACGCCGATCAACTTGAAGCCTTTGCCCGGCAGGAAGGCCATCAACAGTATGCCGAACAGGACGACGGCGAGGCCCGCGAACAGGCCGTTCGTCAGCCGCCGCACGGCGCGGCGCTCTGACGCGCGCGCGGACGCGGCGCGGGCGGCGCCCTCCGGCGAGAGGTGCTCGACGAGAGCGCGCGCGACGGGCTCAAGGTTCATCCCGCAGGCGCGGCAGAACTTGTGCTCGGTCGTCGTCTTCGTCCCGCAGTTCGGGCAGAGCATCGGTCGTGTCTCCTCTCGCGCGTGTCGAGGATGTATACGGAGGGCGCGCGGGCGCGGTTCGGCGGCGGCCGGGTCAGAGGTAGACGATCTGGTGGTCGTTGGTCGAGAGGTCGATAGCGTCGTGAATCCACTCGACGAAGTAGCGGCCGTGGCGCGCGAGCAGCGAGGTGACGTTGACGTGCCGCTCCTGCAAGCTCTTCTCGGGGTAGAGCGCGGTCGAGGCGCGCTCCAACTGCCGCAGCACCGCGCGGTCGCGCCGCATCTGCGCGCGGTGGAAGCGCGCGCGCAAGCCTTCGAGCTGGTGAACAATCTTGCGGCGCCCGCCGTCGAGCGCGTCGCCCAGCGTCGGGTCGAAGTCGCGCAGCCGCGCCTGTAACTCGTCGAGCGCGCGCGCGACCGTGGCGTCCGTGGCGTCGAAGGCGCCGGCTAGCTCGCCGCCCAGGTGCTCTTCGACGACGCGCGCGATGACGGGGTCTAAGCCGCCGAAGAAGTCTTCGAGGCGCAGGCCGTAACGTTCGAGCGTGCGCCCCGTGCGCCGCTCGACGACCGTGAGGCTGGCGCGGTGCAGGACGGGCGTGACGGGGCGCCCGAGCAAACGGTAGCTCTCGGCCGTCTGCGCGAAGTACGCGACCTCGGCCGCGCCGCCGAAGTAGGCGACGGTCGGCAGCAGGTAGTCCTGCACGACCGCGCGCAGCGTGACGTTGGGGCTGAAGCGTTCGGGCTCGTCGAGCGCGAGCGCGGACAGCTCCTCGGCCGTCCACTCGTGCTCGGTTCCCTTGGCGCGGTAGCGGCCTTCCCGGCCGCGCGTGAGCGCGCGGCGCACGCCGCCGCCGTCGATGATGAAGAGCGGGAAGGAGTCGGGCGAGGTGTGAACCTGCGCGTGGTAGCCCGCGGCTTCGAGTTCGCGCGTGCGCGCGTCCGTGGCGGCGGCGATCTCCGAGCCGAGCCGCGCGGCCTCCGCGTAGAGCGGCGCGGCCAGCCGCTTGAGCGCGAGGTCTACGGGGTCGAGCAGCACCAGCCCGTACTTCCCCGTCAGCGCCGCGAGCATTCGCGCGAACGCCTCGCCGAAGGCGCGGCCCGGCGCGTAGGCGTCGCGCACGAGCGCTTCGAGGTCGGGCATGAACTCGCTCGAAGGCATCAGCTCGAAGAGTCGCCCCACGACCTCCTCGACGCTCGCGTCCAAAGGGACGCCGCCGACCTGCTGCCCCTCCTCGTGCAGGCTGCCGGGGACGCCGACGGAGGCGAGCCGCCCGTCGCACGCGATGACCTCGGCCGTCTGCACCTCCTCCCAGTCGTGATCCTCGGTCGCCATCCAGAAGACGGGCACCGCGTCGGTGCCGCGCGCCGTCAGACACGCGGCGAGCTTCACGGCCGAGAGCGCCTTGTAGAGCGTGTAGAGCGGCCCCGTAAAGAGCCCCGTCTGCTGACCCGTGACGACCGCGACCGAAGCGGGCGCGCGCAGGCGCTCGATGTTAGCGAACGTCTGCGGCGAAGCGCCCCAGCGCGCGTTCGCCGCGGCGAGCGCGTCGCAGAGAGCCCCGCGGTCGGTCTGGTAGGATTCGAGCACGCGCGCACGGCGGCCCGAAAGCTCCGGGTGGAAGCGCACGGCCTCGGGGTAGAAGCGCCGGAGCGCCGTGGGGTCTTCGAGGTATTCGAGGAAGAGGCGCGACTGGCCGGGAATGCGGCGGAACGGCAGGCGCTCGACGCGAAGGGCCGCGCCCTCGGGCGTGCCGTGACATGCAGGTTCGGTCGTGGTCACACGCTTCTCGGCTCCTCGCGGGCGGCTTCGGTTCGGACGGATTACTTGCGGCCGGGGCATTATACCGACCGCCTCGGAGCGCGCGCAAACATCGGGGTTTACGTGAAGGGAAAGCGGCGCGGGCGGTGCGTTCCATAACGAACGTTGTTTGCTGGCGTCAAGACGCCCGCGCCGCCGTCCTCGCCTTGCGCCAACGTCTTCGGCCGACCCGCGAGAGTCGGCCTCCTTGTCCTTAAGTCTTAGGGCCGGCCGGCCGCGCTCTTCCCTCAGACGCCGGTTTGGAATTAAAGTCGCCCGCGGTCGTCGGCCGGCGCGCGCCGGTCCCGCGGCAGGCACCCAGTCCGGAGATGAACATGCCCGAACAAGTCGAAATCCCGCTCCACCTCTATCAGGTGCTTGAAGAGGAGTACCTGAGCCTGCACGGCCAGCTCTCTGGGAGCGAGACAGTGCGGCTGCGGAACCGCGAAGAGGACATCACCGCCGAGCTTGACTGGCGCTTCCACCGCGGGCACGTCAAAGACCCTGCGCGGCTCGCGAGCAAACTGACGCCGCGCAAGGGTAAGGACAAGCCCGGCGACGACCTCGCGGCACACCTGCGGCAGCGCGCGCCCGAGTTCCGCAAATCGTTCGAGGCAGCCGACTACGAGGCGGCGCTCAACGAGCTGCTGCGCGTGCCCGTCTACGACGCGGACGCCTTCAAGTACGTCGTCTTGCCCGACTCGCTCCGCATGCTGCTCGACCGGCCGTTGAAGGCCGGCTCGCTTGAGCTGGAGCACGTCAACCGTCTGCTGCTGGAGCAGACCTTCCCCGACGAGTTGGAGAAGGCTTCGGACATCCGCCTCGCCGCGATGTACACGCGCATCCACCGGCACGAGCACGGGCAGTCGGCGCTCTGTCTGTCGGGCGGCGGCATCCGCAGCGGCACGTTCGCCCTCGGGCTCTTGCAGGGGCTGGCGCGCTTCAACCTGCTCAAGCAGTTCGACTACCTCTCGACCGTCTCGGGCGGCGGCTACATCGGGGGTTGGCTGACGGCGTGGCTGCACCGCCACCGGGACGAGCTGGCCGGCGTGACCGAGGACATGAGCACTGCCGAGCCGAAGTCCAAAGTTGACCCCGACCCGCCCGCCATCCAATACCTGCGCGAGTACAGCAACTTCATGACGCCGAAGTCGGGGCTGTTGACGGCCGACACGTGGGCCTTCCTCGCCATCTACCTGCGGAACCTTCTGCTCAACTGGCTCGTTCTCTTCCCGCTCCTGCTGGCGCTGCTGGCGCTGCCGCGCTTGAACGTCGCGCTGCTGCTCTCGCGGCCGGGGCTCACGGCGCGGCTGGGTTTCCACGGGCGCTACGTCCTGCTCGGCGCCGGCTCCGCGCTGCTGACGCTCGCCCTCACCTACATCATCGTCAGCCGACCGGCCGTCAGCGCCAAGATCATCGAGCGCAGCCGCTTCTGGCGCGGCCGTCTCGACCAGCGGAGCTTCCTCACGTGGTGCCTGCTCCCGCTGGTCGCCTCGGCCTTCTGCCTGACCACCTACTGGGCGCGCTCGTTCGAGGCCAACCGGGGGCGGCCGCCCGCGGCGACGAACGGCGCGCTCGACGAGAAGTGGGTGTGGTTCATCATCTTCGGCGTGGGGGTCACGGTCGCGGCCTGGGTCATCAGCGCCTTCTCGCTCGAAAGGTTCACGCGCCCGAGGGAGTTCAGCAAGCTGGAGGCCGCCGAGCTGGTCATCCTGAGCCTGATCGGCGCCGTCGGCGGGCTGCTGCTCTACCTCGCGTCGAGGTTCGGCGCGACCCCCGACGCGCCGCTGGAGTGGTGGGTGAAGGAGTGGTACGCCTGCCTCGCCGTGCCGCTGATGCTGCTCGTCGTGCTGCTGGCGACGACGCTCTTCGTCGGGCTCACCAGCAAGGGGCTGTTCGGCTGGTCGGAGCTGCTCAACGACGAAGACCGCGAGTGGTGGGCGCGCTTCAGCGCGTGGCTCCTCATCGCCATGATGGCGTGGGCGGCCTTCAGCATCCTCTCGCTGCACGGCCCGCGCTTCTTCTTCTGGGCGCCCGGCTGGGTCTCCTCGGTCGCGGGTGCGTCGGGCGTCGCCTCGCTGCTCGCCGCCTTCAGCTCGAAGACCCCGGCCAACGAGGAGAAGGCGGCGGCGAAGGGCGGGCTGCTGAAGACGTTCGTCGGCGACCAACTGCTGCCGCTTCTGGCGCTCGTCTTCCTGCTCGCGTTCCTGGTCGCGCTGTCGCTCCTGACCAGCGTCATCATGTACGCGGCCGTCTCGGTCGTCCCCCCGCTGCTGAGGTGGCTGGGCTCGTCCGCCGGTGACGCCCTGCGGGACGGAAAGAGCCTCGCCGGCATGGCGCTCGACGGCGACTGGCACATGCACGTCGTCCACTACTCGCGGTTCCTGTACGTCGTGCTCTTCATCGTCTTCATGGCGGCCGTCGGGCTCCTGCTCGCGAACCGCATCAACCTCAACAAGTTTTCGCTCCACGCGGGCTACCGCAACCGCCTCATCCGCGGCTTCCTCGGCGCGTCGCGCGACCGCGGCCTGCGCCGGCCGAACCCCTTCACCGGCTTCGACCCCGAAGACAACGTCCACATGCACGAGCTGCGCCCGATGCTCCTCAAGGAGGGCGACTTCCAGAACCTCGAAGCCCTCGCCGTCAAGCTCGGCGAGGCCGAAGACCCGCCGCCGCCGGACGGCAAAACCGGACGAGCCGCGGAACCCCCGACCCTTTCGGGCCGCCTCAAGTCCTGGCTCAAGAAGGACACGCGCGACGAGCTGGCGGGCTTCACGGGGACGACGCAGCTCCCGCCGCGCCTGCGCATCAACCTCATCGCCGACCTCAACGCGATACTGGAGTGCGAAACGGTCGTCCCCGACGAACGCCCCGGCGCGACCGCGCCGCTGACGAAGGTCGAGCAGGGCGTGCCGCCGGACGACCGGGCGCTCCTGCGCAAGCGCTCCATCCTGCGCGACGCCTACCCCGACGAGATCAGGCTCAAGTACCCGCCCGCGCACCGCCTGCTCCACGTCGTCAACACCTCGCTCAACCTCGTCGGCGGCAAGAAGCTCGCGTGGCAGCAGCGCAAGGCCGAGCCCTTCGCCTTCACGCCGCTGCACGCGGGCAGCTTCCGCGTCGGCTACCGCCGCTCGCGGCACTACGGCGGCCCGCGCGGCGCCTCGCTGGGGACGGCCGTGGCCGTCTCGGGCGCCGCGGCCAGCTCCAACATGGGTTACTACACGACCTCGCCCGTCCTCTCGATGGTGCTGACGCTCTTCAACGTGCGGCTCGGCTGGTGGCTCGGCAACCCGGGGCCGGCCGGCGATAAGACCTTCTACCGAGAGGCCCCGCGCCTCTCGCTCCGCCCCGTCGTCGAGGAGGCGTTCGGGCTCACCGACGACGCGAACCCTTACGTCTACCTCACCGACGGCGGGCACTTCGAGAACCTCGCCCTCTACGAGATGGTGCTGCGCCGCTGCCGCCTCATCGTCCTCAGCGACGCCGCCGAGGACGGCAAGTTCCAGTTCAACGATCTCGGCAACGCCGTCCGCAAGATCAGGATCGACCTCGGCGTCACCATCGACTTCGACGAGGTGCGAATCCTCAAAGAGAAGCCGAAGAAGGACGAGCCGCACGCCGACAAGTACACCTACTGGGCCTTCGGCCGCATCGGCTACTCCCGCGTGGACAAGGTGACGACCCGGGACGCGGCGGGGCGAACGGTGGTCGCCGACGCGCCCGACGGCCTCCTCATCTACATCAAGCCGACCGTCTACAAGGACGCGGAGCCGCGCGACGTGCTCCAGTACAAGGAGGCCAACGAGGACTTCCCGCACCAGTCCACGGGCGACCAGTTCTTCGACGAGCCGCAGTTCGAGAGCTACCGCATGCTCGGCTGGCACATCATGAACAGCATCTGCCGGAACTTCTTCGACGACGCGGACGGCGCCCCGCGCGCGAGCTACGACCTGAGCAAGGCGCAGTTCGTCCGCGCCGCCTGCGAGAACTACGGGGGCACGAAGCCCATCCCCTGGCTGAACGACCTGCGCGCCGACGACGGCTGGCTGGGCCCGGCGCCCGGCGGTTGATGCCGGGAGCGGAAACGTGCGAGGATTCAGGTCTGAGCTTATGCAAAGACCCGAAGGAAGACTCGACCTGCTGATCGTCGGCTCGGGGCCGGCCGGGCTCTCGGCGGCGGACGTGGCCGTGCGCGAAGGGCTCTCCTACCTCGTCGTCGAGAAGGGGCTCATCGCCGACACGGTCTACCACTACCCCGTCGGCCTCACGGTCTTCTCCACCACGAACGAGCTTGAGCTGGAGGAGGGGGCCTTGCGCCCCTGCCGCGAGAAGCCGACGCGCGAGGAACTGCTCTCCTACTACGTCCGCTTCGCCCTCGAACACGACCTCCACATCAACACCGAGGAGGAGGTCACCGGAATCGAGCCGCTCAGTCCCGAGGGCTTCCGCGTCAAGACCTCGCGCGCCGAGTACGAGGCGGCGCGCGTGCTCGTCTGCATCGGCGGGATGGCGCGCCCGCGGCGGCTCGGCGTCCCCGGCGAAGACCTGCCGAAAGTCCGCCACCGCTTCGTCGAGCCCTTCCCCTACGTGCGCAAGGAGGCGCTCGTCGTCGGCGGCGGAAACAGTGCGGCCGAGGCCGCGCTCTTCCTCTCCGAGGGCGGCGCGCGCACGACCTTCGCCATCTGGCCCGCCGACTGGGAGAACCTCGACCCGAAGAAGGGCTGCATCAAGCACTGGGTGCGCGGCCCCCTTGAGCGCGAGATCGAAGCGGGGCGCCTCCGCCTCTTCCTCTTCTCCGAGGTCGAGGCGATTACCGGGACTGAGGTTCTCATCAAGGACGAACACGGCCGGCCGCACGCGCTCGCGAACGACGCCGTCTTCGTGCTCATCGGCAGCGACGCAGACCTCGCGCTCCTGCGCGGCGCGGGCGTCCGCACCGCGCGCGAGGGGCTGACGGAAATCCCCGCCTATGACCCCGACACTTTCGAGACCAACGTCCCCGGCCTCTACGTCGCCGGCCACTTCACCAACTCGCGCCACATCAAGGAGGCCATCGCCGTCCCCCGCCGCGTCGTCCCCCTCATCGCCCAAAGTTTGCGCGCGACGGTTTAGACGGCATCCCTCGCCGCCGCCCGTCACATCCAAGCGGGCATCCCTCGGTCGTTCCCAAGTCGTCTGAGCGCCATGCCCATGCCCGTCGCGCACAGTCTGGTCGGGGCGAGCCTCGTGGCCGCGTTGCTGCCGCGGCGCCCGCGGTATTGGGCGTGGCTGGCGGCGGGCGCGGTGCTCGCCAACTCGGCCGACCTCGACTTCTTCCTCGTCTTCGTCTTCCGTTCGCGTGCGTGGCACCGGGGTTTTACGCACTCGCTCGTGTTCGCGCTCGTCGTCTTTGTCTGCTTCCTGCTCGCGCTCGGCCGCAGGCGCGCGCGCGAGGCCGCGGCCTTCGGGCTCGCCTTCGCCTCGCACGTTGTCCTCGACTTCGCGACGACGAAGGCGGGGGGCGGGCTGGAGTTGCTCTGGCCCTTCTCCGTGGATAGACTCGGGCTCCGCTGGTGGGGACTCTCCGAGTTACCTTCGGGTCTCCCCGTCGCGGGAATCCTGAAGTCACTCTCCCTTGAATTCGTGCTCTTTGCGCCGCCACTCCTCTTGCTGATACTGCTGCGGAGGGCCGCCGACGGGCGCGCCGCCGCTGCCGGTGTCGATTGAAACGTCAAGGGGCCGCCCGTGCCCCGTCGAAAGGTCAGGCACGCATGTTCACGTCGAGAAACTTCAAGGCGCTCATCTTACTCTCCGCATCCCTTCTGTTCTTCCACCCGCACGCCCGCGCGCAGTCGGGGCGTAAGCCCTGGACGCCAAAGCCGTTGACGCAGCCCGCGCCGACGCCCGCCGGTTCCGCTCACTACGAGGAGGTCAGGGTCGTCGCGGCGCTCGGCCGCGAAGAGTTCGTCAAGGCTCTGAACGAGCAGGGACGGCTCGGCTACCGACTGGAGAAGACGGTCGGCGACGGAGGCGCTGACCCGCGGAGTTACGCGGCCGTGCTGCGCCTCGACCCGGGTCACACGTACGACTACGTCTCCGACCCGCTGTCGGAAGACCCGCGGTTCGGCACGCCGCTCAACTACTACCCGGAGCGTGGCTACGCCTTCGTGCACGCTTACGGCGCGGTGCAATGCCGGCAGGTGGAGGTGTTTGACCCCAACGCCACGCCCGACTACTCCAACAGGCAGGAGACCCGGGAGGAACGGAGCAACGTCCTCCTCTTCATGCGGCGCGACGGGGCCAACGCGCAGACGAAGGAGTACAGGGCCTTCAAGGGCCGGTTCACGCTGGACGGGGGACAGAAGAAGGAGCTTCAGGCCGCGCTCGACGCCGCCCCGCCGGGCTTCCGCCCCGTCCACGTCCTCTTCGCGGGGGACGGGGAACTCATCGTCAACGTCACGATTCTGGCCGAGCGGGACTTGAACGAGGCCGCCCCGCCGAAGGTCGAGTACGAGATGGTCAAGGAGGTCTTCGGCTTCGAGGACAAGATCAACAGTCTCGCCGCCGCGGGCTCGCGTTACGTCGTCGGCGGGCGCCTCGGGTTCGTCAAGATCGCTCTGCTGGAACGGCAGGCCGGGGGCGCCACCGCCTACACCTTCAAAGACGACCGCCAGCACCGGAAGGAGTTCCCGAAGATGTTGGCGGCGGGCAACAGCTACGCGGGTCTGCTGGTGGGCGACCCGAGGTGCGACTCCGGCGACGGAGTCTTTCTACAGAAGTTCGTCTTCGCGCGCGCCGCGGGCGGCACCTCCCCGGGCGAGTATAAGATTCTGCAAATCCCCGACCGCGGGCCCGACAAGAAGAAGCTGACCGGCCTGCTCCCCGACGCCTCGGTCTCCGAGCTTCGACGCCTCCTCGCCGACGGCTTCCGCGTCAGAGACCTCTTCTACAACCTGGGGCTCTACGCGATTCTGGAGCGGCCGGCGAAGGCGCCCGACGCACGGGAGACGAGCGAGCGGTAGACGCCTGTTTGCCTTTGAGTTTACCGATGAGTTTACCTCTCAACAGTCACACTCAACTGCCAACCGCTCTAGACAGACTCTACTCAATAGTCA
>JBEVJD010000533.1:0-17328 GCA_040510435.1 Pyrinomonadaceae bacterium | reverse complement strand
GATCCCGCGCATCGTCGCGTAGATTTCGTCGAAGAGCGGCTGCCCCTCGTAGAGCCTGCGGAACGAGGTCTCCATGATGACCGCCGCCGCCCGCTTCACCGTCTCCGCGCCCCCCGCCAGCACGTTCGCCTCGTAGCCCTGCACGTCGATCTTCAGAAGAATCTTCTCGCGCAGCGGCAGCTCCGCCGCCACCGCGTCGAGCGTCCGCACCGCGACGCTCAAAGGCTGCTCCTCCTGCCCGCCCGTGCTCTCGGGGAAAGACTCCTCGTGCAGCTTCGTGATGTTCAGGAACGAAGACGACGGCGTGTGCCGCGCCCGTCGGAATTCGAGCGTCCCCTCCTCGCGCCCGAGCGCGCAGTTGATGGGATGAAAGTCCGACCCGGCGGGCAGCGCCGTCTTCAAAGTCTCGAAGCAGTCGGGCAGAGGCTCGAACGAGTAGATGGCGACGCCGGGAAAGACCTCGTGCGCGAGCCGCGCGAACTGCCCCGTGTTGGCGCCGATGTCGAGGATCGTCCGGATGCCGGCGTCGAGCAGCCAGCGGCGGCGCAGGTTGCGGTAGTGGTCGAAGTCGATGCCGCGCCGCCTGAGCCCGACGGCCTCGGGGTGGCGCGCCATGACGAGGGCGCGGTAGACGTACGCGCTTATGTTTCTCAGCTTCATCTGTTGACAGTCTAGTAGCCCGCGCGGCCGGACGCGACCAGCACACGCCGCTTGAGCTTCCGCAGCCAGAAGGGGTAGGGCGAACGGCACGCGGGCATCACGGGGTAGTCGGGCCGGCGCCGACCCCGCGCGCGCCGCAGCGAGTTCAACTCGCGCGCGTCCGCGAAGCGGCGCACGTACTCGTCCGCCATCCGCCCGACGGTGTAGCCCTGGCTCGCCTCCCACGCCGCGCGCCTGAAGGACGCGAGCAGGCCGCGGTCGCGCGCCAGCCGCTCGATGCGTTCAGCGAACCCTCGGATGTCGCCGACGGGGACGAGGAAGCCGTTGCGGCCGTCCTCGACCACCTCGCCCGTCCCGCTCGCAATGCGCGTGACGACCGGCGCCAGCGCGTGCCCCATCGCTTCCAGGAGCGCCACCGACAACCCCTCGTAGTCCGACATTAAAAGGAACACGTCCAGTTCCGCCAGCCGCCGCCTCACCTCCGCGGACGCGAGCCACCCCCAGAACTTCACGCGCCCCGCGACGCCCAGGCGTGCGAACTCGGCTTCGAGCGCCGCACGCGCCCGGCCTTCGCCGACGACGTGCAGCTCGAACTCCACGCCGCGCCGCGCAAGCTCCGCCGCGAGCGGCGCCATCTCCGACACGCGCTTCTGCTCCTCGACGAGGCGGCCCACGTACCCTATCCGCAGCGGCCCGCCCGCGAGCGACGACGCGGCGCGCGCGCGCGCCTCCTCCGCCCCGAGCGCGTCCACGCCGTAGGGTATGCGCCGCGCCCGCTCCGCAGGCACGCCGCACTCCTCGATTGTCCTGCGGTGTATCTCTTCGCTCACGCTGACCGCGCAGTCGATGAACTCGCCGTAGTGCTTGAGCGGCTCGTAGAAGGCGCCCACGTCGTTGTGCGCGATGGAGAGGGTCGGAATCCCCGGGTCGAGCAGCGGCAGCGCGAGCCAGCCCGCGTCGGGCGAGGCCGAGACGACGTAGGCGTCCGGTCGCGCCGCGTTGACCCACGCCGCGAGCCTCTCGGCGCGCTCCTCGGGCAGGCTCGACGCCGGCCAGAGCCGTTCGTGGATGTCGCCCCCCGCCTCGCGCAGGGCCTGCACGATGCCCTGCTCCGGCCCGGGCTGCGTGACGAACGAGGCGCGCCAGCCGCGCCCGGCGAGCTGCGCGCACAGATCGACGAGGAAGGTGTGCGCGCCGCCCGTCGGCGGCGTCGTCATGGTCGTGTCGATGAAGACGGCGTGCATCAGGGAATTCGGGTCATTACCACCTGCCGTAGCGGGTAGTTCTGGCTAACGGGTTCAAGCCCTCTTGAGTCACAGGCACATTCGCTACCGCGGGTGATTCTGACCTGCTTCACGGCGCAGGAGGCTCGCGGCCGTGCCCGTGACCGAGGTCGTGACGGCGTGCTTCAACTGCTCGCCGGTGGCGAACGGCGCGAGCAGCGCGCAGGCGAGCCACTTCGCGCGGGGGCGCGCGCGGCGGTCGAGCGCGGCGGCCTTGAGGAGTTGGAGCGCGCCCTTCATGCGGTTGCCGTGCAGAGACTCCTCGACGCCGAGCAGCCCCTCGCATTCGGCGACGAGGTTGCGGTTGAGCCTGAGGTCTTCGGCGTCTGTGAGCGTGCGCGCCGCCCAAGCCTTCCGCATCTTCAGCGTGGCCCTCATCATCCGCCGCCCGTCGAGGCTCGCGCTCAACTCGTGCGCCCTCACCAGCGCGCGCACGCCTTCGGCGTCTTCGTACTGAAAGAGGAAGCCCGCGGCCGCGCAGCGCGTCCAGTAGTCCCAGTCCTCGACGGGCGTGAGCCCATCGTCGAACTCGCCGACGGCCTCGACCACGCGGCGGCGGACGAGCGGCGAGTTGACGACCATGATGTTGTTCCGCAGCAGACGTTCCAACAGCACGCGCCCGCGCCCCGAGACCTCGGGCATCCAGGGCCGCCCGTCGTCCCACACTGAATACTGCCGCGAGTGCGTCAGCCCGCCGCCCGCCGCGCTGAAGTAGCGGACGCCGCTGTAGACGATGTCAACCTCACTGTGCCCCTCAAGGTATTCGACCTGACGCTCGAACTTGCGCGGCTCGACGAAGTCGTCGGCGTCGAGGAACTGGAAGTATTCGCCGGACGAGTGGCGGATGCCGTTGTTGCGCGCCGCGGCCTGGCGCGCGTTCGCCTGCCGCACGTAGCGGACGCGCGAATCGGCCGCGGCGTAAGCCTCGACGACCGCCCGCGTGTCGTCGGTCGAGCCGTCATCCACGACGACGCACTCCCACGCGCCGTAGGTCTGCGCCGCGAGGCTGTCGAGCGTCTCGCGGATGAGGTGGCCGTAGTTGTAGGCCGGGACGACGACGCTCACCAGCGGCTTTGTCAATGACGAATTCATAAAAAAACGAGCGTCAATCAAGCGCCTCGGGGCCTGCCCAACAGGCCGCGGGCGTGCCACTCGGCGCGGTACAGAAACTCCCGGCTGATATAGTTATACCCGCGCGGGAGGAGGCGCAACAGCAGCCGCTGGAGCGCGGTCACCGGCGCGCCCCCGTCCCACGCGTAGAACTCGCGCATCCGCGCGCGCGCCTCCCCGACGCGCCCCTCCGACACGAGCGCCGCAATCAGGTCGCGGTAGAGCCCCCTGACCCTCTCGCGGACGAGCGCGGGGTCGAGCGCGGGGTCGGGCGCGTGCTTCAGAATCACGGCGAGCATCGGGGTGAGGAGTTTGCTGGCGCTGTAGGTCGTCGCGGCGGCGTGGCGGCGGTAGCGCATCAGCTTCTCAGGCATCCCGTAGAAGCTCGCGCCCCACTTCGCCAGCCTCATCCAGAGGTCGTAGTCCTCGCAGTTCTGGTACGCCCGATCCTCGTCAAAGAGGCCGACCGCGTCGAGCGCGCTTCGCTTCACCAGCACCGAGAGCGTCCCGATGCGGTTCGAAGTGAAGAGCGTGCGGAACATCTCCAGCCCTCGCGCCTCGCCGGGGAGGATGTGGAAACGCTCCTCCGCGGACTCCGCGCCGCCGTCGGAGAAGATGTAGCCGTCCGTGTAGACGAGGTCAACGCCCTTCCCTTCCAGCACGGCGAGCTGCGCCGCGAGCTTCTCGGGCAGCCACAGGTCGTCCGAGTCGAGGAAGGCGACGAGGTCGCCGCGCGCCTCTTGGAGCCCGGTGTTGCGCGCGGCGGCCTGCCCGCCGTTCGGCCGCGCGACGAGGCGGACGCGCGAATCCGCTTCAGCCAGACTCCGCACAACAGCCGCGGTGTCGTCCATCGAGCCGTCGTCAACGACGACCAGCTCCCACCCGCCGAAGGTCTGCGCCTGCACGGAGCGGACTGACTCGGCGATGTATCTGGCCGAGTTATAGGCGGGCATGATGACGCTGACGAGGTGCTGCATACCGCGGTCGAGCAGTAACCGAATGATAGTTCAACACAGAGACACAGAGGCACAGAGACACAGCTCGTTGGGGGTTATACGCAACAAGCTGTGTCTCCGTGCCTCTGTGTCTCTGTGTCTAAAACTCACCTGCTATTCAGTCAAGATTTCAAGTCACGGTCAGCGCGCCCCGCCGCCCGCGAACAGTCGGCGCACGCGCCCGAGCCGGTACGCAAGCGAGTGGCCGGCGCGCGTGACGAACGGGCCGCAGGTCAGGTGCCTGAACATCGAGGCGCGCAGGCGCCAGTGTGCGAGCGTCGTGGGCGGAGGCCAATAGTGCGCCGCTTGCCGCCTCAACTCGCCGTGGTATTTCGTGAAGCCGTCGCCCGTCTTGGCATCCTCGTGATAGGTCGCGCACGACAGCTCGCGGTCGAGGTTCACGAACTCGAAGTGGCGCGCGATGCGCACCCAGTAGTCGAAGTCCATGATGAAATGCTGCCCCTCGTCGAGGTAGCCGACGCGCTCGAAGACCTCGCGCCGCCAGAAGATCGAGGGCTGGTGCATCTGGTAGCCCTTCCAGAACGCGAGCAGCCGCTCAAGGCTCTCGAACCGGCCCACGCCGCGGTGCGGCTCCCGCCCGTCCGCGTAGACCTGCACGCAGTGCCCGACGACCGCCGCGGCACCACTGCCCACGGCCTCGGCGACGGCGCGCAGCGTCCCCGGCAGGTAGAAGTCGTCGCTGTTGAGCCAGCACAGCACCTCGCCGGTCGCGCGCGCGAAGCCCTTGTTGATGGCGTGGCTCTGGCCTCTATCCTTCTCGCTCTCCCAGTGTGCGAGGAAGGGCTCGTACTTGCGTATGACCTCGACGCTCTCGTCGGTGCTCCCGCCGTCAACGACGATGTATTCGAGGTTCGGGTAAGCCTGGAGCAGGACGGAGCGGAGGGTCTGCTCGATGAACTGTCCTTGATTATAAGAGGGCGTGATGACGCTGACGCGCGGCCACGGGCGCCCGCCGGGCAGCGTCGGCGGCAGAGGTCGCGTCTCGACAGTCCAGGGCCAGCCCTTCTTCCCCGGCGGGGGCGCGGGCAGGTCTGCGAGGCGCGGGACGGACGTTAAAGCTTCGGCCTTCACCCCTCCGCCCTCGCCCTCCCCGCCGACGCCGCTTCGAGGTCTGCCCGCACCATCTCCCTGACCAGCTCTTCGAACGTGTAGCGCGGCGCCCAGCCGAGCACGCTCCGCGCCTTCGAGGCGTCGCCCACCAGCAGGTCAACCTCGGCCGGGCGCAGCAGGCGTTCGTCCACGCGGACGTGGTCGCGGTAATCCAATCCGGCCTCGGCGAAGGCCATCTCGCAGAAATCGCGCACCGAGCGGCTCTCCCCCGTCGCCACCACGTAGTCGTCCGGCCCCTCCTGCTGAAGCATGAGCCACATCGCGCGCACGTAGTCGGCGGCGTGCCCCCAGTCGCGCCGCGCGTCGAGGTTGCCGAGGCGCAGCTCCGCGGCGAGCCCGAGCTTAATCTTCGCCACCGTGCTCGTGATCTTGCGCGTCACGAACTCGTAACCCCTGTGCGGGCTCTCGTGGTTGAAGAGCATGCCTGAGCAGCAGAACATCTGGTAAGCCTCGCGGTAGTTGCGCGTCAGCTCGAAGCCCGCCACCTTGCTGATGCCGTAGGGGCTGCGCGGGTGGAAGGGGGTCGTCTCGCGCTGCGGCACCTCGGCGACCTTGCCGAACATCTCGGAGGAGCCGGCGAAGTAGAAGCGGCAGCCCGGCGCCAGCTCGCGCAGCGCGGCGAGCATGTAGTGCGTGCCGTTGATGTTCGTGTTCATCGTCGAGAAGCCGTCGGCGAAGCTCTCGGCGACGAACGACTGCGCGGCGAGGTGGTAGCACTCGTCGAACTGGTGCTTGCTGAAGATGCTGAAGATGGAGGCGTAGGATTCGAGGCTCGCGGGGTGCAGTTGCACGCGGTCGAGCAGGTGGGAGATGCGCGCGAAGCGGCGCGCGGGGTCTTCCAACGCGACGCGGCGCACCAGCCCGTGCACCTCGTAGCCGAGCCCGAGCAGGTGTTCGGCCAGGTAACTCCCGTCCTGACCCGTGATGCCGGTGATGAACGCTCTCTTCACTTTTGCCGGGCCTTCAGCCACTCGAGCGTGCGCGCCACACCCTCCCGCAACGTGACCGAGGGGCGCCAGCCCGTGGCCCGGCGGAGCCTTGAGGAGTCGAGCACGTTGACGGGAACGTCGAAGCCGCGGAAGGGTTTGCGTACGACCTCGGGCAGTGGGCCGAGCTGCTCGCGCAGCGTCTCGATGATGTCGAGCACCGAGCGCCCCTCGCCGCTGGAGGCGTTGAAGACCCGCTCCTCCCCCGCGTAATCCAGAAGGCTCACGACCGAGGCCGCCATGTCTTCGACGTAGAGGTAGTCGCGCAGGCTCTCGCCGTCACCCCACAGTTCCAGCGGCTCGCCGCGCAGGGCGCGGTCGGCCGTCACCCCGATGACGCCCTGCCCCGTGTGCAGCCGCTGCCCCGGCCCGTACACGTTCGAGGGGCGGATAATACAATAATCAATCCCGAGCATCGAAGCGTACGCCGAGACGTACTTCTCGATGGCGAGCTTCGTGATGCCGTAAGAGCTGATGGGGTCGGTCGGGTGGTCTTCGCCGATGGGCACCGTGCGCGGGACGCCGTAGACCGTCCCGCCCGAGGAGACGAAGATGAGCCGCCGCACGCCCGTCTCGCCCAGCCGCCGGAGCCAGTTCACCGAGGTGACGACGTTGCTCGTGAGGTCGTAGGCGGGGTCTTCCATCGAAGAGCCGGGCACGGTCGTGTGCACGAGATGGACGAGCACGTCCGCGTCGGCGCACGCGCCCACCACGTCCTGCGCGCGCGCGACATCGCCCTCGACTATCTCAAGCTCGCGCGCGATGTCGCCGAGCAGTTCGCGCGACGCCTGCGGCCGGTCGAAGACGCGCACGGCGCGCCCGCCCGCCACCAGGGCGCGGCAGAGGTGACTGCCCATGAAGCCGAGGCCGCCGAGGACGACGACCCGCTCTCCATTCTGTGCGGCGGTGCGACTCATGCTCTGTCCGGGCGGCCGTCGTGTCGCCCGAGGACACGCTCGTAGTAGCCGATCAGGTTCCCCACGTAGTTGTCTATGTTAAAGCGCCCGACGGCGGTGCGCCGCGCGCCCTCGGAAAATCTCCGGGCGAGCGCGGGGTCTGCGGCCAGTTGCGCGACGCGCTCGCCGAACTGTTCGAGGTCGCCGGGCGGGCAGAGGAAGCCGTTCACGCCGTCCTCGATGGCCTCGGGCTGCCCGCCCACGTCCGAGCTGATGACGGGCACGCCGCACGCGAGCGCGTCGAGGCAGGTCAGCGAAAGGTTCTCGGCCTGCGTCGGGTAGAGCAGCACGTCGCAGAGGTTCAGTGCGCGGGCCAGCGACTCGGGGCTGTTCAAAAACGGGAGCGCCGTGACCGGCATCTCGGGCGTCTCGTACTCGCGCGCGCGCTCGCTCGCGTGCCCCACGGCCAGCACTTCGAGCCTGCCCGGCATGCGGCGCGCGACCGCTTGCAGAACGCCGAGCAGAGAGAGCAGCCCCTTGCGCCCCTCGGCCACGGAGCTGTGGAGCAGGCCGACGACGAAGCGCCGCGGCGGCTCGACGCCCAGCGCCGCCGCACATTCTTCGCGCGGCATGGGGCGGAAAACATCCGTGTCCACGCCGTAGTGGAGGCGGTCAATCGGCCGGGAGCCGACGAAGGTGGAGCGGTAATACTCGGCCAGATAGTCCGTGTGCACGAGTATGTGAAACCCAGAGCGGCGCACCGAAGCCTTCTTCAACGCCAGCAGAGAGCGCGTCGTGTCGCGGCTCAGCCCCGGGTACGCCAGAGTGGCCCACTGCGGGCACTCGCCGCAGTGCTCGCGGTGGCGCTCGCACCCCATCGTGTAGCTACAGTAGCCGGTGGAGAGGGTCTGGTCTACCGGCGACAGCACCACGGGCCGCCTGCGGCTCTGGAACGCGAGGAACGGGATCGAGACGTAGTGGCCGTGCAGGTTGTGGAAGTGCCACAGGTCTGCTCGGCCCAGCCACTCCTCCCGCCCGAGCGCGAGCGTCGAGGGGAAGAGGAGGTCGTTGCCGCCGGTCAGCGCCCGGAGCTTCTGCTCGACGCGCACCTCGCCGCGGAAGACCGGCAGCGGGTGGACGTAAGGGGCGTCGGTCGCGCGCCGCAGGGCGTAGAGCCGCGCCTCGACGCCGCGCGCGAGGAGCCCTTCCACCGTCTGGCAGATGAGCGCCTCGGCGCCGCTCGCGCGGTCGGAGGCGTTGAAGAACGCGACCCTCAATGGTCTCCCGCTGGTGTCTCTCACTTGGACGCTTCCATGAAGAGCGAGTCCGGCTTACAGACCGCGCCGCCCGGCTCTGTGTCGAGGTGATACTCCGCCCAGCCCTGTATCCGGCTCTCGGCGGGCCCGACCGTGCGCGCCTCGCGGAAGCCCGCCCCCTCCAACACGCGCGCCAGCGAGTAGCGGTCGTACATCCACAGGTGAAGCTCGCCGCCGCGGCGGAAGCGCCCCAGCTCAAGCAGCTCGTACTCCGCGCCCAGCAGTCGGCGCACCAGCGCCTCGCGGCGCGCCGACGCGTCACTCAGCACGCGGCGCAGACGCCCGAGCAACGTGCCCCGCCGGCCGTTCGGCGCGGCCTCCGGCTGCGGCGCGGGTCGCGCGGCGCTCGAACGCGCGGCGCTCTCGATGGCGCGTTCGGCTTCGATGCCGACGCGTGCGACGACGAACTCTCTATTCGGCAGCGGATCGCGGCGCAGGTAGGCGCCCATCTCGCCGCCCGTGGATTCACGCACCGCCTGGTCGTAGAGTTCCAGCATCATCCACTCGTAGTCGTCCCCGTCCCGCCCGCCGCCCGCCGCGGCCCGCTCCAACGTGCCCAAATAGGTCTTCGCTATCAACTCCAAATCGGGCACGGCGACGCGGACGGTGCCGCCCTGCTTCAAGACCCGCCGGCACTCGCGCAGGAAGTCACGCGCGCCCTGCTGGTTGAAGTGTTCGAGCACGTGCGAGTGGTAGACCACGTCGAACTCTTCGTCCGGGAACGGAATCCCCTTGCGTAAGTCGTGAGACAGGACGGCGGGGTCGTCGGGCGCGAAGTCTACGTTAGTCCAGGCGGGATGATACCTGCTACCGCATCCCAGGTTGAGGCACTTCATAAGGTGAGCCGGCCCCCTCCGATATCCTCCGAATCGCCAGCCGCAAATCCCGCTCGTGTCTGACCCGGCCGGGCGCGTGCTCCCCTTTGAAGTACTCCTCGACCAGCTCGGGGCCGAAGCCGACGAGGGGCTCTAAGTTGAACAGGAGCGCGAGCGACAGGCAGGCCGTGCTGAACGTCACCACGCGGACGCCCCGCGACACCTCGCCGCCTCCGTCCGTGAAAGCCCGCAGCAGAAATATCTCGAAGGGGAGGAAGAACAGCTCCGTCTCGTCGAGCACGATTACGTCGGCGAACAGTCCGCCCACGGCCGACTTGAGCCGCTGAATTTTCTCCGCGCCGTCCCTCGGGTGCGGCTTCACGACGAGGACTGCGTCGCGCGGGCACTCCAGACCCTCAAGGAACTTCACGTAAGCCGTGAGTTCGTGCTCGACGGTCATCCTCAGCGCCTCCGAGAAGTTCGAAGTCATCATGATGACCGCGGGGCGGCCTTCGAGACGTGTCCGCACCCCCGCGACCTGCTCCTCTTCCAGCAGGCCGCTCATCTCTTGAAAAAGCTCAAGCGCGTGCCACTTCTCCAAAGGCGCCGTCTTCATCGGCGGGCTCTCGCCCAGGATGTCGGGCAGCAGGAAGTAGCCGATGTCGAACTCGACCTCCTTCAAGGCGCGCGGCTGGGGCGGCGGCGGCGCGGGGCGGACGAGCCGCCCCTTCAGACTCCGCAGCTTACCCCTCAGCGAGAAGCCGCTGGCGGCGGCGGCGGGCGGCGCGGGCGGGCTGAAGTACGCCTCCGAAAAATAGATGCCGATGCTGTCGCCGTAGCAGACCTTCAACGCCGACTCGTAGGCGTTCGTGAAGAGCTGGTTGCCGAACTGCCAGTTCCGGCTCAGGTAAATCTCGTCGGCCGCGCGCACGCCGACCCATTCGTAGACGCGTTCGAACGCGCGCTCGGGGCCGTGCTCGGCGAGGTCTCCGGCGACGCCGCTCAACTGCCCGGGCTCGACGTAGACGATTGACTCCCAGTCGTGCACGAGCGCCGCCATCCGGCGGATGAAGGCGGCGAACTCTGCCACCTGCCCGGCCGGCGCCCAGAGGTCGTAGATGACGAGGTGGTCGCGGCGCTCGGGCGCTCCCGCCCCGCGCGCGCCGTCCCTCTGTCTGAGCACGGAGAGGGCCGCGATCAGTTGGATGCTGCCCTGACAGGTCACCACCCGCTGCAATGTTCTTCGACTCGCCATGCTTTCGGCCGAACTTACCTTAGAGTCCGCTCCTGACGATGTCGTGCAGCCTGATGAGGCCGACGCAGAAGCCCTCGTGGTTGACGACCGGCAGGACGGAGATTTGCGAGGCGCGGTCTTCCATCAGCCGCAGCGCGCCGTAGGCGAGCATGTCCGGGGGTGCGGTCGCGGGCGTCCGCGTCATGATCTCGGCGGCCTTCACCGCCTCGGGGTTCATGGACTTGAACTTCGTGATCGAGCGGCGCAGGTCGCCGTCGGTAATCACGCCTTCCAGATAGCCCGCCTCGTCCACGACGTTGACTGCGCCCAGGCCGCCCTTGCTGATGGTGCCGGCGACCTCCAGCCACGACGCCTGCGGCGAGACCGTCGGGTTGTCGTGTCCGCTGCGCATCAGGTCGCGCACGCGGAGCGTCAGGCGCTTGCCCAGCCGCCCCGACGGGTGGTTCGAGGCGAAGTCCTCCTGGCTGACCCCCTTGGCCTTCATCAGCGTGACGGCCAGCGCGTCGCCGAGCGCGAGCGCGACGGTCGTGCTGGTCGTCGGCGTCAGGTTGTAAGGGCAAGCCTCGTGGTCTACGGAGGCGTCGAGGTTCACGTCGGCGTGGCGCGCGAGGGTGGACGAGAGGTTGCCAGTGATGGCGACGACGGGCACCTGCCGGTTCTTCAGGTAGGGGAGGATGGTCAGCAGCTCGTCCGTCTCGCCGCTGTTGCTGAGCGCGACCGCCACGTCGCCGTTCGAGACGATGCCGAGGTCGCCGTGCAGCGCGTCGGCCGGGTGCAGGAAGACCGCGGCCGTGCCCGTGCTCGTCAGCGTGGCGGCGATCTTGCGCGCCACGAGCCCCGACTTGCCGACCCCGATCAGCACCACCTTGCCCACGCACGCGCGCAGCAGGCCGACGGCCCGCTCCAACTGTTCGGGGTGACAACGCTCGGCGGCGCGCATGATGGCCGCCGCCTCCAGCCGAAGCAGGTCGATCATCTGCGTGGCGTACGCTTGCTCTTCGTTAACAGTCGGCATACAACATCTCTCGGCAAAAAATCTCAGGCGACATCCGTGTTCGAGACCAGCCCCTTCAGAGCCTTCTTCACGGGGCGGGCCAGACGCCTGAGGCGGGACTGTCCCGGCGGCGGCGGCGCGGGCAAAGGGTTGTTCCCTTCCAGCAAGTCGAGCCTGACGTAGGAACGCACGAGGCTCAGCTCGATGTCCCTCGGCGTGACGTAGCCGGCGGCGCGCGCCGCGTCGAAGTACTCGAACCAGAGTTCGCCGTGGGGGTGACCGGGGTACTTCCACGGCTGCGTGTAGAGGTTCGTGTAGTGAATCAGCTTCGTCTCGGCGTCGGCGTAGTCGAAGGAGTTCCAGCGCGGGTCGAGTTCGCGGACGCGGTAGGGGTGGCGCGCGAGGAACTGGGGGCTCATGCAGGCGAAGTCGTTCATCGTGTAGAGCCCCCGGCCTATCTCGTCAACGACCTCCTCCAAATCGAAGCGGCACGTCTCGCAGTCGATCAGCATCACGCTCAGGCCCCAGAGTCCGCCGTTGTACGCCTCGGACTTGGCGAGGAAGTGCGCGCCGTTCATCGGGGCGTCGAACAGCTCCCCGATGTCGGTCAGGCAGATCGTGTCGGAGTCGATGTAGATGGCGCGGCCCTCGTAGCCGCATATCTCCGGGATGAGATACCTGTAGAGGCTGAACTCGGTCACGTTCTGGTACTTGACCCGCAGGGACATAGGCGCGGGGAAGGGCTCGCCGTCGTTCAACTCGACGGCGTTGTGCGTCCCGTTGAAGACGTAGATGTCGAGGTCTCGCTCGGTGTGCTTGCGCAGCGAGTGGACGGCCACCCTCCGCTCAAGGAGGCTCGCCTCGCCCGAGCCGATGAACACACGCACACGTTCCTGGTTACTCATAGTCTTCACCTCACCGCAGCCTCCCGCGCTCAAGACCCCTTTAGCCTTCGCACGACCTTCGCCGGGGTCAGCCTCGTGAGCCGGGCGAAGTTGGTCGAGAGATAACTTCTGACCCCGGCCGTCCTCGAACGCAGTTGCGCCTCGCACAGCCCGAGCGAGCGCAGGCGTTCGGTTCTGCGCAGGTACTTGAGCATCCGGGGGCCGCCGTCTCTGTTCGCCGCGGCCTTCGCGGCGGCTTCGCCCCCACCCACGCTCATGCTCACCCACAGCTCCGGCATGTGCGAGCAGGGCGTCCGGATGTTCGGGTCGGGCCGGAGCCCCTCGACGGCGTACCCCGCCCGCTCGCCCAGCGCACGCATCCCCTCGGGCGAGTAGTTGTACTTGTGCGAGATGTGCAGGAACTGAAGCAGGTCGCCCGCGGGGTACGAGTAGCTGGCGATGCGGCTCACGTCCGGGACGACGATGACGACCCGCCCGCCCGGCTTCAATCGCCCACGACACTCCTCAAGGAACGCGAGCGGGTCGATGACGTGCTCGAAGACGTGGTGGAGGTAGATGAGGTCGGCCTGCACGTCGCCCAGCGCCGCGGCGAGGTCTGTGAGCGAGCCGTGGTGGATGTTCTGGACGCCGCGCCGCCGCCCCGCCTCGATCAGCTCGCCGCCGTAGTCGCAGCCCGCGACGCGGTAGCCCTTGGCCTGAAACACTTCGAGCGCCCCGCCGGAGCCGCAGCCGACCTCGAAGACCCACGCGCCGGGCGCGAGCGAAGACTCGACCGCGGCCAGTAGCTTCTCGCCGTAGCTCTGCTGTCTGAGGAAGTAGCTCTCGATGTCGGGCGCGCGCCCGTACATCTTCTGATAGAAGCGCCTGTAGAAGTCTTCGAGGCTGGGCCCGTCGAGGTAGGGGTCGAAGCGGACGGTGCCGCAGGCCGTGCAGACGACCGACGTGAGGGGGAGCCCGTAGCGCTCGACCTCCGAGATGGCCGCCCCCTCGCGCTCGCCGCACGGGCAGGGTGAGCGTTCGAGTTTGTACTCCCCGCTCCGCAGCCTCGCCTTGACCTCTTCGATGAAGGGCAGTTGGGCCGGCTGAAGGTTCGCCGGCGGGGGCGACGCTTCAACCGAGAAGCGGGGCGAAAGTATGTGCCGCGCCTGCACAGTGGGACTTGCCATTACTTAATCCTGAATAAAACGGTTCTTGCTTTAATCCGCTCAGCCGACTTTCTCGATGTTGATCGTCAAGGTCTTCCGCATCAGCCCCGCGCCGTTCCCCGACATGGGGCGGACGGCGTGGAGCGAGTTGAAGGTCTTGATGAAAATCACGCACTGGTTCGGGCGGTACTCGAAGGTGCCGAGCGTCTCGACCTCTTCGAACTCCAGATACCTGTTCAGGTAGTTGAAGTTTTTAGTCGCGTCCCTCGGCCGCAGCACCTCGGTTCCGCCGCCGAACGACTGGCTCCACTCCCCGTCACCGAGCATCGCTATCACGAGCGTGACGATCTTCTGCGGGCTGTCGGTGTGCGGCTTGATGAAGCCGCCGTCGGCGGGGAGCATCGAGAACTCGAACCGCGCGCTGAGGCCGCGGGTCTCGGCGGGCCGCCGGCCGCCCCGCAGCCGCTCCAGAAGCGTCGGGGCCGGGGCCTCGGCGCCGTTGCCCTCGGGCCTGCGCACGCCGAGGTCGATCTGGTGTTCGGACAGCATCGACAGGACTTCGTAGGGGAACTCCTCGCGCTTCAGCCAACGGTGGAACTCGCGCCACGGCGCGCGGGAGTTGACGTAGTCGTGATACTGCTCCGGGTTGTTAAGCTCCGAGAGTGAGTACTTGTTGCCGAGCGAGGCCATGAACTTGAAGAGGTCGGCCGAGGGGAAGGTTTCGACCAGGCTCCTGTAGTACCCGTCTTCGAAGACGTTGTGCGCCACCCCGATGGGGTACGGCTCGTAGATGAAATCCGTCTGTTGGAACGAAAGCATGAGAAACGACTCTTCTTCCGGGGGCCGCGGCCCGTTAAAGACCTTTACGTGAAAAGATACAGTTTAGCATCCCGGGCGTCCAACGAGTGTATTTCGAGTGCAGTTCGAAGCCCTTGGACTCAAGCAGTTCTGTGATCCGGCGCTCGCTCTCGCCCGCCTCCAGTTCCACGATGATGCTGCGCAGCGACGGGTTCGAGAGCGTCTCGCGCGCCCCCACGAGCACGTCCAGCTCGATGCCGTCCACGTCGATCTTGATGTGGTTGGGGACGGGGACGCCGAACTGCTCGACGAGGTCGTCGAGCCGGTAGCTGAGCATGTGCTGCGTGAAAACCGGCTCGAACGCCTCGCCCTTATGGTCGACGGCCGCCCCGAGGGTGTGAAGCGCGCCGCCCGGAATCAGGTTGTAGTAGTTGAAGACGCCGAGCGCGGTCTTGTCCGAGAGCGCGACGGGGAGCGGGACGACGCTCCCCTGGCAGCGGTTGAGGTGCACGTTCTTGCAGAGCTGCGTGTAGTTCAAAAACGCCGGCTCGAAGGCGTAGACCTTGACGCCGTTGTCGAAGAACTTCGCCGCGACGAGCGAGTAGGCGCCGACGTTCGCGCCCACGTCGAAGAGCACGTCGCCGGGCTTCAGGAACGTCTCGATCCACTCGACCGTGTCGGGCTCCTTCTTGCACGAGTGGAGCCTCGTCTCGTACTCAATGCGCGAGTCCACGCACAGCAGCACGTCGCGCCGCGCGTAGTCCATCCGCTCGACCACGTTGATCTCGTTCTTCAGGTCGAGCAGGGACGCCGCGTCCAGGTTCCGGTGGACGACCGCCGCCCGCACCTGCGTGATGAGGTCGTCGCCCGCGAGCCTTCTTTTGAGCGCGGCCAACCTCCCGTATTGTCCGGGCGGGAGTGTCTTCTTCAACAACTTTTTTATCACGGGAATCTCACTATGCGGGCGGGGGCTGAGGGTTCGCAACCTTCCACGACCTCGGCTGGTAGTACAAATTCTGATTCATATTTATCCCCGACTTGACCCGGAATCTGAAGGACTCCACCACGTCGAGCATGTACAGGGTGCTTTGGCTGATGACGATCTTGGCGCTGTAGACGCCGGGCTTCAGGCCGCAGTAGGGGAGCTGCATCTGTATCTCGGAGCGGCCGGCCGACAGACGCATCGGCTGGTTGTCGTACTGGTTGCTCAGGTACAGCACGCGCTCGTTCTCGACCGAGCCCGAGACGGCCACGATGATGTTGATGTTCTCGAACTCGCCGCGCGCCTTGCACCCGACGGAGAGCGAGATGTCCTCGCCCGTCAGCGGCGACTCCACGACCTCGCCCCGCCCGTCCTTGAAGCAGACGTAAGTGATGTCGAGCCCCGCGCTCTCGGCCTCCGGCTTCTCCGGCAGGAACATCGGCTCGGTCGAGGACTGCCCGCGCACCGCGAAGAGGTCTTCCTCGTACCTGTCCATCACGGTCTGCGTGTCGCCGGTGGCGAGCAGCCGCCCCTGTGACAGGTAGAGCGCCGAGTCGCAGATGGACAGGATCGAGTGCGGGTTGTGCGAGACGAGGATGAAGGACGTGCCGGCGTCGCGCAGCGCGGCGAGGCGCCGGTTGCACTTCATGCGGAATTTGATGTCGCCGACGGAGAGGACTTCGTCAACCAGCAGGATGTCGGGCTCGGTGTAGACCGCGCACGCGAAACCCAGTCGGGCGGCCATCCCCGAGCTGTACGTCTGCACGGGGGCGTCGAGCGCGTCGCCGATCTCGGCGAAATCGACCACCTCGTCGAACCTGTCGTCAATCTCTTTCTTGGACAGGCCCAGGATGGACATGTTCGCGTAGACGTTCTCGCGCCCGGTCAGGATGGGGTTGAAGCCCGCGCCGAGGGCGATGAGCGGGGCCACGCGCCCCCTGACCCTGACCACGCCCGTGTCGGGCTTGATGAGGCCGCTGACAATGCGCAGGAGCGTACTCTTGCCCGCCCCGTTCGCCCCGACCAGCCCGATGGCCTCGCCCCGCCTGACCCGGAAGCTCACGTCGCGCAGCGCCCAGAACTCCCCCGCCCGAAGCTCCTGCCCCCTCTGCGCCCCGACCGCCTCGGTCATCACGTCCCTGACGCCGTAGAGGAGCGAGCGCTTCAGGCTCCGGCAGAACTTCTTCGAGACGCCCTCGACGGCGAGTGTCACCTCGCCGCCGCGCGTGCTCGTGGGGGCGCCCGCCTCCGCTGCCGCCGCGCTCAACACCTCAAGCCCCCATCCGCTCGATGACGAGCGGCATCGCCAGGCGGAACAAGACCCACGCGACGAGCATCCCAACCGCCACCACCGCGCTGACGACGATGAACCCCTGAAGGCCGGAGACCACCCCGGTCGTCGCCAACTCACGCGCCGTCACCAGCAGCGGCGTCACAGGGTTGAGCCTGACGACCGCCCCGAACGTCCCGCCGCGCGGGACGGGGTAGACGACCGGGGTCAGGAAGAACCAGAGCCCCGCCGCCAGCAGCAGCCCCTTGGAGACATCCTGATACAGCACGCCGAGCGGCGTCAGCAGCAACCCGAACAGCGTGCCGAGCATGACCAGGCTGACCAGTGCCAGTGGGGCCAGCAGCGCCGCCCAGCCCACACTCACCTCGTACCAGAGGAACACGGCCGCGATCAGGAGCAGCTTGATGCCGAAGTTGAAGAAGACCTCGCCCAGTTTCGCCAGGACGACGGCCTCGCGCGGGAAGTTGATCCGCGACAACATCTGCTTCGCGTTGGTCACGCCCTGCAAAGGCCCGTTCAGCGCCTCGACGAAGGTCTGCCAGAGCGCCATGCTGAAGACGATGTAGGCCGGGTAAGGGATATCGGTCGGGCCGACGTTGAGGACTTGCGCGCGGCCGGCGAGGGTGAACCCGATGGCCGTGACGATGGGCGGCAGAAACGCCCAGAGGATGCCGAAGAAGGACTGCCGGTACTGCGCCGTGATGTCGCGCTTCATCAGCCGCCACGCCAGTTCGCGCGACCCCAACAGGTCGCGCCACATCTCCCC
>JBEVJD010000532.1:0-2529 GCA_040510435.1 Pyrinomonadaceae bacterium | reverse complement strand
AGTGGGGCATCACGGGGATGCTGCACGACTTCGACTACGAGATGTTCCCGACGGCGGACGAGCACCCCTACAAGGGGGCCAACATCCTCTGCGGGCGCGGCTACCCCGACCGCGTCATCCGCGCCATCATGGGTCACGCCACCTACACGGGCGTCCCGCGCGACACGCCGATGGCGCGCTCTCTCTTCGCGACCGACGAGCTGTGCGGCTTCCTCGTCGCGTGCGCGCTCGTGCGCCCGTCGAAGAGCCTCGACGACCTCGAAGTCTCTTCGGTCAAGAAGAAGCTGAAAGACAAAGCGTTCGCGCGCACGGTCAACCGCGACGACATCCGGCAGGGCGTCGCCGAACTCGGCGTCGAACTCGACGAGCACGTCCGCTTCGTCATCGAAGCGCTCAAGCCGTTACAGGAGAGGATAGGTCTGAAGGGCGGCGAGGGCGGCGAGTGAAGGATGAGCAGCGGGAGTTATGACAACGAGTCCCGTAGGGACGGAATGTTTATAGTGCCAGCGTTCTAATCAATCAGAGCCCCGTCAGGGGCGACATCTACATGTCGCTCCTCCGGAGCTTGTCGAGATTATTAATGCCGGTGTCTATAAACATTCCGCTCCTCCGGAGTGGCCGTTTGGTCGGCGGCATTCGTCAGTCTCCGCTTGCCGTTGAAGGGCGAGTTACTTATGCTGGGACGAGAGTCTTTCAGACATTTTTCGCCGGCGGCGCCGGGAGCAGTTCGGGGGCGGGCCGCCCCATGAGGATGGGGCCGAACGTGAGCGCCGCGAGCGCGAGGAGCGAGGCGAGGAGCGCGGTCGCGGCCGCCTGGAGCGCGCGCCGCCGCGCGTTGTGGCGGTAGACGAAGATGGCGGCGAAGGTTATCGCGCCGAGCGGCGCGAGCAGGCTCAGGCCGGCCGCCCAGAGCGGCGCCTCACGTCCGCCCCAGGGCGCGAGCAGGAAGTGCCAGGCCGCGTAGAACGCCCCGGCGCCTGCGGAGGCGGCCAGCAGCGAGGCGGCGATGAGCAGCTTCCAGCGCAAACGGCTTCTTGTCTCCGACTGTCGTTGGGACGGCGCGAGCGGGAAAAACGCGTGGAAGCATACCACAGCGCGCGGGCGCCGGCCGCTAAATTTCTCGACGTTAAAACCACGGTTCAGGACAGACAGACTAAAAGATGGTTGCCAGGAGCACACTGCTTTTTCTCTCGCGGCGTGAGGGCCTGAAGGACTTCGCCACGCGCTTCAAACCCTTCCGCCGGATGACCGAGCGCTTCGTCGCGGGCGAGGACATCCAGACGGCCGTCGCCGCCATCCGCGAGCTTAACGCCCGCGGCTGCACGGCCACCTTCGACCACCTCAACGAGGGCGTGACGAGCGCCGCCGAGACCGAGGGCGAAGTCCGCGAGTACAAGCGCGTGCTCGCCGCCATCGACGAGTCGGGCATCAAGTCGAACGTCTCGATCAAGCTCACGCAGTTCGGGCTGGCCTTCGACCCGGAGCTGACCTACCGCAACGCGCGCGCCATCGTCGAGGAGGCCGCGCGGCGCGGCAACTTCGTCCGCGTGGACATGGAGGACTCGGCCGTCACGCAGGTCACGCTCGACATCTTCCGCCGCCTGCGCGCGGAGTTCGACCTCAACACCGTCGGCATCGTGCTGCAATCCTACCTGCGCCGCACTGAGCAGGACGTGCGCGACATGCTCGCCATCCCCGCGCGCGTTCGCATCTGCAAAGGCGCGTACAACGAGCCGCCCGAGGTGGCCTTCCCCGACAAGAAGGACGTGGACGACAACTACGTCCGCTGCACGAAGGTGCTGCTTCAGAGCGGCGTCTACCACGGCATCGCCACGCACGACGAGAACATGATTCGCGCGACGAAGGAGTTCGCCGAGAGGGAAGGGATCGGGAAGGAGCGCTTCGAGTTCCAGATGCTCTACGGCGTGCGGCGCGACCTGCAAGAGGGCCTGGCGCGCGAGGGCTACAACGTGAGGGTCTACGTGCCGTACGGGAAGACCTGGTACCCGTACTTCATGCGCCGGCTCGCCGAGCGCCCCGCCAACGTCTGGTTCGTGCTGAAGAACTTCCTCAAAGGCTGAGGCCGCCCCATATGAGCGAAAACTGGACGTGGATTCTGTGGACGGTGCTCGGCGTGGTGCTCGTCATCGCCGAGGTCTTCACGCCCGGCTTCGTGCTGCTCTGGTTCGGGGTCGGCGCGCTGGCGGCCGCGCTCGCCGCGTTCCTCGGCGCGGGGCTCGCCACGCAGTTCATCCTCTTCATCGTCGTCTCGTCGGCGCTCACCGCGCTCTCGCGCACCATCTTCGTCAAGTACTTCACGGGGCGCGACGAGCCCGAGGGGATGAGGATGGGCGCGGCGTCGCTGCCCGGCCAGGTCGGCACGGTCGTCTCTTCGAGCGAGGGCGCTCTGAACGAGGGCGCCGTCAAGGTCTTCGGCTCGGTCTGGACGGCCTACCCGGCCGAGGGCGAGCCGCCGCTCGAAGCCGGCGACCGCGTCGTCGTCGAACGCTTACAGGGCGCCTCCATCTA
>JBEVJD010000531.1:0-4381 GCA_040510435.1 Pyrinomonadaceae bacterium | reverse complement strand
GGCGCGACGCGCGAGGAGATCGACCCCGTGCGCTTCATCTCCAACCATTCTTCGGGAAAGATGGGATTCGCCGTGGCCGAGGCGGCTCTGGCGCGCGGGGCGGAGGTGACGGTCGTGGCCGGGGCGGCGACGGCGCGTCCGCCCGCGGGCGCGCGCACGCTCAGCGCCATCTCGGCCGAGGAGATGCGCGACGCCGTCCTGCGCGAAGTCGCGGGCGCCACGGTCTTCGTCGCCGCGGCGGCCGTCGCCGACTACCGCCCGGCCGCGCGCGCGCGTGAGAAGATGAAGAAGTCTGAGTCGGCGCTCACGCTCACGCTCGAACCGACGCCCGATATCCTGGCCGAGGTCGCACGCAACCGCCGCGACGGCCTGCTCGTCGTCGGCTTCGCGGCCGAGACCGAGCGCGTCTTAGAGAACGCGCGCGACAAGCTCAGACGCAAGAACCTCGACGCCGTCGTCGCCAACGACCTCACGCAGGACGGCGCCGGCTTCGACACCGAGACGAACGTCGTCACGCTCCTCACGCGCGACCGCGAACAGCCCGCCGCGCTCCCCCTCATGTCCAAGCTCGACGCCGCACACCGCATCCTCGACGAAGTCGTAAGACTCCGAAGAGAAGGATGAAAGAAGGGTGTTGGTATTTGTCTTCAACCAACACCCAACACCTTCTCAGTATGAGCGTATCGCATGCATGACGCGGCCCCAGACTTCGAAGTCCATCGTTTCGATGACTTCGATGGGCTGGAAGCGCTCGTTCTCGGGCATGAGCCAGATGCGGCCGTGGCGGATGCGCAGGCGCTTGACGCACAGCTCGTTGTTGATGCGTGCGATGACGATGTCCCCGTCCTCGGCATCGACCTGGCGGTCGACGACGAGGATCGAGCCGGGGTGTATCCCCACGCCCGTCATCGAGTCGCCCGAGACGCGCACGTAGAAGGTCGCCACCGGGTGCTTGATGAGGTAACGGTTCAGGTCGAGCCGCCCCTCGATGTAGCCCTCGGCCGGGCTGGGGAAGCCCGCCGACACGGTCGTCATGAACAGCGGACGCGCGCAGCGCGTCGTGCGGTCGGGCCACATGACGGACTCGACATTTGCGTAAGATAGCATTTTGTTTCACCCGCGAAAGGATGTCCAACCGCCGGGATGATACACCCGCGCCCCGCGCGTGACAAGATTTTTTTGGAATGGCTCAGGAAGTAAGCGGCGTGGCGGATTCGTGAAGGCGCGACTCGGCACGCGCGCGGGGCCGCGCCTGCACGCTCAAGCCCGGCGCCGACACGGGCGAAGACCCGCGAACCTGCCTTGCCCTCAGATGACCTTGAGCAGCAGGAGAATAACCACGATGAGCAGCAGGAGGCCGAGCCCGCCGCTCGGGCCGTAACCCCACCCGCGGCTGTAGGGCCACGACGGGGCGGCGCCGATGAGCAGAAGGATTAGGATGATGATTATGATCAGACTGGTACTCATACTCTTAACTCCTTCTATTGACGTGTACTCGATGAGCCGGAAAGATTGTTAGTCCCATCCGACGCCCATGTCAACAACGACTCGGGCGCCGACCGCAAAGCAAAAGAGGGCGCGCGGCCCTCTCTCTTCCTTGAGTTGAGCTGGATGCTCCCGGCAAGACTTGAACTTGCGACCCCTCGCTTAGGAGGCGAGTGCTCTATCCACTGAGCTACGGGAGCGGCTGCCGGAGAAGGTAACAGATGCGCTCCGGCACCGTCCAGTTTGACCGTCAGGACTGGTATTTGAGGAGCGAGCGCACGTCGTAGCCCTGGAGCTTTTGGCGGCCGGGGAGGAATTCCAGCTCGACGACGAAGGCGAGGCCGACGACCTGCCCGCCGAGCTGTTCGACGAGGCGGACGACGGCCGCGGCCGTGCCGCCGGTAGCGAGCAGGTCGTCGGCGATGACGACGCGGTGGCCCGAGCCGACGGCGTCGCGGTGCATCTGGAGCGCGTCCTGACCGTACTCAAGGTCGTAAGAGACGGTCGCGCACTCCGACGGGAGTTTGCCGGGCTTGCGCGCCGGGACGAAGCCCGCGCCGAGCTGATAGGCCATCGCCGGGGCGAAGATGAAGCCGCGCGCCTCGATGCCGATGACGGTGTCCACCTGCTGCCCCTTGAACTCCGACGAGAGCGCGTCGATGACCTGGCGGAAGCCCTCCGGGTGCTTGAGCAGCGTCGTGATGTCGTAGAAGTTGATGCCCGGCTTCGGGAAGTCCGGCACCTCGCGGATGAGAGATTTGAGTTGATCCATTGTTTTGGGAGGGAGTCAGGAGTCAGGAGTCAGGAGTCAGAATGAAGAAGGTTCTTATTCTGGCTCCTGACTCCTGCACTCCTGACTCCCTTTCTTCATCCCCTTTCGATTCGGAAAGTCGGGTAGTGCCCGGTCGGCTCGACGGAGACCTCTTCGACCTGCTCGACGCGGGCGTGCCGTGGGCCGACGGCGATGTCGTGTTTGAAGCCTTCGACGCCCTCGGGCGTGCCCTCGGCGAGGACTTCGACGCGGCCGTCCTCCAAGTTACGCACGTAGCCGACGACCTGATGGTGCGCGGCGACGCGCTGCGCGAAGAAGCGGAACCCCACGCCCTGCACCTCGCCGCTGACAAGATAGTGCCTCGCGACCTTCATGCGCCTCCCCCTTGCACCGCCTTAGTTCTCGGCCGTTGGACGTGACATCCTAAAAGATGTTTTCGCCGGAATGCAATCTACGGCAGAAGCTCGACGATGCGCACGCCGCCGGGCGGGACGGAGAGGCTGACCGCGCCGCCGTTGACCTTCAGCTCCGCGCCGTCCGTCCACTCCGCGGCGCGTTTGAACAAAGCGCCGTTCACTTCGAGCGTGACTTCGGCCGACTCCGCGCGGTTGACCTGCGCCATCCCCTGCTGCGGCTTGTAGACGCCGCGGTTGTTGATGAGCGTGACGACCCAGCCGCGCGCGTTGCGGTTGACGAGGTATTCGACCTCGCCGCGCACGCGGACGGGCGTCGCATCCGTCGCGAGGTGCGCGAGCAGGTGCGCGGCCGCGGGCACCATCCTCTCGTCGAGGCCGAGCAGGTCGGGCACGGCGCAGTAGACGACGCGCCCGCGGCCGACGCGGTTGACCGTGACCAGCGGGTCGCCCGAAGGCGTCTTGATGAGGACTTCAGCTCCGCGCGGCTCGACGCGCTCGTAGCGGTAGACCTGCCCGCCGAGGTCGGCCGCCGGCTCACCGGGAGCGAAGCACAGTGCGTCGTCGGCCTCCACGGTCGCGCCGGTCGTGCGGACGCCGAGCAACTCGGCCGGGAGACCCTTGGCCTGCGCCGCGTTGACGACGACCGTGCCCCCCTTCTCGGCGTATGCCTTCAGGCGCGCGGCCCACGCGGGCGTCCATTCGACGCGCCCGCCGACGACGAGCGCGCGGTAGGCTTCGACGGCGTCAGCCTTCTTTTCGTCGGCGACGAGCACGTCGAAGATGTCGCCGAAGGCGGCGCTGGTGAAAGCCTGCCGGTCGGCCGTCGCGGGCTCGCCCTCGTCGAGCGCGGCCGGGTGGTAGGCGGCGAGGAACAACTCGCGCAGCGCGCGGTCTGAACGGTTCGGGGGCGAGACGCCGAGCGGGTACTGCGGGTAATCGGTCATGTCCCAGCCGTGCGCGGGGTCGAGCAGGAAGGCGATGGGCGTGTAAGGTGTGCCGCGCTCCGTGTGCTCCTGCGCGAAGCGCACGAACTCTTCGGTGATGCGCCCGAGCGGGTTGAGCTGAAACGGGTGCTCGCCGGGGCCGGGCTTGAAGAACTGGTCGAAGCCCTGTTCGAGATAAATCGCCGACGCGCCCGACATGTAGTAGAGGTAATAATTTTTCCTGTACCAGGAGAGCGAAGGCCCCATCGTCACGCCGTAGCGCGAGTGGAAGAAGTGGTCGGGGCCGGCGAAGTTCTGCTGCTTGGTGAACGTCGTGGCCGTGTCGCCGAAGTTGGGCGCGTGGTAGTAGAGAAAGTTGCCGCCGTACTGGCGCGCGGCGCCGCGGACAAAGGCGACGCGCATGGCTGTGATGGGCTGCACCGCGGCGGTCTCGATGCCGAGCGTGCGCACGCCCCAGTTGAAGAGCGCGTGTGCGAAGGCCGTGGTCGAGGTGGCCTGAGCGGGGATGAGTCTGTCCCACTGCGCGCCGGTAGTCGTCTGAAACGTGCCCGACCACTTCTCTTCGAGGGCACGCGTGTAGCCCGCGCGGTAGGCTTCCAGCATCGCGCGCCGGGACATGTCGGGCGTGAGCGTGAGGCGCTCGGCCATCGGGTGATAGACGTGCCCGATGCTCTCGCCCGAAATCCACCCGAGGAACTGGCCGCGCAGCTCGCCGTCGAGGAGACCGAGCGCCGCCGGGCCTTGCGTCCCGTCGAAGTTGGCGT
>JBEVJD010000530.1:0-16249 GCA_040510435.1 Pyrinomonadaceae bacterium | reverse complement strand
CCGGTACGGTCTCGCCCGGCGGCCTCTACACCGCGCCGGGCGTCGCCGGCACCTTCATCGTCCGCGCGACGCTCGCCTCAGACACGGACTTCTACGCCGAGGCGCTGGTCACCGTGCGCGACCCGGGTGACATGGGGGAACCGCGCGCACCGGCCTTGAGCGTGAGCCGCGCGCCGTCGAACGGCGTGAGGCTCGTCGGCAACACGGTGTCGGTTCGGCACGGCAACGCGGCCGGCACCAGCACCGCGCGCTCGGCGCTCACCTCCGTCAGCTATGGCGGCCCGGAGGGGCAGAGCACAGTGGCCGGCAGCGTCTCGGCGACGAAAGGGCCGTACGTCGAGTCGGTCGCGCCCGCCGCGGTTGGCCGGGGCTCCACCGTCACGCTGACGCTGACGGGCGCGAACCTCTCAGGCGCGAGCGCCATTCGGTTGATCAACCCGTCCGGCGCGCCCGCCACGGGGCTGACGTTTACGAACATCGGCGTCAACGCCGAGGGCACTGTGCTGACCGCGACGCTCTCCGTCTCGGGCACGGCCGCCACGGGGCACTACGTCGTGCTGGTCATCACGCCCGCGGGCGACTCCGGCGGCAATCTGATTCAGATCAACTAGCGGGAGTGTTTGACTCCGGGGTGTTGCAACTGGCCGCGCGCGGCAGTGCGCGCTCACAGAGACAAGTCCTTAAGGAGAAGAAACCGATGTCCTCAATCTTCGGCGAAGCTGCGCGGCAAGAAAAGCTACCGTGGCGGCGATTGGGACTTCTCGTCGCCGCGTCGCTCCTGCTCCTGTGCTTTGCGCCGCAAGCGTCGGCGCAGAACACGTTCAGCAGCGGCTCGACGGGAATTGACGGCGCCTTCGAGCCTACGTCCAGCCAGACGGTTGTCGTGCCCGACAGCGGCGTTTTGAACTACACCACCGTCAACATCCCCGCCGCCGTCACCGTCACCTTCGTCCGCAACTCGAAGAACAGGCCGTTGACGATCCTCGCCAGCAGCAACGTGACGATTGCGGGTACGATCATGCTCGACGGCAGGCCCGCCAACGCCACAGGCGGCTTCGGCACCGGCGGCCCCGGAGGCTTCGACGGCGGCTCGGGCGGCTACCCCTTCGACGTTTCCTTCGCCGGCGCGACCGGCGACGGGCCGGGCGGGGGCGGAGGCGGGGCCGGCAGTCCGACCGTTTCGTCGCCCCCGGCGGCAGCTACGCCGGCAGCGGCAACAACGGGGGCGCCTTAACGTCTCTGACGCCGGCCGCGGCCGGCCCGCGCTACGGCTCGGCCGCGCTCGTCCCGCTCGTGGGCGGCTCAGGCGGAGGCGGAGGCGGTGCGACCACGACGCGCGCGGGAGGCGGCGGAGGCGGCGGAGGCGGCACCATCCTCATCGCAAGCTCCGGCACCATCAGCCTCACGGGGACGATCAGCGTGCGCGGCGGCGCAGCCGGCACCGGCGCGGGCGGCGGCGGGGGCGGCTCAGGCGGCGCCATCCGCCTGGTCGCCAACACCATCAACGGCGCCGGCTCGCTGCAAGCGGGCGGAGGCTCCGGGGCCATCAGCGTCACCAACACCGCCGCCACCAGGGGCGGCAACGGCGGCGACGGATTCATCCGCGTCGAGGCGCACGACTACAGCACCTTTAACCCGAGCAGCACACCCGGCTCCATCAGCTTCTCGCTGCCGCACCCCGTCTCGGCGACGAACGCGCCGGCGCTTCGTATCGCCTCGGTGGCCGGCGTCAGCGCCCCCTCCTTCCCGCTCGGCTCGCTCCACGGCGTGCCGGATGTCGTCGTCCCGACCACGCAGCCCAACCCCGTGACGGTCGCCGTCGAAGCTACCAACATCCCCGTCGGCACCGTCGCCACGGTGACGCTCACACCGGCGCAGGGCGCACGCACAACCACGCAGAGCACCGCGCTCGCCGGCACGGAGGCGACGAGCGCGGCCACGGCCACCGTCAGTCTCCCTTCGGGCATGTGCGTGATTACGGCCACTGCCGTCATCGACCTGACGACGCAGTCGGCTTCCGCGCGCCCGCCGCTGTTGCTGGACGGCGAGCGCGTAGATCGCATAGAGGTCACGGCCACCTTCGGCGGCCGCTCCGAGGTGACTTACGTGACCCGCTCGGGCCGCCGCATCACGAAGCCTTCCGAGTAGCACGCGGCTCGGGCTACTGTCCGCTGTTCTTCCAGTGATTCGCTCCGGGGTGAGGGATGAGGCTCAACAAGTCGAAGCAGCTTTTGAGGGACATCACCCGCCGTGCCGGCGAGAGGCTTTCGGCCGCCCGTTCGAACATCTTCACACGTCGCGCCATCGGTTGGTCTCTCCTTTACTTGATGCTCGTCCGGCTAGTGGGCCTGCCGGCGCCGGCCGCCGCCGTCGTGTCAGGCCGCGAGACGTGGCCTGGCGGTGGCGCAGCACACCGCGTGTCCGCGGGCACGGGGCAGGCCGCCGAGACATTCAATGTTTACGGCCCTCGCCGGTTCGAACGCGGGTCTGGCGCCCCCGCGACGGTCACAGAAACCTTCACCCTCCCGGCCGATTCCAACGCGCCTTTCAAAGTCCAACTCCAGAACGGCGCGCCCGACGGCTCGGGGCGCGTCTCCAGCGCGACCGTGAAACTCAACGGCGCGGAACTCTTCAAACAGTCCGACTTCAGCCAGCAGACCGGTTCGCTTACACGCGCCGTCATGCTGGGCGCGGGCAACACGCTGGAGGTGAGGCTCACCAGCGCGCCCGGCTCTCACGTCACCGTCGCGTTCACAGCGACGCGGACGCAGGCGCTGCCCGCCGCGCTCAGCTCCGTCAGCCCCTCGCGCGTGACGCAGGGGCAGAGCTTGAGCGTGACGTTGACGGGAAGCAACACGCACTGGGCCGCGGGGCAGACACGCGCCGCGCTGGGCGAGGAGGTCTCCGTCGGCGGGGCCGCGCCGGGCGAGCCCGGCCCCGTCAACGTAACGAGCCCGACCACGGCGGTCGCCGATGTGTTCATCTCGCCGACCGCATCGCTCGCGCCGCGCACAGCGCGCGTGGTCACGACGCCTCAGGGAGGCACGACCGAAGAGAGCGTCTCAATCGTGAATGCGCTGACGGTCGTCTCGGCGCACGCGCCCGGTTCATCCGCTTCGACCGTGACGACTGTGGCGGGCATGGCCGGAAGTTTTGGCTTCGCCGACGGCGCGGGCGCGCAGGCGCGCTTCCGCTCTTTGAGCGGCATCGCCGTCGGTCCCGACGACTCGGTCTACGTCGCGGACGCAGGTAACAACCGCATCCGCGTCGTGCGCGCACAGACCGACGCGGGCGGTGCGACCACTTACAACGTCTCGACGCTGGGAGGCACGGGCGTCGCAGGCTACGCGGACGGCGCGGGGACGGCGGCGCAGTTCAACGACCCGCAGGGGGTGGCGGTGGACGCCGCGGGTGTCGTCTACGTGGCCGACACAGGCAACCAACGCATTCGCCGCATCGCGCCTGACGGGGCGGTGACGACGCTCGCGGGCGACGGCACGCCGGGGCTCTTGAACGGAGTGGGTGCTCAGGCACGCTTCAACGCGCCGCGCGGCGTCGCCGTTGACAACGCCGGCAACGTCTACGTCGCCGACAGCGGCAACTCTTCCGTCCGCCGCGTCACGCCTGCCGGCGAGGTGACGACGGTCGCGGGCGACGGGACGGTCGGCTCGGCTGACGGCGAGGCGGGGCGCTTCGACAACCTCTCCGGCATCGTGTGCGACGGCGAGCACGTCTTCGTCTACCTCGGCGACACGGGCAACCACCGCGTCCGCCGGCTCGACGCGACGGGCACAACTGTCAACGTCGCGGGCGCTTCGCGAGGCTTCGCCGACGGCGCGGCCACGCAGGCGCGTTTCGCAGAGCCCTCGGGACTCGCCGTCGAGGCGTCGGGCAAGCTCGTCGTGGCTGACGCGTTCAACTCGCTCGTGCGCTCGGTGAACGCGGAGCTTGCGGCCGGCGGTTCGCCGCTGGCGGTGACGACACTGGCAGGCACGGGCGAGCGCGGGAGCACGGACGGCGCGGGTAACGTCGCGCGCTTCTACACGCCGCGCGGCGTCGCCGTCTCGCGGTCGAGCGCCGTCTATGTGGCAGACACCGGCAGCGCGACGATCCGCCGCATCCTCGTGCCGCCCGTCATCTCGTCGCTCTCGCCGCAGTCGGCGCGCCCCGGCGAGCAGGTCAGCCTGCTCGGGGAGCGCTTCGACGGGCGCGCGGCCTCTTTCAACGTCGTCAGGTTCACGCGCTCGGCCGCGGCGGGCGGCGGGCAGACGGCCGCCTACGTCGTCGGCGCGACGCGCACCAGCGTCACGGTCGAAGTCCCTTCGGACGCCGACAGCGGCCCCGTCATCTTGCAGACCGAAGGCGGCACCGCCACGAGCCCTTTAGACTTCACGCTCGCCAACGCGCCCGCGCCCGTCGTCGTAGACTTCAGCCCGAAGCACGGTTCGGTCGGCACGTCCGTCACACTCAACGGCGTGAACCTCCATGCCGACAACCAGGACCCGTCAGTCACCTTCCGGGGCGCGAACGACACTCGCCTGCACGCGCTGGTCACGTTCTCCGGCCCGACCGAGGCGCATGTCATAGTCCCGAATGCGGCCGTCACGGGCGTCATCGAGTTAACGACCGCCGGCGGCCGCGCGGCCAGCCCCGCGCCCTTCGTGGTGGACGCCTTGCAGGACTTCCGGCTCACCGTCGCGCCATCTTCGGCCTCGGCCGTGCGCGGCGGCACGGCCACCTACGTCGTCTCGGTCAGCAGCGACCAGACGAACTTCACGCAGCTCGCGCGCCTGTCGGCCGCGGGTCTGCCCTCGGGCGTGACGGCGAAGTTCGAGCCGGAGCAGATCACGGCCGGAGCAAGCTCGACCCTGAGCGTCTCGACGCCCTCGGTGCTCGAAGCCGGCTCCTATCAGTTCACGCTGACGGCCGTGGCCTCGGCCGACGGCCGCGAGCTGACGCGCACGGTCACGGCGACGCTCAACCTGCTTCAGGGCGGCTTGACGACGCTCGCCGGGCGCGTACTCTCGACCGAGGATGAGCCCGTCGTGGGCGCGACCGTCTCGCTCGACGGTCGCACGGCGACGACCGACGCCGCCGGTTCGTTCATCCTCTCAGGCGTGACCGCGGGGAGCGCGCGCCCGCTGATGGTAGACGGGCGCACGGCCTCCGCGCCGAACCGCACATACCCCGTCATTCTTGAGCCCGCGGACATCGTCGCCGGCCAGGCCAACGTCGTCCCGTACAACTTCTATCTGCCGCCGATTGACACGCAGTACGAGGTCGAAGTGGTGCCCGGCCAGATCACCGTCGCCACCAACCCGCGCGTGCCCGGCCTCCGGATGATTATCCCGGCCGACGCGAGGCTGACCAACCGCGACCAGACGCCCGTCACGCGCGTCTCGATCACGCCACTTCCCATCGACCGCACACCGACGCCGCTCCCGCCGGACGTGACGACCGCCCTCGTCTACACCAGCCAGCCGGGCGGCGTGCTGACGAACGTCGCCATCCCAGTCATCTACCCCAATCTGCTCGGCACAGACCCCGGCACGAGCGTCCTGCTCTGGGCCTTCAACCACGACGAGGTGCGCTGGTACAGTTACGGCACGGGGACTGTGAGCGCCGACGGGCGCACCATCGCGCCGGACATCGACCCGCAGACCGGCCGCAGCTACGGCCTCGAAGACTTCTCATGGCACTTCCCCGCCGCGGCCAGCCCCGGCGGCAACCCGGGCAAACCCGACGACTGCCCGAAGAATCGCGGCGGCAGCCCCGTCGATTATTCGACGGGCGTCAAGCTCGAACAGATGGCAGACCTCTCCTTCGGCGGCGCGCGCGGCGGCCTCTCACTCACGCGCTTCTACTCAAGCGAACTGGGCCGACAGGGCGTCGCCGGCATGTTCGGCCGCGGCTGGCGCGGCAACTTCGACGTGAGGCTCACGGGCAGCTTCCAGGCGGGAAGCGCCGGCCGCCTCGTCACGCCCGAACAGCAGACGGGCGACCTCTTCGGCTACGCGGGGACGGACTCGTCGGGCGCGCTCCTGTTCACCTCGGCCGCCTCGGTCGCAGGGCTCGGCGACGTGCTGCGCAAGCTCTCGGACGGGACGTTCGAGTACCGCCTCAAGGGCGGCGGCTCGATGCTCTTCGACGCGGCGGGCCGCCTGACGGCGTTGAGAGACGCCAACGGCAACGCCACCACGCTCGAATACACGGGCGCGAACCTGACGCGCGTCAACGACTCGGTGAACCGCTCGCTCACGTTCCAGTACGACGCCTCGAACCGCGTGACGAGAGTGACCGACCCGACGGGCCGCGTCCGGCGTTACACATACGAGTCGGGGGCGCTGACCACCGTTACGAACCCCTCGGGCGTCGTCGTCCGCTACGAGTACCAGACGTTCCCACAACAGTTGACCGCAGTCATCGACGGGCGCGGCGCGGCCGTCAAGCGGATCACTTACGACGCGAGCGGCCGCGTCGTCCGCCAGCAGTTCGCCGACGGCGGCGCCGAGACCTACGACTACTTCCTCTCGGGCGGTCTCGTCACAAGGACGACGATTACCGACCCGCTCGGCCGCAAGCGCGTGCTGCGCTTCAACGCGGCCGGCTACGTCGTCGCCACCGCGGACGGCCTCGGCCAGACCTCGACCATCACGCGCGACATCGCGACCAACCAGTCGCTCACGACGACCGGCCCGTGCGGCTGCGCCGAGGCGACCAGAGAGTACGACGCGCGCGGCAACCTCACGGCAGCGACCAATCGCGTGGGGCAGACCATCCGGATGGAGTACGAGCCCGCCTTCGGCCGCCTGACGAAGTTGACCGACCGGCTGGGCCGGGAACTGGGCTTCACCTACGATGCGCGCGGCAACCTCCTCACGAGCACGGACGCCGGGCGCCGGACGACCAGCTATGAGTATGACGAGTACGGCCAGTTGACCGCCGTCACAGACCCGCTCGGCCACACGACGCGCTACGAGTATGACCCGCATGGAAACATGACGGCCGTCGTGGACGCGCTGGGCAGGCGCCGGACGGCCGAGTACGACCTGCTCGGGCGCGTGACGGCGCAGGTGGACGCGCTGGGCAGGCGCGCCGAGATCAGGTACGACGCGCTCGGGCGGGTCTCCTCGACGACCGACGCGGCAGGGGCCGCCACGCGCTACAGCTACGACGCGAACGGCAACCTGTTGACGGTCACCGACCACCTCGGGCGAAAGTGGAAGGGCATCTACGACGGCAGGAACCGCGTCGTCAGGACAACAGACCCGCTCGGCCGCGTCGCGAAGAAGCAGTACGACCTCGCCAACCGCGTCACGGCCGAGACCTCTCCGTCGGGGCGCGTGGTGCGCTTCGCCTATGACGAGCGCGGCCAGCTCAAGTCAATGACCGACCCGCTCGGCGGCACGGCCGTCTTCGAGAAGGACTACCGCGGCAACCTCGTCCGGCTCACCGACCCGCGCGGCGGCGTGACCACCTTCGTCTACGACGAGTTAGGGCGCAGCACGGGTATGCGTGACCCGCTCGGCCGCGAGACGCGCCAGAGCTACGACGGCGCGGACAACGTCTCCGAGGTCATCGACCGCCTGGGGCGGCACACCGCCTACGCCTACGATGACGCCAACCGCCTCGTGCAGGTCACGTTCCCCGACGCCATGGTCGGCTACACCTACGACGACGCCTCGCGCGTGACGCGCATGGACGACTCGCAGGGCGGAAGCGTCGCGTGGGAGTTCGACGAGGCCGACCGTAAGCTCTCGGAGACGACGCCCTCCGGTAAGGTCTCTTACGTTTACAATGACGCAGACCAGCTCGTCTCGATGACGGCGCAGGGGCGTGCGCCAGTCACCCACGGCTACGACGAATCGGGCCGCCTCTTGACCATCACGCAGGGGGCGGAGGTCTTCACGTACCTCTACGACGCGCTCTCGCGCGCGGCGGGACTGCAAAGGCCCAACGGCATCACGACCTCCTACACTTACGACGCGGCGGGACGTGTCGAGCGGATGACGCACGGCTTGGAGGGGGGGCAGGCGGTCGAGGATTTCCGCTTCGGCTACAATCTCGACAACGAGATCGAGACGATCATGTCGCTCGCCTCTTCGCCGCTGCTCCCCTCCGAGAAGACCGCTGCGCCGGCCGACGCCGCGAACCGCGTCCCGCAGTTCGGCCAGGCCGCGTACGCCTTCGACGGCGAGGGGCAGACGACGACGAAGGCGGACGCGCAGGGGACGACCCTCTATCAGTGGGACGCGCGGGGACGCCTGACGCGGGTAACGCTGCCGGGCGGCGGGGTAGTCAACTACGGCTACGACGCGCTCGGCCGGCTGGCCTCCCGCTCCTCCGGCGGCGCGACCCTCAATTCGCTCTACAGCGGCGCGGACGTGGTGCTCGACCGCGCGGGCGCCGACGGCCTGACGGACTACCTGCGCGGGGCGGGCATCGACGATCTGTTACGGCTGTCGAACGCGGCCGGCACACACTACCCGGTGCCCGACCAACTCGGCAGCCCCGCGGCGCTGACCGACGCGGGCGGCAACGTCATCGAGCGGCGCAGCTACGAGCCGTTCGGCGACAGCGCCGGCAGCGCCTTCACGCGCCACGACTTTACCGGGCGCGAGCGCGACGCACAGACCGGCCTCATCTACTACCGCGCCCGCTGGTACGACCCCGCGCAGGGCCGCTTCCTCACCGAAGACCCGGCCGGCTTCGCCGGGGGCCTGAACAAGTACGCCTACGTCTCCAATAACCCAGTGAACAGGCGCGACCCGTCTGGGCTCTATGAGCTTGATGTTCACTACTACCTGACCTACTACATCGCGAGTAATCATCCCTGCTTCTCAGGGGACGAAGCGAAGGAGATCGCGGAGGGCGACCAGGGCACTGACGAGGATCCACAGACCCTACCAGGCCCCGGTTGGAAGAAGGGTGGTTTGGATTACACCGGCGTTCTTGACCAAGACACCCCAGAGTACGAACAGCAATTAAAGAACATGGACTACCATGCGCTGCACCCGGGGGCACAGCGGGGCGTAGGCTCGCCCGCACTGTGGAAGGGGGCGATGCAGGGTGGCGGTAACTTGAAGGGGCTGGGTGTCTACCTGCATCACTTGCAAGACACTTTCAGCCACGAAGGGTTCCATAACCCGTCCTATGGGCACCTATACGGCACGCACCGGCCGGACAAGCCCTGGAGTGACGTGCCGAAGTCGATGCAAATGGCTCAGGCCACCTGGGACGCTTTGAACGAGTTCGCCGAGCAGAGGGCTTGCCCATGCGAGGGCGGCGATATGCCCGACGGGATGCAGCCTGTCATCCAGAAGTTTGCAGAGGCTCCGACCTCGGGGGCGGGTTGGGTCGATGCCCGGTACTCCATCGACGAAGCTCCGGCCTACACGTGGGGATACCTGATGCAGAAGATCAAGATACTCGGCGTGCCCTCAAGAAGCGCTACCAGCATCTGGAAGTGATGAAGGACTCCGGTAATAGGCTGCTGCCGAAAGGCCAGCTACCGCGGAGGGTGAGGCGCTTTCTTTCATCCAGACACGCAAATGTGTCTGTCCTTTCATCACTGCCTGAGAAGACACATCCGGTAGCCACGAACGGTTGGACGAAGAAGAGACACTGGGATGAGACGCGAAAAGATATTGGTCGCACTACTGATTAGTCTGCTCTACATCCTCGCAGGCATCGCGGGTCTGCTGGAGTGGGTGCATGCGGTCGACTTCGGCGCCTTCCTGTTCCCCAAGAGGGGGCACGCCGACGGGATTGACCTCCTTTTCTCCGCTGTCGTCAATCTGGTCATTTATGGCGCCCTCGTCTATCTGCTCGCCTCAGTCCTGGTCTGGCTGTTTCAGAAGCTCAAAGGCCGATGACCCCGACCCGCGACCGTGACCTCTTGAGCGACGAGAGCCTATTTTTCGTTAGAGACACCGCTGGGGTAAGCCTTGCGCTGCGTGCGCCAGAACTTACCACAGTCAAAAGTTCATAAAGAGTTCTACCCCGCCGCCGGCGCGCACCTTCTCGCCGAAGCTTTGCCCAACAGAACAAAATCAGCACATGATATTGGGCTCGGCATAACGTGTACCGACAGCATGTTGGGCTAACTGCCGTTCTGTTGGGCAAAGCGACCGCCGTCTCTCGGTCTGTCTCCGTGCGTCAGGGACGATGCCGCATTGTGAACTTGTAGAGCTTCGTGCCGCGCGCGATGAGCGCCTGCGCGCCCGTGTGGAAGAGCCGCGCGTCTGCGCCGACGCCCGGGTCTTGAAACGTCTTGAGGTCTGTCGCGCCCTTGCGCCGCGAGAAGAGTTCGAGAGTGCCCTCATCGGTGAGGTGCAAGACGACTCCGGTGTCGAGCACCGTGAAGTTGATGTCGGGCGTGGGAACGTCTGGCACGACGCGCGAGTCGTAAGAGCCGAAGTCGTCCGCGAAGCGCACGACGAGCCTGTCATAGCGCCCGCCCCGAGCCCCGACCACCAGCAACACGTTACGACAGAGCCGGGCGTCGAGGAGCTGATAGCCGTCCAGCTCGGGCAGCCTTACCTGATGGCACACGCCGGACCCGGGGAGAATCGAGGCGTAGTGTGCCCCCATCAGGTTCTGAATCGCCAGCCCCTCAAACATCCGCGTGGAGTTCATCATAACGTTGGCCGCGGCCCTCACGCCGGGCAAAACCTCGCCCCGAAGTTCGAGGAACTCGACGGCGAAAATCTGCTCCCCCTGTTTGACGTAGAGGCCGCCGCCGCACAGCGCCATCTCCTCGCCTCCGAACGGCAGCGGCAGGTCGCGGCCGTCGGTCAGGTCGCGCAGGCGCGGGGCGCCGCCTTCGATGTGCGCGGAGACGAGGTGCCGTAGCCGCGGCGTCACCACGACGAGTGCCTCCGCCCTCGGCTTCACGAACGTCTCGCCGCCGAAGTGGACAAACGACCGCGTGACGGTGACGAGTCCGTCATGCCGGATGATCTCGTCGTCGAAGTCTTTGACCTCCGCGACCTCAAAGAGAGAGCTTTCGATGCGGTCGGACGGCGCGGGTGCGACGAGCGCGACGGCGGCGAGCGCGCCGTCAGGCGGGGGCAGCCGTTTTCCCTCGTCGAAGACAGCCCTGTACCAGTCGAGGTAGGCGGGCGGGATGACGCTGAAGGGGAGGCATGACGCCGGGACGGTGACGCCGGGACTGAGCACGGAGACGTTGGCGCGCATCCTCGCGTCGAGCTTCTGCCCCGCGTCGGACAGCCCCTGCATGGGCGGGTAGTTGCCCTTGTACGGGTGGACGCCGACGAACGTCTGGAAGGAGACGACGGCGAAGGAGAACCAGTCGGAGCCGGCATCGAAAGCGCACGCATGCCTGTCGCGCACGCTCTCCATCAGCGCCGTCGCATGGAACGAAGCAGTCTGGTAACTGTCAACGTCTATGAAATAGACCTCGGAGAAGTCCTCCGCGACGAGAAAGTTCATCTCGTTCAGGTCAACGACGAGGACGCCTTTGGAGTGGACGTGGCTCACGCCCTCCTGCATCCGCCGCACGAGGCGCAGCGCCGCCTCGTGCGTCAGATTGTTCCGCCGGCGGAAGGCTCTCGGGAAGAGTTGGCAGAGCGCGTAAGACCTCCCGACCGCGCGCATCGAATAGCCCGCGACTCTGCTCCTCGCGTCGAGGAGGATTGCGAGCGGGCGGATGATGTTGGGCAGCGTCAGCGCCGAGAGTTCCTGAAGCTTCGCGGGCTGGATGGCGCGCAGCGGGTCTGTGTAGACCTTGTAGGCGTGCGCACCCTTGACGTAGATCGAGCCTTCCCCGCCCTGTGCCTTGAAGTCGGACTTGTCGAGTCGCACCTCTCCCCCGCCCTGAACGTAATAACGTGTCCCAGCGGCGGCGCTTTTGAAGAGAGTGTTAAGGCCGGGAAAGACCGCTTTCAGCGTCATCTTCAACCTCCGAGGTGCAGCGCCGCCAGCGACAGGTCATCCGCGTGCCGCCAGCCCTTCTGCCGACAGTCTTTCAGAAAGCCCTGCATGCGCCGTCCGACGAAAGCGCCGCGCGTGTTTTTGAAGGAGACGAGTTCCGGCACAACCGACTCCGCCGGGATAGACTCCGTCGTCCCCAAACGGAGGAAGGAATGGAGGCCGTCCGAGAGGAGCGTTGCGAACCTGTAGCCGACTGCGCTTACGGCAATGACCTCCGTCAGTGTGCCGCCTTCCGATACGCGCACCGGACGCAGCGGCTCTTCTGCCGAATCGGCTCGCAGGTACGTGACCTCTTTACTCACCAGCCCGGCGTCCGCGAGCGCCCGCAGACGCGCGGGCTGGTGTGCGTAGGCTGGGTAGACGGGGTAGCCTTGAGGGTACGAGACGACATACACGTCCAGCGCGCCTTCGGTCGTCTGTAAACAGACGACGCCGTCGCCCGAGCAGCCGACGACCAACTCCCCGCCGTTGATGTGCGCCGTGAGCAGTGTGGCATCGACGGCCTGCGGCCGCAGGCCGAGCAGTCCGGTCCAAGACAGTGCGAGGCGCGCGGTCTCGGCGTGCAGTTCGTTCAGTAAGCTGGCGGGCGGCCCGCCCGACTCGCGCAGCAGACGCTCGGCGGCTTTGACCAGCAGCCGCGCCCCCACGTCCGTGTCGGGCGAGGACGAGCAGCCGTCGGCCAGGACGGCGTACGGACCGCACGCCCCGCACGCGCCGGCCGCCGCGTAGTCCTGACAAACCTCGTGTGTCGAGCCCACCCGAAATGCGCTGTCGGCGTTCATCAAATTCCCCCGTTTCAGAAGACGAGCGGCCGCGAGGCGCCGCCCGTGCCGAGCGCCTGCGACTGAGCGCTGACGCTGCGCGAGACGAACTCGGCGAGGCGCGCGAGCGTCTGCGCGTCGGCCTTGTCGAGTTCGACGTACTGCGTGAAGCCCGCGTCCTGGTAGAACCGCCGCAGGAAGCGCGCCGCGTGCGGGTCCTGCACGTTGACCCCGATGAGGACGGAGACGACCGACTCCAGCGCCTCGCTCCTGACCGCCAGCGATAGCGCCTCTTTGACCTTGCTCGCGGGGAGTCGCGAGGCATTATCCATCCCGTCGGTGATGACGAAGAGGATGCCGTTGGCGGAGAAGTCCCCGGTGAGGAGCTGCCGGCCGTAGTCAGTGGTCGAGGAGACGGCGTTCTCCGCCGCATCGTAGAGCGCGGTGGAGCCGCCCGCGCGCAGCACGCCGCCGTAGTCGGCGAGGTTGCAGTTCTCCAGAAGCTTGAAGCCGTGAATCTCGGAGAGCGTGTCGTCGAAGGCGACGAGGCGGAGCAGGAGGTTGTCGGCGCGCGGGCTCGACTTGCAGGCTTGCACGACGCGCGTGACGGCCGCCTCCATGTCGAAGATGAAGTCGGCCGTGCTCCCGCTCACGTCGCAGGCGACGGTCACGACCGTGTACTCGGTCGCGCCCAGCTCTTCGAGGCGTGTGGCGGTGTAACCGTAGTGGCTGTTGGGGAGCGTGACTTGGTCGAGGCTCGCGTCGTTGAGTATCGGCATCTTTCAGTCTCCTTTCATCAGGCCAGGAACTCGGTCGTGGTCGAGAGTTGCATCCCGCGCCCGGCCATCTCGCTCATGAAGGCTTGCGCGTGCGGCTCGAAGCCGGGGATGTCGCTGGAGGCGTCGGTCAGGAGCACGAGCTTCGAGACGAGCGAGTCGTCGCCGAAGGCGTCGGCGATGTCGCGCACGGTGTTGGCGAGACAGTGCGTGCGGGCCTCGCCCGCGATGGCGACGAGGTCGGCCTGCTCCAGCGTCCGGACGAGGCGCGTGTTGATCTGCGTCGAGGCGTCCGAAGGGTCTGGCACGTCGGCCTGCACCGCCGAGTAGTGCTCGGTCAGAATATTGCTGCCCTTGGTGACGTAGTCCACGAAGGCAAAGCGCGTCTCCCACTCGTTGAATGCGGCGAAGAGCTCGGGGAAGACGGCGTGGCCGGGGCTGCCGATGAGGCAGTGCGGCGGCCAGATGGTCAACTCGTAGCGCCCGTTCTGCTCCAGCCGCCGGACGTATTCGAGCGCGCGCCGGTACATGCCGGGCACCTTGGGCGACCAGACGCCCTGTTCGACCTCGTCGCGGCTGATGCGCGTGAAGACGGGCGGGGGCGCCCCCTTCGAGTCCTTCCAGAAGATGGGGTGCGCGATGTGTATGAAGTGGTGCGAGTCGAGCGTGACGTGCACGTCATCGAGTTTGCCCTTCAGGCGGCGGATCATCGCGGCCAGCCGCGCCATGTCGTGCTCGGCGCCGGGCACGTAGAGCGCGCCGCGCGCAGGGTCGCAGAAGTCCACCTGCGGGTCGATGACGAGTAGCTCAATTCTCTTACTCATTGACTGACCTCCTTCAAGTCTTACTTAGCGTTAAATTGACGCTAAGGCTGAAAAGCAAAAAAAAGGCCGAGCCTCCCGCCCGGCGGGCCGGCGACTCGCCTAGAGGCCGAAACTCAGGCCGCGCCTGACGAGCTGCCGGTACTTGCGTTCGTCGAACTCGTAGAGCCGCGCCGCGCGGTGCGGCACGCCCGTCTGCATCTCCTTCAGCTCCTTGAGCACGTCCAAGCCGAAAATCTTCTTCCTGAAGTTGCGGTTGTCCAACGACGCGCCGAGCACGATCTCGTACAACTTCTGCAACTGCTTGATGGTGAATTTGCGCGGCAGCAGTTCGAAGCCGATGGGCGCGTAGGTCAGCTTCCCGCGAACCCTTTCGAGAGCGGCCTTTAGTATCCCGGCGTGGTCGAAGGCGAGCCGCGGGAGCGAATCGGCGGGAAACCAGCGCGCCTGCCGCGCGTCCGTGGCGGCATGAATCGTATGCTTTTCCGGGGAGACGAGGGCGTAATAGGCCACGGAGACGACCCACCCGCGCGGGTCCCTTTCGGGGTCGCCGAACGTGTAGAGTTGTTCGAGGAAGACGTCCACGACGCCCGTCTCTTCACGCAGTTCGCGCGAGGCCGCCGCTTCGAGCGTCTCGCCGGGACGGACGAAGCCGCCGGGAATGGCCCACATGCCGGCGAAGGGCTCCAGGTCTCTCTCGATGAGCATGACCTTCAACATCTCTGCCTCAAGGTCGAGCCCGAAGATGACGCAGTCAACCGTTAGCCCCGGTCTCTCGTACTCGTAGCTGAAATTCATCCGCCCGACCTCTCTTCCCTTCTTCCCTCTGCCGAAAAACAGCTTTACATGAGATAGCGTTACTGTTACGCTATCATTAGCGTGCATAATACGCTAAGTCGAATTATTGTCAAGAGGAATTTTGGGAGGGCGAGGATGCAAGTGGAAAACAGTCGCGTGTCGCGGGAAGACAGAATCGCGGGTTGCCTGTTCGGGCTCGCCTTTGGGGACGCCCTCGGCGCGCCGACGGAGTTTCTTTCGGTGGCGGAGATTTTAAGCCGTTGGCCTCCCGCCGGCCCCTTCGAGTTGACGGGTCACCCCGCCCGTGTGACGGACGACACGCAGATGGCGCTGGCCGTGGGCGAAGCTCTGGTGGAGGCTCTCGGCAGGCGTGATTTGTCGCCCGAATCCGCGGAACCCCTTCTACGCTCGGCGTTCGTCGCGTGGTTGAACTCGCCGGACAACAACCGCGCCCCCGGCATGACCTGCCTCAGGGCCTGTGAGGCCTTGGAGACCGGCAGATACTGGCTGGATGCGACGGTGAAGAGTTCGAAAGGGTGTGGGGCGAACATGAGGGTAGCCGCGGTCGGGCTGCTCGACCCCAAAGCACACGGCGTAAGTGAAGCAGAGCGGGCGGCAGTCGCACAGTTCCAGGCGGCTCTGACGCACGGGCATCCGACGGCGCTGGCGGCTTCTGACCTGACCGCATTCACGGTTGCCCGGTTGGCTGCGGGGATAGAACTATCGTCGCTGACGGAGGCGATAAGGGACTACGCGGTGTCGCAGAAGACCGTATATCACGCGGACTGGCTGGGCGAACTGTGGCAGAGGCCGGGGATCGAGTCGGCGGAAGAGTTTATCGCAAGGGGCTGGGAGGAGTGTCTGAGTGTTCTCGACCGGCTCGAAGCAGCACTATCGTCGCCGGATTACGGGGCGGACCCGTGTCTCGCCACGGGTGAAGGGTGGGTAGCAGAAGAGGCTTTCGCCACGGGGCTCTTGTGCTTTCTGCTCTACCCGGATGAGCCGGTGAAAGCCCTCCGCAGGGCCGCGGTCACTTCGGGCGATTCCGACTCCATTGCGTGCCTGACCGGAGCTTTCGCCGGGGCTCATCTCGGCGCGGGGCGCTGGCCGCTGGAGTGGATACGCAGGATTGAGTACG
>JBEVJD010000529.1:0-16193 GCA_040510435.1 Pyrinomonadaceae bacterium | reverse complement strand
CGAGCTGCCCACCGTCCTCTACCTCGACGACATACACTGGGCCGACGACGGCTCGCTCGACTTCATCGACTACCTCGCGCTCCACTGCGTGCACGACCCCGTCATGCTGCTGTGCCTCGCGCGCCCCGCGCTCCTCGAACGCCGTCCCGCCTGGGGCGAGGGGCGCGAGCGCCACACGCGGCTCACCTTGCAGCCGCTCTCGAAGAAGGAGAGCCGGCAGTTGGTCGAAGAGATTCTGCGCCGCGCGCACGGCGTCCCCGCTGAGCTGCGCGAGCTGGTCGTCGGCGGCGCGGAGGGGAACCCCTTCTACGTCGAAGAGCTCATTAAGATGCTCATCGACCAGCGCGTCATCGTGACGAGCGCCGACGTGTGGAGCGTGGACGTGACGCGACTCGGCGAGGTGCAGGTGCCGCCGACTCTGACGGGCGTGCTCCAGGCGCGGCTCGACCGCCTGACGCCCGAGGAGAAGACCGTCCTTCAACGCGCCTCGGTCATCGGCCGCGTCTTCTGGGACGACGCGGTCGAACACCTCGGCGCGGGCGTCACCGCCCCCGTCCGCCGCGTGACGACGCGCGAGCCCTTCACGCTCCACCCGCCGGCGGGCGAGGCGGAAGTCGCGCGCGTGCTCGAATCGCTCCGCGGCAAGGAGCTGATCTACCGGCGCGAGGCCGCGGCCTTCGCCGGCACGCGCGAGTACACGTTCAAGCACGCGCTCCTGCGCGACGTGACCTACGAGAGCGTGCTGAAGCGCGAGCGGCGCGACTACCACCGGCGGGGCGCCGAGTGGCTCGCGCGCCACAGCGGCGGGCGCGTCGGCGAGTACGCCGGCCTCATCGCCGAGCACTTCGAGCGCGCGCAAGTGCCCGCGGACGCCGCCGAGTGGTACGGCCGCGCGGGCCGGCAGGCGCGCGAGACCTACGCGCCCGAGACCGCCATCCGCTACTACCGCAAGGCGCTCGGCTTCCTGAACTCGGGCGGCGTGGTCGCGGAGCCCGAGGACGAGCTGGCGCTCAACGCCCTGAGGATGGAGTGGTACGAAGGGCTCGGGGAAGTCCTGCGCGTGCAAGCGCGATATTCGGAGGCGGTCGAGGCTTACAGGCAGATGCGCGCGGCGGCCGAGGCTTTGCAGTCGTCGCCCGCGCAGGCGCGCGCGTGGAACGAGATCGCGCTCGTCGAGAGCACGCAGGGAGACAACCGCGCCTGCTTCGAGAGCACGCAGCGCGCGGAGATGCTGGCGCGCGCGGCCGGCGGCGGCCCGGGCGCGGGCGTCGAGTTGGGGCGCGCGCTCAACCTCCAGAGTCAGGTCTGCTCGCGCCTCGGCGACCCGCGCGCGGCGATGATGCTCGCCGACCGCGCGCTCTCGCTCGTGGACGGCCTCGGCGACGAGGGGCGGCGCGTGCGCGCCGAGTGCCTGAAGTCCCTGGGCATGGCCTACCACACGCTCGGTCAGTTCGAGCAGGCGGAGGAGTTCAAGTCGCTCTCGCTCGGCATCTACCGCGAGCTGGCCGACCGCCGCTACGTCGGCAACCTGCTCAACTCACTGGGCGAGACTGCGCGCCTGCGCGGCGACTACGGCGCGGCCTTCGCGCGCTACAGCGAGGCGCTACAGATCGCGCGCGAGATCGGCAACCGCAACGGCGAGATTCTGTACCTCTCGAACCTCGGCGCCGCGCGCGTGGGGTTGGGCGAGTACGAAGAAGCGGAGGCCGACCTGCGCCAGACGATTGAGCTGGCGACGGCTGCGGGCTACGTCGGCCTCTCGGAGAACTACCGCTTCCTCGCCGAGGCGCTGCTCGGTCGCGGCCGGCTCGCGGAGGCGGGGGAGGCGGCGCTGCGCGCGCTCGAACTCGGCCGCGAGATCGAGAACCACGAACACCTCGCCGAAGCCTGGCGCGTGCTCGGCCTCGTCGCCTCGGACTCCGAGTCCGCCATCGAAGTTGACGGCGAGACGCGCGACCCGGCCTCCTGCTTCGCGCAGAGCCTCGCCATCTTCTCCCGCATCCAGATGGAGGCCGAGCGCGCGCGCACCCTGCGCGACTGGGCGCGCCATGAACTCTCTTCGGGCGACCCCGAGCGCGGCCGCCAACTCCTCGCCGAGGCACGCGACTCCTTCCAACGCCTCAACATGCAACTCGAGCTCGAACGCACCCCGCTTTAAGAGCAGTAGACAGTAGACAGTAGACAGTAGACAGTAGAAAAAACGGGCGGCGCGCTTCAGCTTATAAGCCGGGCGCGCCGCTTTGTCTTCCTACTGACTTCTGACTACTGACTACTGTCTACTTCTTCTTTACTGCTTGCTCACCTCATCGCCGAGGTACTTGTCGAACCAGTCGAGGTTCGACTGCATCGCGGCCAGTTGCATCTTCGGCTCGGTGGGGCCGTGCGGCTGGCGCGGGAGGACGAGCATGCGGACGGGCACGCCCTGCGCCTTGAGCGCGTTGTAGAACTCGTAGCCCTGCGAGATGGGCACGCGGATGTCCGCGTCGCCGTGCTGGATCATCGTCGGCGTCGTCACGCCCCGGACGTTGAACATCGGCGAGTGCTTCTGGTAAAGCTCCGACGCCTCCCAGTACTGCCCGCCGAAGTAGTCGGGGACGAAGGCCGGGATGTCGGCCGTGCCGTTGAAGCTCATCAGGTTCGTGACGGGCGCGCCGGCCGAGGCCGCCTTGAAGCGCTTGGTCTGCGTGACGATCCACGAGGTCATGAACCCTCCGTAGCTCCAGCCCATCACGCCGAGGCGTTCGGGGTCGGCGACGCCCATCTCGATCACCTTATCGACGCCGGTCATCAAGTCCTGGTAGTCGGCGCCGCCCCAGTCCTTGACGTTGGCGCGGCGGAACTCCGTCCCGTAGCCGCTCGACCCGCGCGGGTTCGGGCGCAGGACGGCGTAGCCGCGCGCGGCGAAGGCGGCGATGGGGTAGACGCCGCGCCCGCCTATGAAGCTCTGCTGGAAGACGCCGGCCGGCCCGCCGTGGATGTTCAGAATCAGCGGCACCTTCCGCCCCTGCTGATAGCCGACGGGGTAGGTCAACAAGCCTTCAATCTCTTTGCCGTCCGCCGACTTCCAGCGGACGACCTCCGTCTTACCCAGAGGCGGCAACTTCAGGTCTGCGTTGGCGCGGCTGACCTGCGCGGGCGCGAAGTCCGAGACGTTGGCGACGAAGGCTTCGGGCGGCGCCTCCGCGGTCTGCCGCACGAAGGCGAAGGCCGTCCCCGTCTGGTTGAGGCTGATGGTGGTGTAGACGGCGGGCGTCGCCTTGACCTCTTCGATCTTCCCCGCCGCTACGTCAACGGCGTAAAGCTGCGTGCCCGTGCCCTTCGCCTCGCTGAAGTAGAGGCGGCGGCCGTCGGCCGACCAGCCCGCGACGTTCGGCTGCCCGTCGTAGGAGGCGGAGAGCGCGCGCGGCGGCCCGCCGCCCGCGGGGAAGATTTGAATCAGCCCGCTCTGCGCCCAGCGCGGCGGCGCCTCGCTGACGAGCAGGGCGATTGACTTGCCGTCGGGCGAGTAGAGCGGCGACATCTCCGCGGCCGGCGTGTTGGCGAAGACCGCGACCTTGCCCGAGGCCACCTCGACGATTGACACGTCCGAGGTCGTCCAGTCATTCGCCCCCGGCGTCTTCGCGTGGCTGAAGGCTATCGACTTGCCGTCGGGCGACCAGTCGAAGCCGCCGACGTTGTACCTCTCCGTCGTGAGCTTGCGCGGCTCGCGCTTACCCGCGGCGTCCTTCCAGACGGGGATAAGGTAGAGCCGCGCCATCTTGACGTTCTCGTCCACCCAGCGGAAGTCGTTCCTGGCCTTGTCGTTCTTCTCCTCGTCCTCGGACTTGGAGTCAACCGACGTGTAAGCGATCCATTTGCCGTCGGGCGACCAGTCGAAGTCTGCGACGCTGCCCTTCAGGTCGGTCAGCGGCTCGGCCTCGCCGCCGTCCGCGCGCAGGAGGTAGAGGTTGTTCTTGTTCTCCTTGCGCGTGGAGGTGAAGGCGATCCATTTGCCGTCGGGCGACCACTTCGGGTTGGTCGAGGACTTGTCGGCGAAGGTGAGCTGGAAGCTCTCGCGGCCGTCGGCCGTCGCCATCCAGACCTGCGAGACGTACTCGCTGCGGTCGGCCGTCGTCACGGCGTCGCTGATCGCGTAGACGACCCGCCGCCCGTCCGGCGAGACGCGCGGCGAGGCGACGGCCTTCACCTTAATCTGCAACTCCGGCGTCCACGCGGCCGGGACACCAGTCTGCGCGGAGGCGGCGCAGGCCAGCGCCGCGAGAGCGAATGTGACTTTCACGAAAGTTCTCATATTCATGTTCCTTCGAGCGGACGGATGTCCGGAGGCGTTGGTAAGACTTCAGACCGTGCCGCACATCGTAACTCCGGTCGGGGCGTGAGTCTAGCCGCTTCGTACCTCAAAGATACATGCTGTACCGTTTCACGCCCCGCCGCCGCCCGGCCGCCCGAGAAGACGGCCGCTTTTTTTTACTAACACTGCCGCGCGGCCGAAGGGTATGCGTGTTGCTTAAGTCCTGCCGAGGCTTAAACGTAAACCTCAAATCATACGACCGCGAAGGAGAACTGATGAGGGAGGGCGAGAACGAAGCCGTGTTCGACGCCGAAGGGGTGCGCGGCATCCTTGAGTCGTCGGCGGGCGGCGCCGAAGGAGACGGCCGCGCCCGCGTGCTGCTCGAAGACGGCCGCCGGCTCTGGCTCCCTTCGGACGCGCTCGAACGGCGAAACCACGGCACTCTCATCTTCCGCGGCAGCTTCGAAGAGTTGACGGCCGCGGCCGTCATCCCGGTCATGGAAGAGGAACTGCGGGTCGGCAAGCGCGTGGTCGAGACCGGCCGCGTGCGCGTCACGAAGACCGTGCACGAGCACGAGGAGGTCGTGGACGAGCCGCTCATGCGCGAGGAGTACGACGTGGAGCGCGTGCGCATAGACGTCTTCGTGGACGCGCCCGTCGGCCCGCGCCAGGAGGGCGAGACGCTGATCGTGCCCGTGCTCGAAGAGGTGCTCGTCGTCGAGAAGCGCCTGGTGGTGCGCGAGGAACTGCGCATCACGCGCCGGCGCACCGAAGAGCACAAGCCGCAGCACGTCAAGCTGCTCAGCGAAGAGGTCGAGGTCGAGCGCGCGGACGCGCGCGGCGACGCGGCCGAGGCAGACGAGGGCGGTGTGCGAAGTCACGCCGCGACGCGCAGCTAACCAATTCACGCCCGGCCTCCTGACTCTCTCCGGCCGGGCCTCATTCAAACAACAGACACCAGAAAAAGGGGTAAGTGAATGACGAAGACGATAGTAGGACTGTTCGACGAGTACCGTGAGGCGCAGCGCGCCGTGGTCGCGTTGGTCGAGAACGGCATCGAGCGCGAAGACATCGGCATTACCTCGCGTGATTACACGGACGCCGAGGGCTCGGACTCATCCCGCAGCGACGAGGGCGTCGGCGACAAGATCGGCAACTTCTTCTCGCGCCTCTTCGGCGACGACGACGAGTACGCGAGCCACTACTCCGACGCGGTCGGGCGCGGCGGCACGGTCGTGACCGTGGACTGCCAGTCGGACGAGCAGGCCGACCGCGCCGAGGCTATCCTCAACCGCTTCGGCGGCGACGTGGACGAGCACGGCGAGTCGAATCGGCAGGGCGCCTACATGGGCACCGACCACGTCGAGACCGGCCGCAACGACCTCGTCGAGGGCGAGGCGCGCATCCCCGTCATCGAGGAGGAGCTGCGCGTCGGCAAGCGCGAGGTCGAGGGCGGCGGCGTCCGCGTCCGCACGCGCGTCGTCGAGCGCCCCGTCGAGGAGGCCGTGAGCCTGCGCGAGGAGCGCGTCAACGTCGAGCGCCGCCCCGTCAACCGCCCCGTCTCCGAGGCCGACCTGAACGCCTTCCGCGAGGGCTCGTTCGAGCTGCGCGAGCGGAGCGAAGAGGTCGTCTTGGATAAGACGGCGCGCGTCGTCGAAGAGGTCGCCATCAACAAGGAAGTCGGCGAGCGCACCGAGACCGTCCGCGACACCGTCCGCAGCACCGACGTGGACGTGGAGGAGACCGGCACCACGAAGGCGCGTCGCGCCACCGCCACCGGGCGCGACGACATCGACATCGACCGCCGCAACAAGTAGTCTCCCGGCGGCTTTACGTAAAAAGGGCGAAGGGGCCGCGGCCCCTTCGCCCTTTTTTTATATGCGCGTGCGCCGTTACGGGGTGCGCGCGGAGTCGCGCGGCGCGGGGCGGCTCATGCCGCGGTTGGTGAGCACCTTGACCTCGACGCGCCGGTTCTGCGCGCGCCCCGCGGCGGTCGAGTTGTCGGCGACGGATGCCGTCTTGCCGTAGCCCATCGGCGTGATGAAGCGGCGCATGGGGATGCGGTGGTTGACGGCGAGGTACTGCACGACGGCCTCGGCGCGCCGCTGGCTGAGCTGGAAGTTGCGCGCCGCGCCCCCGGTCGCGTCGGCGTGCCCCGAGACTTCGATGACGAAGGCGCGCGAGGTGTTCACCTGCGTCGCCAGCTCGTCCAACTGCCGCCGCGCCGCGGGCGAGAGCACCGCGCTGTTGAGGGCGAAGGTGACGACCGTCTCGTCCTGCACGTCGTAGTCGTCGAGCGAAGAGATGCGCTCGTTGGCGAGGTTGGCCGTCTCCTGCGCCGAGGCCGCCTCGCGCCGCGCCTCGTCGGCGACCGCGCTCAGCTCGTCAATCTGCCCCGAGAGCCGGAGCTGGTTCTCCTCCACCGGCCCGACGCGCGTCTCGGTCGTGATCGCGGCCCGCATGTCCGAGTCGTTGAACCTGATCTTGTCGGCGACGAGTTGACCCTGCCGGTCGCCGCGCCCCTCGACCTCGACGATGAGCCCGGTCAGGATGTCGGTGACGGCGTACGTCTTGCCGCCGCGGAAGATGCCGCGCCGGTGCGTCTTGATGCTCGTGTCGTCGGTCAGCAGCACCTGCGTATCAACGCGGCTCGCGTCGCGGACGATGAAGGTGTCGGCGTCGCGGCGGACGACAACGCCGCGGAACTTGACCTTGGCCCCGACGGGGACGGGGCGCGTGTTGACGGCCCACTCCCTCGGGGCGGCCGGGGCGCCCGCCTGCCCGAAGGCCGCCGACGGCAGCAGCGCCAGCGTCAGGCCGAAGACCGCGATTAATAATCTGTTCACTCGGGTCACATCAATGCTCATCTTCAAACTCCATCAGAAAGTTTTCGGGTTGTATTGTCGGAGAGAGAGAAGAAGACTCGGCGTCCTCAGAAGGGCGATTCACTTTAAAGCCTGCGGGCGCGCCGGGGGTTACGTTTTGATTGTCGTTTGAAGACAAGACCGAGGCCGCGCCGCCGAGAAAATTTATTGCGCGCGGCGCCAGTCGGGTGGTACAGTGCGCGACCGCCGACACACGAGCACCAACGACTCACCCCGCCAGGTGGCGTCCCCAGTTTAAAAACGGATTCGGTCTGAGACCCGCGCGCGGGCCTTCAGACTTTTTCGGCGCGCCTCGACTTCACCGCCATGCCGTTCCGGGCGCCGCCGGGAGAAGAAGCTATGAACGGCCACGCCTCCGCCTTCCGCGCTCAGTTTGTTCTGATTTTCGTCAGCATCACTTTCATCCTCGCCTGTCACGCGAAGACGTTCGGGCAAGACCTCGACGAAGTCTCTTTCGCGGGCGTCGTCTCGGACGAGCACGGCGCGGTCGTCCCCGGCGCGTCCGTCACCGCGCGGCTCGCCGCGACGGGCGCCGAGCGCGCGGCCACGACCGACGGCGAAGGCCGTTACCGCTTAATCGAGCTTCAGCCCGGCGCCTACACGCTGCGCGCCGAGCGCGCGGGCTTCGCCGCGGAGCAGAGCAGGGAAGTCTTCACGCTCGCCGGCCAGTCCGTGCGCCTCGACTTCACGCTCCGCCCCGCCGCGCTCGCCGCCGAACAGACCGTCGTGAGCGACCGCGGCGCGCCGCTCGTGGACACGACGCGCACCGTCGCGGGCGGCTCGGTCACGCGCGAAGAGTTGGAGCGGCTGCCCTCCTTCTCGCGCTCGCCGCTCGACTTCGTCTTCCTGCTCGGCGGCATCACCGAAGAGCCGCTCTCGACGCGCGACGCGGCCGAAGACCGAGACGCTGCGGGGCACGCGCGCCGCGCGGCGGAGGCGCCCGAGGAGGCGGGCACGTTCGCGCTCGCGGGCGGGGCCGCCTCCTCGAACAACATCACCATCGACGGGCTCGACGACAACGACGACCGCGCCGCCCGCGAACGCTTCCGGCCGCCGACGGACGCCATCGAAGAGGTGCAGGTCGTCACCAACCAGTTCTCCGCCGAGTACGGCCGCGCCTCCGGCGGGCGCGTCAACCTGCGCACGCGCTCGGGCTCGAACAGTCTGAAAGGTCGTCTCTCTTACTTCTTCAAAGACGAAGCGCTCGACGCCAACACCTGGAACAACAACCGGCGCGGACTCAAACGTCTTCCACTGCAAGAGCACCGCCCGGCCTTTTCGCTCGGCGGCCCCGCGCGCCTCCCCAACATTTACGACGGCCGCGGCCGCACCTTCTTCTTCGTCGCCTACGAGCGCGAGCAACTGCTCGACTCGACGCTGATAGACGTGCTCGTCCCCGTCGAGCAGAACTCGTCTTTCTCGCTCCCGCGCCCGACCACGCTGCTGGGGCGCCGCTTCGAGCACGAGGCCACGCCGCCGAACCCTCCGGCCGAACTCGCGCCCTTCGTCGAGCGCGTCTCGACGCCGCTCCGCTCCGCGGCGCTCACCGCGCGGCTCGACCACGACTACTCGAAAGGTCACAACGGCGCATTCCTTCTTCAGCTCGGCCGCTCCGTGAACCTGCGACAGTTCGGCGGCGGCTCGCGCCTCGCCGACGGGCTGCAAGGCCGCAGGCGCGACACGGACGCGCTCGCATACACCGACAACCTCGTGCTTTCGCCTTCGACGGTCAACCAACTCCGCACGCAGTTATCGCGCCTGCGACCCTCGACGCGCGCCAACGCGCAGCGCCCCGTCGTGCTCATCTCCATCGAAGACCCGCTCGGCGGCGAGGACGGGGCCGACCGCTCGGGCACGCTCGTCGCCGGCTCTTCGACCTCGGGCGCGACCGACCGCGCCGAGACGCGCTTTCAACTGCAAGAGACTTTGACCGTCGTCCGCGGCTCGCACACCTTCAAGCTCGGCGCGGACGTGCAGCGCGTCCGCTCGGTTTACAAAGACCTCGCGGACGCGACGGGCACATACAGCTTCGCGAGCGCGGGCGACTTCCTCGCCTCGTCTCCTTCTCGCTTCCGCCAGCGCTTCGGCACGGAGTCCGCGCAGCGGAACCTTTACGCCGGCCTCTTCGCGCAGGGCGAGTTGCACCTCGGCCGCCTCACGCTCACCGCCGGCCTGCGCTATGAGCGCGAGAGCGTCCTGCGAGACCGCGACAACTTCGGCCCGCGACTTGGCCTCGCCCTCGACCCGACGGGGAAAGGTAAGACCGTCATACGACTCGGCGCGGGCGTCTTCTACAACCGCGCGTTGCTGCGCACCGTTGACGACTTCACGCTCGGCCGCTCCGTCGTCGAGTTCGACACAAACGACCTGCCCTCTTCGGAGCGCCGCGCCTTCATCGAAGCCAACCTGCGCTTTCCCTCTACGCTCGACGCCGACTCGCCGCTCGTCCGCGACTTCGGCGCGCGCCTCACAGACTTCTCCCGGCGCCTCGACCCGAACATAAAAATCCCGGAGAGCTATCAGGCCAACGCCGGATTCGAGCGGGAGTTGGGGGGCGGCTTCGTCGTCGAAGCAAACTACACTTTCAACCGCGGCCTCCACCTCTGGCGAGAGTTCAACGCGAACGCGCCGCGCCTGCCCGGAGGCTTCCGCGACTTCGCCGAGTACCTTCTCTCGCGCGACTTCGCGAACTTCCGTGACGCCGCGGGGGCGCGACCCATCTACGGCGCTTCGACGGCGGGCGAGTTGGTGCGCTTCACGCTCGCCGCTCCCGACGCGGACAACATCGCGCGCGCCGTCGAGTTCGGCGTGCCCGTCACGGTCTTCAACTTGAACAGCGTCGGCTCGACCACGACGATTGACGCGGCGCTTGCGGCGCTCCAACCGCTGCGCCCCGACCCGGCGCGCGTGCAGGTCGAACAGCTCGCGTCAATCGGCAACAGCTTCTACCACGGCCTCAACGTCGAGGCGCGCCGCCGGTTCAGACTCTCGGAGAAGGGGGCGGGCGGCTCTCTGCGCGCGGCCTACACTCTGTCGCGTTTGATAGACGACGGCGTGGTGAACACTTCGAGCGCGCTGCGCGTCGGCGACTTCCGCGCGGAGCGTGCGCGCAGCCTGCTCGACCGCCGCCAACGCTTCGTCCTCGCCGCCACGCTCGACGCGCCGCGCGCGCTGGGTCGGCTCAAGCTCGCGGCCGTGCTGCGGCTCGCCTCGGGCGCGCCCTTCAACCTGAGCCTCGGCGGCGCCGACCGCAACCTCCACGACGTGTCCAACGACCGGCCCTCGTTCGAAGGCGACCCGCGCCTCATTCGCTGGCGGCGCCCCGGCGAGCCGCTCGACCCGCGCCTCTTGGAAGCCTTCCGGCTCCCGGCCGTGGGTCAGACCGGCAACCTCCCGCGCAACGCCGGCACGGGCCCCGCCCTCTTCGCCTTCAATCTCAACGTCGAGCGCGAGTTCCGCGCGGGCGAACGCGCGCGCCTGCGCCCCGCGGTCGAGGTTGACAACCTGCTCAACAAGACCGTCTACACCTTCGGCGCGGAGTTCATCAACTTCAACGCGCTGCGCCCCACTGCGACCGCAGAGCAGCGCCGCGCCTTCGCCGACACCTTCCTTGTGCCGACGCGGACGCTGCGCCCGCGTTCGTTGAGGGTCGGCGTGCGTCTTGATTTTTGAGAGGGAGTGAAGGTCGGCCGTCTATCTGCTGCGAGGGTAAGCGCCGGTGTCGTCGGGGCGCCAGTCCACCACGGGCTGGATCGAAGGGTTGCCGATACAGACCCAGACGTTGGCGCGCATGCCCGGACGCAGCTTGCGCTTCGCGCGCTCAATCTTCGCCCAGTCGGATGGCTTGAAGGGCTCGGTGTTGATAAGGAAGAGATTCGAGGGGTCGTCCGTCCCGGGGTGTTCGAGCGTCACCTCTTCCGTCGTGTCGAAGTTGGTGTTGATGCGCAGGTGTGTGCTGCCGTGCTTGCGCTCGTACCTGACGACCTCGCCGTCGTAGAGCGTGAGGTCGTTGAGGTCGCACTTGAGTCCCGCGGGCGGGGCCACTCGGCCGCCGCGCTGGCCGCCCCGTTCGCCGCCCGACGGGCGCGGGGTCTGCGCGGGCTGCGACGTAACGTTCGTGCCTTCGACGGGCAGTCCCGCCTCCACCCACGCGTCCATGCCGCCGACGAGCGCCGCCGTGTTCTCGAAACCCTGCTTCTTCAACTCCTGCACCGCGCGCGCGCTGATCTGTTCCGCCGAGCAGGCGCAGTAGGGGACGATCAACTTGTCTTTCGGCAACTCCGACGCGCGGGTGGCGATGAGCCCCAGCGGCATTGGGCGCGCGCCTTTGATGTGGCTCATGTCGAACTCGACGCTGCCGCGCACGTCGAGTGCGACCGCGCCCTCTCGCTCAATGAGGCGGCTCAGCTCCTCGGCCGTGACGAGCCTGACACCGTCGGCCCGCGGCGTCGGCTCGGCGCGGGGCACGGGTGTCTGCTGATTCTGTGTAGTTCTCATGGCCGCTGTGGAGTCCTCCTGACTCCGCGCGCCCGCGCCGCACGCGAAGAGCGCGGCCAGTAACAAGACCCCGGCGCTTAACGAGAAGTAGTTCATAAAATCCTTCGATGCCATTTTAATAAAGAAGGGCGCCCACGAGCGAGCGCCCTTCAAGGTTTACGCGGTGGAGGGGTTTGCCGCCTCCCCGTTTAGAATCTGTAGACCGAGTGCTTGTCGTCCATGCGGGCGGACTGCCCCGCCGTGAAGAGGAACATGCACGAGTCCGTGCTGTAGTCCATGAAGTTCTCGATGGGGTCGAGGCGGCCGGGGCCGTCGATCTGGCACGAGTCGCGCCCCGCGGGGCAACCGCTGGTGGAAGACGCCTGCGCGTTCGTGTCCGACACCTCGTCGTTCGTCACCGTGCAGCCGCCCTGGAACGTGTGGTAGAGCCCCAGCCAGTGGCCGACCTCGTGCGTCGCCGTGTCGCCGAGGTTGTAGGGCGCGTAGGTGCCGCCGGGCAGCGTCGCGAAGTGGCAGACGACGCCGTCCATCGTCGGTGCGCCCGCGTACTCCCAGGGGAAGGCGGCCCAGCCGAGCAGTCCCTGCCCCATGCCGTTGGTGTAGAAGTTCAGGTCGGAGGCGTCGCCCTGGTGCAGGGCGTTCTTCATGTCGCGCTCGTTCCGCGACCCGATGACGGCCGTGTACCACTTGTCGTTCTTGGTGCGGTTGATGCTGACGAGGTTGAACCGGAAGGGCGTGTTGGCCCCGCCCGTGGCGCCCGAGTATGCTTGGTTGAGCACCGCGATCTGATTCGCAATCGCCGCGTCCGAGACGTTGCCCGCGCCCTTCTTGTTGGTGACGACGTGGAAGTAGACGTTGATCGTGACGGAGCCGGCCGTCCTTTCGAGCGCCGCCGCGGGGTTGGCGGCGACCTTCAGGTCGCGCATCCGCTTCGAGTTCTTCTCAATCAGCTTCTTCTCATTCTCGGTCGGCTCTTTGGTGCCGCACTGGAGAAAAGCGGCGTTTTCGTTGGCGTTTTCGATGGCGGCGTCGGAAGGGTTTTGCGCCCGGGAGCTGCCGATGGCGAGCGTCGCAATCAAGACGGCGAGCGACGCCGCGAAGATCAGTTTACGTTTCATTCGTTAGAGACTCCTCCGAGTGTGGTGCGAGGGTATTCCCCGATTGTGGGCCAAAGAGTCGGAACGACTCTGCTGCTGCTTTGGACGTGAGTACCGAAAAAAGATGCCAGCTATCTTAAAAACACTTCGGAGGGGCCGAGTTGGTATAACAAATTCGGGGCGGGCGCGCAACCGCGCGTCGGCGCGTCGTCCGGTAACGGACACACGAGCTTTCGCGGCGCCCGGGTTCGAGCGGGGTTGACGGCGGAGGCCGGTGACTACACCGGCGCGGGCGGGCGTTGGTGAGATGGACTAACCACAGAGACGCAGCGGCACAGCTTTTAAATCGCAGTCGGCTGCATCCGTCTGTGGTTAGTTGTCCTTCGCGCCTGACTCAAGCGGGGCGACGCCGGAGAGCTTCGACTGCTTCTCCGGCGACCCCTGCTCTTTGTCAGACTTGTTGTTCGTCGCGGCCTTCTCGCAGCGCGCGCGGGAGCGTTCGATGCGGCGCCTCATCCAGTTGTTCACGGGGTAACTCACTCCTTCGGGAGAGTGTCGAGGAAAGCTTCGACCACGCGCGGGTCGAACTGCCTGCGCGACTCGCGTCGCAGCTCGGCGACGGCCTCGTCGATGGTGCGCGGAGTGTTGTACTCGCGCTGCTCGACCATCGCGTCGAAGGTGTCTGCCACTTGGACGACGCGCGCCATCAAAGGGATGTCTTCGCCGCCGAGGCGGTGCGGGTAGCCGCGCCCGTCCCAGCGCTCGTGGTGGTGCTGCGTGCGTATGCGCAGCTCGGCCGTCAGCCCGTAGTAGGAGGCCAGCAGCGCGCCGAAGTTCGGGTGCAGGTTCAGCACGAAGCGCTCGAAGCGCGTGGGTCTGCGCGGCCGGCTCAGGATGGACTCGGGGACGAGTATCTTGCCGATGTCGTGCATCATCGCCGTCAGCGAGAGCTGCCGCAGGCGCGGCTCGTCGAGGCCGAAGGCGACGCCGACCCGTCGCGCGAAGCGCGCGGTGCGGACGCAGTGGTTGTAGGTCGAGGGGCGCGTCCGCTTGAGACGCCCGACGAGCGCGCGCACGCCGTCGGCCTCGGCGTCGCTGCGCGACCCTTCGGCGCGCAAGCCCGCGCAGAGTCGCCGGACGGACGCGTCCCAGTCGGAGTTCACCAGCCGCAGCGTCGGCGTCAAACTCTCCAGCGACAAATCATCCTGAATCGACAGAATACTCATCAGCAAAACCCTCCTGGTTGGGGAGACTCGTCCGGCCGCTTCCCGGAGCTGACTGCGCCTTCCTGGATGCGGCTTCGGACTACTTGTCGGGGGCTGACGGACGCGTTTTCATGTGCACGCGCCGTGCCATGTTTCCCGCGTGCAACAGGCGCGCGCGGATGCAGCCGCAGGGTGCCGAAGCGGACTCCGGCGGGGTCGAAAAAGTTAATTTAGGGGTCGGCGTTTAAGACACAGGTTGAGGTGTGACGCGTGGTGCGTACGCGCGCGCACAGAAGGAATGATGCATTTCGCCTGAGCGCGGCGGGGCGCGCACACGAAATCGTGTCGGGGACGTGCCGGATGGTCGCTGTGATAAACTCGGGCAGCGGTGAATTTTGGGGGCGCCTTGGGTTAACCGGATGAGTGAGCGCGAAAAGCCGAAGAGTCTGGAAGAGAGTGTCGAGGCGGCGCTGCTCGACGCAGACCTCTTCGTCAAGTACAAGGCGCCGCAGCGCGCCGTCGATCGCTTGCAGGAGGCCATCGCGCACCAGCCGCGCTCCATCGTCCTGCGCGAGAAGCTGCGCGAGATCGCCTTCTCGCACGGGGTTCCGGCAGAGGCCGCGCGCCAGTGCCTCGTGCTCGTCAACCTCTACATCGGCCGCGAGAACTTCGACGCCGCGCACGAGCGCCTGCTCGAAGCCAAGCACATCGACCCGCGCCTCAACATCGCGCCCGGGCTCGAAGCCATCCGCCGCGCGCGCCGCCCCGACCTCCAACACGCCGCGCCGCCGCAAGCCCCGGCGCCCCGCTCGGCGCCGCGCCCCGTCACCTTCGCGGGCGACCTCTCGACCGTCAGCATCTTCGACGCCATGCAGGTCTTGGAGAACTCGCGCCTGACGGGCGCGCTCGCCATCGAGGGCCCCGACCGCCGTGGCCGCGTCCTCTTCAACGACGGCCGCATCGTGGACGCCGAGTGCGCCGAGGCGCGCGGCACGCTCGCCTTCCGCCTCCTCGTCGAAGTCACCTCCGGCGGCTTCGACTTCGCCAAGTCCCGGAACGAATTCCCCGTCCGCATCCAGGCGCTCTCCAACACCAACCTCATCCTCGACACGCTGAGGCAGATGGACGAGGACAAGCATGAGGGTGAAGAGTAGTGAGAGCCTGCCTGAGAAGCCCCGTGAGGGCTCAATGTTTATAGCCGGAACGTTCTAATCGATCCCCGAGCCCCGTCAGGGGCGACATGTGACATGTCGCCCCTGACGGGGCTCGGGGAAATTAGTAACGGACTTGAGCTATAAACATTGAGCCCCCAACGGGGCTTCAGTCCATCAGTACCCGCGTGCGCAAAGATTCGGCGACTTCGAGGGCGGCGAGGAGGCGGAGGAACTGTTGGTAGTTGCGGCTGCGCGTGCGGACGCGCTGGCGCTCGGCTTCGGAGAGGTCGAGGCGCAGGACGAGGTCGAGGAAGTCGTAGTAGTCGGCGGCGGCCGAGAGCGGCAGCTCGCGCGTGTAGGTGGTGCGCGCGGCGTCCTCGGAGGTGAAGCCGGCGAGCGCGTCGAAGAGGTGGTCGGTCGTCAGGTGCGAGCCCTGGCGCGCGAGCCGGATGGGCAGTCGCAGCTCGAAGAAGCGCAGCCCGTTCGAGGTCGTCACCGCGCGCAGAGACTTCGTGCCCTCGCCGTCGAAGGGCGAGTCGTTATCTAAAAGCACCTTCAGCAGTCGCGGCCAGTCCTGCTCGTCCACGGTGTCCAGGGCTAACTGGACGCGGTCGGCGAGGAACTTTTCGAACTGCGCCTCGACGGGGTAGGTGACGCGACCCAAACAGCCCACCGGCTCGCCCTCGCCGGCCGCCTCCGTGGGCAGGCGCGCGGGGCAGCGGGCGCAGATGACCGTCTCGGTCTTCATGCGCTCGATCTCGTCGGCGGCGCGCTCGACGAAGCGCACCTTCTCCTCCGACGGCGCGACGTGCTCGCCCGTCGTCAGGCGCGTGTGGAGACTCCCCAGCCGCCCCCAGGCGCGCAGGTGCTCCTCGTCATAGCGCGCACGCAGCGCACACGGGTACTCGATGGCGAACTCCAGTGACAACCCTTCAACTCCGTCGCGAGGTCAATCCGAGAGCACGAAACATGCGCCGTGAGGCGCGCTCCGGCCCGGGCGCGGCTATAATAACAGAGCCGGAGACGAAGCCTTAAACGAGTGAGACGAGAGACGGAAACTGAAC
>JBEVJD010000528.1:0-8007 GCA_040510435.1 Pyrinomonadaceae bacterium | reverse complement strand
GTCCGCGACCAGAACTTCGAACGCGCCGCGGCACTCCGGGATTCGGAGCGGGATCTCCAGAATAAGATCCGGCTCAAGCAGGAAGAGTGGGAGCGGGATCGACAGAGCCGGCGCCCGGTGATCGGCGAGGAAGAGATCGGCTTCATCGTCTCCCGCTGGACCGGGATTCCGCTCACCCGGCTTCAGGAGCAGGAGACCGCCCGGCTCCTCCGGATGGAGGAGGAGATCCACAAGTCGGTGGTCGGGCAGGAAGAGGCCATCGCCGCGGTGTCGCGGGCCATCCGGCGGTCCCGTGCGGGGCTCAAGGATCCCCGCCGTCCGATCGGCTCGTTCATCTTCTCCGGGCCTACTGGCGTCGGGAAGACCGAGCTGGCCCGGGCGCTGGCCCAGTTCCTCTTCGCGGATCCCCAGGCGCTGATCCGGGTCGACATGTCGGAGTACATGGAGAAGTTCGCGGTCTCGCGCCTGGTGGGCGCCCCGCCGGGGTACGTCGGCTACGAAGAGGGCGGGCAGCTCACCGAGAAGGTGCGCCGGAAGCCCTATTCGGTCGTCCTGCTCGACGAGATCGAGAAGGCGCACCCGGATGTCTTCAACATCCTCTTGCAGATTCTCGACGACGGCCGCCTGACCGACTCGAAGGGGCGCACGGTTGACTTCAAGAACACCGTGCTGATTATGACCTCGAACCTCGGGAGCCGCGAGATACAGGCCGTCGCGGACGACGAGAAGCAGGTGCGCGAGGCCGTGCTCGAAGTGCTGCGCGAGAACTTCAAGCCCGAGTTCCTGAACCGCGTGGACGACATCGTCATCTTCCACCAGCTCACGCGCGAGCAGATCGGCGACATCATCGAGATACAGCTCGAACGCCTGCGCCGCCTGCTGGCCGAGCGCGACATGCACCTCGTGCTCGACGACTCGGCGCGCGCGCTGCTCTCGCGCGAGGGCTACGACCCGCTCTACGGCGCGCGCCCCTTGAAGCGCGCGATCCAGACGCTCATCCAGAACCCGCTCGCGTCAAAACTCCTGCGCGGCGAGATTCTGCCCGGCCAGACCGTGCGCGTCTCGGCCGACGGCGACCAGATGCAGTTCATGCCCGACGGCGGCGACGCCGCGACCGAGGCTGCGAACGCGTAAGCGGGGTGTTGGGTGTTGGATTTTAGGTTTTAGGTGCTGGTTACGACTCGGTTCTTACCCAACACCCAACACCCAGAACCCAACATCTAACACCCAGAACCCAACACCCCATCCGGAGGATGGAACAGATGAGGCATCATAGATTCGACCCGCGCGACCTCTTCACTTTGCAGGACAGGATGAACCGCCTGTTCGAGGAGGCGGCCGACCGGCGCGAGCCCGCGCGCGAGGAGGAGGGCGAGATCGAGCGCGCCGACTGGATTCCGGCGGCCGACGTGTACGAGGACGAGGGCGAGTACCTGCTCGTGCTCGACCTGCCCGGCATCAACCGCGAGGGGCTGGACGTTTCACTCGACGACGGCCGCCTCGTCATCCGCGGCGAGCGCAAGGGGCAGGAGGGCTTGCACGCGCGCCGCACCGAGCGGCCGCAGGGTCGCTTCGTGCGCACCTTCTCCTTGCCCGACGCGGTAGACCGCGCGTCGATCTCGGCCGACTACAAGGACGGCGTGCTCCTCCTCCACCTGCCCAAGCGCGACGAGCGGCAGGGGCGCCGGCTGAAGATAGACGTGAAGTGAGAGGGGCGCAGGTGGTGAATCGTAAGTCGTGAGTAGTAGCCGCGCGCCGCGCGGCGCCTTTCCTATTTACGATTTACCATTTACGATTTACGCCAATGAGACTATTCCGCAGGGGGAGTAAGAAGCGAGATATGGCAGATAAGGAGTCGGCCGAGAAGGATTGGCCGGAGGAGCTGGGCACGGAAGAAGAGGCGCCGAAGGTTCGCTTCAATGACCGCCGCCGCATCCGCCTCGGCGAGGAGGAGGAGGGCGAGGCGCGGGAGCCGGCCGCGGAAGAGGCGCCGAGCGTGAAGCCCTCCTACGTCGAAGAGCTTGAGGCGCGCACGCGCGAGGCCGAGCAGAAGACGGCGGACGTGCAGGCGCGCTTCGAGCAGGTGAAGGCCGAACTCAAGCGCGAGACGGACGAGTTGCGCCAGCGCCTCGCGCGCAACGCCGACGAGCGCGTCGCGCGCGAGAAGGCCGCGTTCATCTCCGCGCTGCTGCCCGTCATCGACAACCTGCAACGCGCCGTCGAGGCGGCCGAAGCGGGCGGCCCGCAGAATGCTCTCCTGGGCGGCCTGCGCGGCACCCTCAGCGGCTTCGAGAACGTGCTCACGCAGATCGGCGCGGAACCGATAGAGGCGCTGGCCCAAGCCTTCGACCCCGAGCTGCACGAAGCCGTGGACACTGTCGAGGTCGAGCCCGAACTCGACGGCCAGGTCATCGCGCAGTACGGCCGCGGCTACCGGCTCGGCAACCAACTGCTCCGCCCCGCGCGCGTGCAAGTGGGTCGCGCGAAGAGCGAGAGCGCGGGCGCGTAACAGTTCATAAAATCAGACTAACTGACGGTCAACATTTCTCAGGAGAAACCAAAAGTGGCAGCGAAGGATTTGAAGTTCAGGGAAGAGGCGCGGAGCGCGATGCTGAAGGGTGTCAACGTCCTGGCGAACGCGGTGCGCGTGACCCTGGGGCCGAAGGGCCGGAACGTCGTGCTCGGCAAGAAGTTCGGCTCGCCCGTCATCACGAAGGACGGCGTGACGGTCGCCAAGGAGATCGAGCTTAAAGACAAGTACGAGAACATGGGCGCGCAGATGGTCAAGGAGGTCGCCACCAAGACCAACGACATCGCGGGCGACGGCACCACGACCGCCACCGTGCTCGCGCAGGCCATCTTCCGCGAGGGCGTCAAGAACGTCACGGCCGGCGCCAACCCGATGTCCTTGCAGCGCGGCATCCAGCTCGGCGTCGAGGCGGCCACCGCGGAACTCGAAAAGCTCTCGAAGAACGTCAAGGGCAAGGACGAGCTGGCGAACGTCGCGGCGGTCTCGGCCAACAACGACCGCGAGATCGGCGAGCTGATCGCCGAGGCGATGGACAGGGTCGGCAAGGACGGCGTCGTCACGGTCGAGGAGTCGAAGTCGATGCAGACCGAACTCGACCTCGTCGAGGGCATGCAGTTCGACCGCGGCTACCTGAGCCCCTACTTCGTCACCAACCCCGACCGCATGGAGTGCGTGCTCGAAGACCCCTTCATCCTCATCCACGAGAAGAAGATTTCGGCCATGCGCGACCTGCTGCCGCTGCTCGAACAGGTGGCGAACCAGGGCCGGCAGCTCCTCATCATCGCGGAGGACGTGGAGGGCGACGCGCTCGCCACGCTCGTCGTCAACCGCCTGCGCGGCACCATCAAGGTCTGCGCGGTGAAGGCGCCCGCGTTCGGCGACCGCCGCAAGGCCATCCTCGAAGACATCGCGACTCTTACCGGCGGGCGCGTCATCACGGAAGACCTCGGCATCAAGTTGGAGTCGGTCACCGTCGAAGACCTCGGCCGCGCCAAGCGCATCATCGTGGACAAGGAGAACACGACCGTCGTCGAGGGCGCGGGCGACCGCCGCGCAACCGAGGGGCGCGTCGCCACCATCCGCCACCAGATTGAGGAGACGACCTCCGACTACGACCGCGAGAAGTTGCAGGAGCGTCTGGCGAAGCTCGCCGGCGGCGTCGCCGTCATCCGCGTGGGCGCGGCGACCGAGACGGAGATGAAGGAGAAGAAGATGCGCGTCGAGGACGCCGTCAACGCGACGCGCGCCGCCGCGCAGGAGGGCATCGTCCCGGGCGGCGGGGTCGCGCTCGTGCGCGCGGCGAAGGCGCTTGAGAAGCTCGAAGTGGAGGGCGACGTGCTGACGGGCGTGCGCCTCATCCAGCGCGCGATGCAGGAGCCGCTGCGCCGCATCGCGGAGAACGCGGGGATGGAGGGCGCCGTCGTCATCGGCAAGATCGAGGAGTCGAAGGGCGCGGTCGGCTACAACGCCGCGACGGGCAAGTTCGAAGACCTCGTCAAGGCGGGCATCATCGACCCGACGAAGGTCGTCCGCACGGCGTTGCAGAACGCGGCCTCCATCGCGGGGCTGCTGCTCACCACGGACGCCGCCGTCACCGACGCGCCCGAGCCGAAGAGGGCGGCCACGCCGCCGATGCACGGGGGCGAAGACTACGGCGACTTCTAAGAGGCGTCAACCGTAAGCCGTGAACCGTAAACCGTAAACCGTGACGAGAAGGATGGTGTTTGTATCTTGTCACGGTTTACGGTTTACGGTTCACGGTTTTTCACGGTCTTCAATTTGCAACGCGCCGGTGTGCTATAGTTCGAATGTCCGGAAGCGCGACAAAGCGCAACGGGCCATCCGAGCCAGGCATCTAACAGAAGCCGGACGACGGGTAGGTTTGGCGAAACTGTTTCGGCTTTGAATGCCCCGAAGGAGACCCAGCCGCCCGCCGTCCAGATTTTTTTTAAGGCTGATGTTTTCGAGCCCCTGCGGAGGTTGCCTCGTGACTCCCCCCGCGGCTCGACAGAAGGAAAAGTAATGATAGACCTGGGAACTTACAAAGACCGTTTCGCCGAAAGCGGGCAGCGCGTACTTGAGCACGCCGTGCAGGAGTCGCGCCACCGTGACCAAAACTACATTGCGGTGGAACACATTCTCAACGGGCTCGCCGTCGAGGAGGCAGACCTCTTCAACTCGACCATGCGAGACCTCTCGCTCGACCCCCGTTCGGTGAAGGTGCTGGTTGAAAAGCGACTTGAGAATGCACGCTATCAGAACGTCAACAAGGGCATCCGCATCGCGCCCGAGACCATCGAGCTTTTCAAGCGCTCGATGGAGCGCGCGCGCGCGCAGGGCAGAAAGACCATCGAGGCCACCGACCTCTTCATGGCCTTCTCGCAGGACGAGAACAGCGCGCTGATGGCCGTGCTGCGCTCTCTGGGCTCCAACCCCGAGACCGTCGTCGAGCAGGTGCGCGCACGCGTCCGCACGCGCGAGCAGCAAGAAGAAGAGTACAAGAAGAAGTTCGAGCTGCCGCCGTACCTGAAGCACTTCGGCGTCTCGCTGAACCGTCTGGCGCGCGCCGACAAGCTGCCGCCGACCATCGGCCGCGAGCGCGAGATTCAGCAGATGATCGAAATCCTCTGCCACCGCGAACGCGCCAACTCGCCGATGCTCGTCGGCGAGCCGGGCGTCGGCAAGACGGCGGTGGTGGAAGGACTGGCGCGCCTCATCGAACTCGAACCCGAGAAGGTTCCGCCGCGCCTGCGCGGCACGCACGTCGTGCAGTTGCAGATGGGCGGACTGGTCGCCGGCACGATGCTGCGCGGCATGTTCGAGGAGCGCATCAAGGGCATCATCGACGAGGTGAAGGAGCGCGACAACCTCATCCTCTTCATCGACGAGGCGCACACCATCATCGGCGCGGGCGCCGCGCTCGGCACGTCCTCGGACGCCGCCAACATGTTCAAGACCGCGCTCGCGCGCGGCGAGATGCGCATCGTCGGCGCGACGACCATCACCGAGTACAAGGAGTACATCGGCGAGGACGAGGCGCTCGCGCGCCGCTTCCGCCTCGTCAAGGTGGACGAGCCGACCATCGCCGAGACGCGCGAGATTCTGTTCGGCCTGCGGCCCAGGCTTGAGCGCAACTACTCGGTCACCATCTCGGACGACGCCATCAACACGGCGCTGGAGATGGCGCCGAAGTACATCAGGAATCTGCACCTGCCGGACAAGGCCATCGGCTGGCTCGACACGGCGGCCGTCAAGGTCGAGATCAACGAGCCGGACACGATGGTCGTCAAGCCGGAGCACATCATTGATGTCATCTCGCAGGAGTCGCGCATCCCGCGCGACATGATCTACCGCGACACCAACGACCGCTTCTCCGCGATGGAGGAGGACTTGGGCCGCCGCGTCATCGGCCAGAAGGACGCCATCCGCGCCGTCGCGCAACGCCTGCGCCTGAACAAGGGCCCGCTCAAGGAGTCGCACTACAAGCCCGACGGCGTGCTCCTCTTCCTCGGCCCGACGGGCGTCGGCAAGACCGAGCTGGCGAAGGCCGTCGCCGAGTTCATGTTCGGCGACGAAGAGAAGATGGTGCGTATTGATATGAGCGAGTATCAAGACGGCACCATCGGCATCGAGAAGCTGATCGGCATGCCCCGCGGCATCGTGGGCAGCGAGCGCGGCGGCGTGCTCACCGAGCAGTTGCGCGAGAACCCCTACACGGTTCTCCTGCTCGACGAGGTCGAGAAGGCTTCGCCGACCCTGATGAACCTCTTCCTGCAAGCCTTCGACGAGGGCTGGCTGACGGACGGCCGCGGAAAGAAAGTTTATCTCAGCGACGCGATCATCATCATGACCTCGAACCTCGGCTCGGAGAACTTCAAGAAGTACGAGAAGCCGTTCGGGTTCGGCGCGAAGACCCTCGGCGACATGAAGGCGATCAGGGGCGACGTGATGAAGGCGGCCGAGAATCGTTTCTCGCCCGAGTTCCGCAACCGCATCGACGAGATCGTCATCTTCTCGCCGCTGACGATGGACGAGGTGCGCGACATCGCGAAGATTTACACCGGCAAGCTCTGCCGCCAGATGGAGCAGCAGGGCAAGGACTGCCGGGTCACTGCGGAAGCGCTCGACCTGCTGACGGAGAAGGGCTACAGCCCGGCCTACGGCGCGCGCTTCCTCAAGCGCCACATCGACGAGAAGGTCAAGCTCCCCATCACCGCGATGTGGAAGGAGGCTTCGAGCTTCACCGCCGACGTGGTGGACGGCGAGGTCGTCGTCAAGGCGGAGGCCGCCGTCTTCGAGAAGGCTTTGGATGAAGCATAAGCCTGCCTTTTGACGGCCGCGCACTTCCCAGGCGCGGCTGACAGCACGTCCGCAAGTGAGAGGGCTTCGACAAAAGTCGAAGCCCTCTCCTTTTAGCCCGCCCGGCGCCCCCCCGGCGTTTGCCTTACCTCCCCGGGCGCGTTTATAAATTCGCGTATGAGAAAGACGCTGTACCTCTTCGCGCTGTCGTGTCTCGCGGCGCCCCTACTCTTCACCTCCAACTCTTCGCGCGCGCAGGACGGCGCGAAGTCGCAGGCGACCAAGTCCGACCAGAAGGCGCCGGCTCCCAAGGTTGACGAGAAGGCTCTGGCCGTCGTCGCGCGTGCGGTCGAGGCGTTGGGCGGGCCGGCCTACCTCGGCGTCAAGTCGGTCGTCTCGAAGGGCAACTTCACGCCGTTCCGCGATGGGCAGTCGGGACTCCCCACGACCTTCCGCGACTACCTCGTCTTCCCCGACCGCGAGCGGACGGAGTTCAAGGGGGCGGGCGTCCAGTTCCTACAGGTGAACACGGGCGACACCGGCTGGGTCTTCGAGGCCAAGGCGAAGAAGCTTTCGGACGTGACGCCCGAACAGGTCGAGAACTTCCGCACGGCGATGCGGACGAGCATTGACAACCTGCCGCGCGGCTGGTGGCGCTCCGAGGGCGCGAGCCTCGCCTACGTCGGACGGCGCGAGGCGGGGCTCGCGCGCCGCAACGAGGTCGTGCGCGTTACCTACCCCGACGGCTTCGAGGCCGAGTTCGAGTTCGACGCGCGCGAGGGCCTGCCCGCGAAGGTCAGCTACAAGCGGCCGGGCGAGGACGGCGAGCGCGTCGAGGAGGAGGATCGCTACGCGCAGTTCATCAACATCGAGGGCGCGCGCTTCCCCTTCGTCATCGACCACTACCGCGCCGGTGTCCAGTCGAGCCGCGTCAACTACGAAACCGTCGAGTTCAACAAGCCCGTCCCCGACTCGCTCTTCGCCAAGCCCGCGGACGTGAAGACGATCAAGTTCTAAAAACAGAACCGCGAGCGGTAGCGAGCGGGTCGGGGCGACATCAAATAAAGTTCAAGATGTCGCCCCGACCCGCTCGCAACCGCTCGCGGTTCTGTTTTTAGAACTTGATCGTCATCACGTCCGCGGGCGTGGCGAAGTGCGAGTCGGGGTCGGGCGTGTAG
>JBEVJD010000527.1:0-6582 GCA_040510435.1 Pyrinomonadaceae bacterium | reverse complement strand
GGAACCTGCGTCGGGAGCGCGACACTCTTCACGCGGAAGAGTCCCCACATCCCGCCGTCGAAGGCGAACGAGTGGAAGGTGCGGAACAGGTAATCGCCCTGCACCCGGTACTTGCCGCCAGCCCCGTTTTTGGGCAGAACGTCGAAGTGGCTTTGCGGGCCGATGCCGTACTGCGAGCCCTTCCACTCCGAGACCGCGCGCGAGCCGATGACCGTCGAGTTGGCCGTGTACGGCTCGTCCTCCCAGATGTGGCCGTGGAGCATGAAGGTCTCGTTGCGCGGGTGGCCCCCCGGCATCACCGTGCGGTGACGGGTCGCCTGACCCGGCTGCGCGCGGAAGATGGGCGTGACGGGGTCGCCGCCGACCTGCGTGTTCGAGAGCGAGTTGGTGAAGTTCTTGTCGTTGGTGACATTCAGGAGCGCGTTGGGCGCGAAGTTCATCCGGTTCCAGAGCGGCTCGGTGCGGTAGTTGAAAGCCTTCTGGCCGGAGTCCTCGGCGTCCTCGGCCTCGGCGAGGTTCGGCACGGGGAAGCCCGTGTTCTTGCCCGTCGAGGCGTTGACGAAGGCGGCGTCCGTGCCGCCGTTGCCGTAGGTCGTGCCCGCGACGGCGACGGAAGCCTCGGGGTTAAGGGCGGTCGGGTCGCTCGGGAAGTCGGTGAAGCCCGTCAGCTCTTCCTCCACCGGCGGGGCGGCCACGTTCTTCGCCATCCGCAGGTTGAGGTCGTTCTGGTAGAGCAGGACGAACTCGCGGAAGCTCGTGCCCGCGTTGGTGACAGTGGCCGAAGCGCGCGACGTGCTGTCGAGCGTCCAGGTCGCCGCCGCCGGTTCGATGATGAGCGCGCCGATGGCGCCCTTGCTGGCGTGCTTGATGGGGTCGGACGACGAGAGCGCCGTCGCGCCGAACTCGATGGGACGGCCCACGATGAAGCCGCTCTTGTTGACGATGTCGCCCGCGAACCACGTATACGTGATCTGGCCGTTCGGGGCGACGACCTTGTCGGGGTTGAGCCCGACGTTGACGCCGTCGTGCACGCGCACGTCGTAGCGCAGCAGTTGCGGGTGGAGGCCGACGTACTTCGAGGGCCGCACCTGGTTGGCGTTGAAGCGCTCGACGAGCATCGGCAGCGTGTTGAAGCCGGCGAGGTCGGGCAGGTTGTCGGGCAGGCGGTTGCGGAGCGTGAGCAGGATGCACTCGCCCGCCCGCGCGCGGATGACGAGCGGCTCGACGGGGACTCCCGGTTTGAGCCGGTCGAAGGCGTCGAGGTCGTTGGTGCGGACGTAGAGGATGGCGGTCGGGTCGTGGAGCTTGCCGCCGAAGCCGTTACGACTGTTGTAGACGAGCGTGCCCTGCGGCAGCGCCTTTTGCGCGCTGACGGCGGTCACGCTGATGGGGCGTCGCACCGCGTTCTGCGGGCAGACGGGCACGCCGTTCGAGCCGGAGATCGGCCCGATGAAGCCGGCTTCGGCGCCGGCCTCAGTCATCGGCGAAATAGTCCCGTCGTTGTTGATGACGAGCGGGGGCTCCATCGAGGGCGTCGCGCCGGACGCGCCTTCAAAGGTGATGGTCGGGTCAACGTTGGTGGCCGAGGCGTCGAGGTCGAAGGCGGCCACGTCGGGGCCCTGCGCGCTGGGATTACTGGAGAGCGTCTCCAGCGGCCCCTCGGTCGTCGGGTCTTCATCGACCACGGCCACGTCCCCCTGCTCGACGAGCTGTGCCTCTTCAGTGCTGGTCGCGGATTCGGTCTGGACGGGCCAACCGGGGTTGGTGGCCTGCGTGCCGCGGTAGGCGCGGATGATGCCCCAGATGCCGTTCCACTGGTCGTCGGTGGCCGCGCCGGGCGTGTAGAGGAAGTCGGTCTTGTTGCCGGTCAGGACGGGCAGCGGCGGGACGACGAAGTCGAACCACTCGCTGATGCCCATCATCTGGTTGTTGCGGAATCCGGAGTTGGGGTCAGACGGTTGGGCCAACCAACGCAGGCCGTGCATGCCGAAGTTGTGCCCCTCCTCGTGCGCGCCGACGAGGACGCGGATGCGCACCTTGTCGTTCTCGAAGACGCGCAGGAGCGGCGTCGCCGGGTCGCCCGGCCTTACGCCGTGCGTCAGCTTCGGGAGCGGGTGGTAGTTGAGTTCCGGGATGGCCCGGTTCGTGAGCGAGCGGTAGGCGTGCGAGAGGTCGCCGGGCCGCCCGAACGTCTGCGCTTGAGTGTTGGGGTTGTAGAGTCGCAGCGCCAGCGGCTCGTTGCGATAGTTGACGCTCATCGTGCCCACATCCGCCGCCGAGATCGCCTCGGGGCACGGCGGCGCGACGTTAGTTCCCGGACAGATGGCGGCCTTCTCGACGAGGAAGGGCAGTCCGATCTCATCTTTCGCGGGCGGATTGACGACGTTCGCCGGGTCGGGGACGGGGAGTCCGGCGCCGTTGATGCCGCCGCCCTTCTCGTAGGCGAGCTGGAAGTCGGCGAACTCAAGCAGGAACTCACGGAAGCTCTCCGAAGGGCTGTTCGGGAAGTGAATCTTGGCCTGCCAACTGGTGGGGCCGCCGTCACTCGTACGGTTGCCGAGCACCGCGCCGGTCTCTGAATGAACCCACTGCGTGTTCGGGCGCTCGACGACGAGGCCCGCGTAGAGCCCGGCCTGCTGGTGTGTCGAGGGGCCGAAGTGGTCGTGCGTGAAGACGGTGTTGAGCGTGCGGTCAACGCCGGCGTTGTCCTTCACCGGGTCGGCGTACCAGCGTTGAATGGTCGTCTGCGCGCCGAGCCAGTCATCCAGGCCGTTGCCGTCCTGGTCTGTGCCCGCGAGGCCGAGTTTCGTGTGCTCCTTGAGCTTCGGGCACGTGAAGGTGCCGTCGCGCGGGTCGCCGGAGTACACGCCCGTGCAGTTGTTGAACTTGCGGATGGCCTTGACGCGCTCCTGCACTTCGCCCGGCGAGAAGGTGCCGTCCTCGTAGTTCCAGCCGTTGCCGGAGCCGTCCGAGGAGGTCACGTCGAATTTGACGAGGTGGATGTGCTGGCCCATCACGTCGGTCGGCGTTCTGACCTGAAAGTCGTCCTGCACGTAGACGCGCGGGACGAGGTTGGTGTGGTGGAGGGTGATGCAGTCGCCGGAGTGTGCGCGGATGAAGAGCGGCTCGGCGGGCCGAGTCCCGTTGATCGTGGGCCGCACGTCATCCCACAGCGTCGAGATGCGCGACTGCGGGAAGTGCCAGCCCGCCTTGTTGAAGGTCAGGTCGAGCTGGACGTTGGCCGACTTGTAGGTGCGCGCCGTGCCGACGGCCGTGCCGTTGCGGTCAACGCAGGGGTCGGCGTAGGGCGAGCCCGGCTGCGAGCCGGACGGGTTGCCCGTGGTCTTGCGCGGCAGTCCGTTGGTGATGAAGTTGGCGGCGAGCCCCTCGGGCGTGAAGCTCGCGTGTTGACGTAGGCCGTGGTAGGTCATCGCGGCCTTCTCGGCTGTCGTCCCCGCTTCGGGGAGTTGGAGGGCGGAGGCCGTCACGAGGTGCTTGTCGAAGTCGAGACGGGCGAGGGTGAAGCTGAAGGCGGGGAGGTGCGCTTCGTGGTGCGCGACCGTGCCGCCGGTGATGACGTGGCGGGGGAGGCCGCCGTCGTCGACGGTGTCGAGCGGCGGGTGCGGCGGGCGGTGGCCGATGGTGCCGGCGATGAAGAAGGGGTAGCCAGGCACCGTCGCGGTCGGCATCGGGGCCATGGCGATGGTCGGGACGGGGACGATGGCTGGGATCGGCGTGCCCGCTATGATCTCCGCATCGGGGAGTTTGCGCGAGGTCGAGGTCGGGCGGCCGTCCGTGCCCATCGCCGTGCCGGCCTCGAAGACATCGTGCGTGCGCCAGAGTTCCCACATCCCTTGCGCGAAGTGCGGGTAGAAGTGGCAGTGGAAGATCGAGTCGCCGACCGTCTTGTTCAGGTTGCCCGAGCCGCCGTGCGCGATCTCGGCCGTGAACGCGTAGCCGGGGCCGAACGCCTGCGAGTCGAGGTAGTTCGACTTGTCGGAGTCCGGGGTGCGCAGCCACTGGTGCGCGTGCAGGTGGTGGACGTGATGCTCTTTCGGCCCGGCGTGGACGACGCGCATTTTAACGTGGTCGTTGATGTACGAGTGGTGCACGTTCGAGGGGTCGTCGGGGAAGAAGACCTTTGTGGCGGGCAGCGAGCCGGCGATTTTATTTCCGGCGGCGTTGACCTGCGTGCTGGCCGGGCGGTCAACGACCATCGCCGGGTCGCCGACCGTCCAGGCGGAGAGGAAGAACTCTTCGTAGAGGCAGTCGTTGCATTTGCCCATCGGGCCGATGCCGAGGCGGTTGGCGATGATCTCGCTGCCGACGCCGCCCGTCCCGTAGTTGATGGCGAAGGCGTCGCGGACGCTGTGCAGCGTGTGCGCGAGCGGGTTCGGCGTGCCGTCAGACTTCTTCTCGTTGAACTGCGGGAAGGCCTGGATGGCTTTGATCTCGTCGTGGTAGACGACCGTGAACTCGCGGAAGGGCTGCTCGCGGTTGTAAGAGAGGTTGGTGATGGGCGGGTAGGTGCCGGCGGGGAAGTTGCCGCGGCCCGGCCCGGTGATGATCGCGTTGAGGTCGGAGTGGAAAATCTCCAGCCCGTCGAGGATGTTGACGACGGGCTTATTCGGGAACTTCGGGTGCGTGGCCGGGTACTTCGCCTCGTAGTCGAGGAGGGGCTGGCCGCCCGCGGTCGTCAGCGGCGTGCCGCTGGCGTTCTTCTTCGTCGCGTAGCCCAACTCCACGGCCGTGAGCTGGCTGCGATACCACTGCGAGTTCACCGGCTCGACGTTGACCGACCCGAAGAGGCCGTGGGCGAGCGTGCCGCCGTCGCCCTCGCCGCCGGTCGTCGCGGCGGTCGAATAGAGGAGGTGGTTGCCTTCGCGCTCGGCGAAGAAAGTGTAGGTGGCCGAGCCGTTGACCGCGACAAGGCTGCTCGCGTTCGTCCCGACGTTCGAGCCGTCGTCCGCGATGCTGTTGACGAGTTGGAGGCCGGCGACGTGGACGGAGGCCGTCGGCGTCGCGGGGTTGTCCTCCGTGCCGGGCGCGTCGTTGACCGTGCCGGGCACGATGAGGTTCTTAAACGTGATGATGAGGCAGTCGCCTGCGTTCATGCGTAGCACGATGGGCCGGGGCCGCTTGTCGGCGCGCAGCTTCACATTGCCGGCGACGAGGCCGCTGGTGGAAGTGACCGGCTCCACGTCACGCTCCAGCGCGTATATCAACCCGTTCGGGTTGAGCGCGCCGAGGCGGTTGAACATGATGACCTGATTGAAGGCGACCACCTTCGCCGTGATCCTGCGGGCGCAGGCAGGCGTCGGCGACGTTTGTGGCACCGGGGCCGGCTGCGGAAGCGGCGGCGGCGGGTCTGTAAGAATATCTCTCGCGTGGACGTTGCCGGCGGCGATGCTCAGGGCCAGTACCACTGACCAGAAGAACAAAACCGCCAGACGATGGTTGGGAAGACTCCCGTGTCGCATGTTGCTTCCTTTCGACGCCGACTCGTGGTCGGCGCTCGTTGTCGTCGGAGGACGTGCCATGAACCGGCGCGGGCGCGCACGGAAGACACACTCCGACCTGCCCGCCGCGGCTGATGCCGGCGGCGTAACCGAATCTACCTTGATGCATCCTGTGAGGGAGTCTGTGAAGCGTGATCAGGCGTCGCGGTGAAGAGGTGTCGGACGGTTAACGGCTCAGGCGACCGGATACTCGCCGCGGACGATGTACAGGTCGGTTCCGCAGACGGTCGTCAGAGTGACGCGGATGACCGCTTCGCCGACTCCCGCCCGCGGACATTCGACTTCCTCGACACGAATGTCGTTCACGCCGTGGAACACAGTGGCCCGCATCTTTTCCATCTCACTACGCCCTGAGCAACCTATCCAGTCAAACTCGACTCTCGGCGAAGGCCGGGCCGCAGGCTAACCGTTTTCCGGCAACTCCTGTTCAATTCCGTGCGGCCACCAAATCGAGAGCAGGAAGGCACTCCCCTCCGGGGCTTTGACATCTCAACCCGAGCATGTTCGATGAGTCCTCCGGCCTCTTGGAAGACTTCCATCGAAAGGCAGGCAAAGGTATGCGAGCTGGGAGATTAAATGCTTGTAGATGTTCGCCGGCGGGGCGGCAAGAAGTTGGTTCCGGGTTGGCGGCGGTCGAGAGTTGATGGTCAACTGGCGCGCTCCTTAGACTATAGCTCGGCTTGAAACCAGCAGACGGCATAAGGAGATGTTTCGCGGTCCAGTCCTGATGTCGGGTGATGAATTCTGAAAGAACAGATGCGGTACTGTACTCGAACTGATCTAGCTCGTCCGTGCGCCACCACACATATTGTGTATAATCCGAATGCGAACAGTGAGAGGACATCCGTTATGCCTCAGAGTACGGTTGAGACCATAGGGAATCGGCTTCTCTCCAGGCTTCCCGGAGAGGAAATAGAGCGCCTCCTACGGCTGTGATGTGATGAAGCCGGCCCCTCCCGCTCGCAGGACCGGCAGGACTGGGCGAGCGACCGCACGCCCAGGAGGCGCCCTCGGGGACGGCGGAGGCCCCCCGACAGCCCCCCCGCGCGCTGTTGCGTTTGAT
>JBEVJD010000526.1:0-13962 GCA_040510435.1 Pyrinomonadaceae bacterium | reverse complement strand
GAGGGCGGCTTCCGGCTCGCCGTCCCCGAAGGGGCTTTAACGTTGAGGCTCTCGGGCAAGAACGTGGCGCCCGTCGTCAGGCACATCGCGGCGGGCGAGGCGGCCGAGAACTTGCGGCTTCTGGTCGAGTACGTCGTCCCGCCCATCCACGAATCAATCGTCATCGTGGACTCGTCGCTCGACCCGGGCGTCGAGCGGCGCAACGAGGAGGTCTACCGCACCACGCTCTTCTCGCGCGACGACCAGCTCTTCGACACGCTCGCCGCGGGCATCAACGCCGGGCAGCACGAGGGCGGCGGCAAGTCGCTCGAAGTGCGACGCTTCGGCTTCAACATGGATCACGGCGGCCTCTTCGGCGGGTTCAAGGTGCTGGTGGACGACGTGCAGCAGAACTTCGGCACGCAGGGGCACGGCCAGGGGTATCTCGGTCAGCTCAAGAGCCTGACGCCCGAACTGGTCGAGCAGGTGGACATCCTCAACGGCCCGTTCAGCGCGCAGTACGGCGACTTCTCCGGCCTCGGGGTCGCGCACATACGCACGCGCGAGTCCCTGCCCGACGTGCTGACGGCGCGCGTGCAGGGCGGCTCGTTCGACACCTTCCGCACGTTCCTCGCCTACAGCCCCGTCATCGAAAACGGCGCCGCCTTCGTCGCCTACGAAGGCTCGCGCACGTCGGGGCCGTTCGTCAGCCCTTTGCGCTACCGGCGCGACAACGTGACGGCCAACTACACGCGCGACCTGAGCGACAAGTCCGCGCTCGGCTTCAAGCTCAACGTGGGGCGCAACGACTTCTTCTCCTCGGGTCAGATTCCTCTGGACGAGGTGGCCGCCGGAAGGCTCGACCGGTTCGGCTTCATCGACCCGGACAACGGCGGGCGCGTCCGCGGCGGGACGGCCGCCGTCTACTACCGCCGCGAGTTTGACGACGGCGGCCTCTTCAAAGTTGACGGCTTCCTGACGCGCTCGCTCTTCGACCTGTGGTCGAACTTTACCTTCAATCTGAACGACCCCGAGTTCGGCGACGAGATACAGCAGCACGACTCGCGCCTCCAGCAGGGCGCGAACGTGCAGTACGTCCGGCCGCACACGCTCAAAGGCGCGCGCGCCCTCCTCACCGTCGGCGGAAACCTTCAGGCGTTCCAGACCAACGTCGGCCTCTACCCCTCAATCGGCCGCGACCCGCGCCGCGCCGACGTGACGCGCACAGACCCCGCGGCCTGTCCCTTCGAGGACAACCCGGGCCAACCCGGTCTCCCCGACAGATTCAACAGCCCTTGCTTCCTGCTCACCAGCGCCCGCGCGCGCGTGACGAACACGGGGCTCTACGCGCAGCAGGCCGTTGACCTCTTCGACGGGCACCTGCACCTCGAAGGGGGATTGCGCTACGACTACTTCCGCTTCAACGTCGAAGACCGCGTGAGACCCGCCTTCTCGGGAACGCGGGGCGAGGGGCGTTTGCAGCCGAAGGCGTCGCTGGCTTACACGCCTTCTCACACGTTCCCGGCGACCGTCCACTTCAACTACGGGCGCGGCATCAGCAGCCAGGACGCGCGCGGCGTCGTGCGGCGCCCCGAAAGCCCGCGCGTCGCCACGACCGACTTCTACCAGCTCGGCACGTCGCACAACCTCGGGCGCTTCTCGGCGAGCGCCGACCTGTTCCTGATCGACAACTCCAACCAACAGGTCTACATCCCCGACGATGGCAGCATCGAATTCGCCGGCCCGAGCCGCGCCTACGGCTTCGAGTTGAAGAACTCGGTTCGCGTCACTCGCCATCTATCTTTCAACGGCGGCCTGACCCGCGTGATGAACGCCTTCTACCGCGGAACGTCGCCGCGCGAGTACGTCGATAGCGCCCCGCACACCGTCGCCAACGCCGGCCTGACGCTCTCCGATTACCGCGGCTTCAGCGGCTCGCTCCGCTATCGCCACACGAGCAATTACAGGCTCGACCCGCTCGACGCAGGCGTCCGCGCCTCGGGTCTCGACGTGGTTGACCTCGGCGTCAGCAAACGCCTCCGGCGCGACTTAGACTTCAACCTCGCGGTCGATAACCTCTTCAACAAGCGTTACTACGAGACGCAGAACTTCTTCGAGTCGCGCGTGCGCCCGGGCGAAGAGCCGGCCGCGCGCATCCACGCGACGCCCGGCTTCCCCTTCGGCGTGACCGTGGGGCTGACGTTCAGGTTCCACGGCAAATAGACTGCAAGAGCGCATGTGCGGCATTAGCGGCATCATCAGCAGGGACGGCGTCACGCAAGCAGACCGCGCGCAGGTCGCTTCGATGAGCCGCGCGCTCGTCCACCGCGGGCCGGACGACTCCGGAGGCTTCGACGCGCGGCACGTCGCCCTCGCGTCGAGGCGTCTCTCGATCATCGACTTGGGCGGCGGCCGTCAGCCACTCTACAACGAAGACCGCACGCTCGCGCTCGTCGCCAACGGCGAAATCTACAACCACGTGGAACTGCGCCGCCGGCTCGAAACGCGAGGCCACCGCTTCGGGACGGGGAGCGACTGCGAAGCCATCCTCCACGCTTACGCCGAGTTCGGCGTCGATTGCGTCAAACACCTGCGGGGCATGTTCGCCTTCGCCCTCTGGGACGACGCGCGGCGGCGGCTCGTGCTGGCGCGCGACCCTTTGGGCGAGAAGCCGCTCTACCTGTACGAGCGCGAGGGGCGGCTGCTCTTCGCCTCGGAGATGAAGGCGCTGCTCCGCTCGGGCGAGGTGCCGTTCGAGTTAGACCCGGAGTCGGTTGACCTCTACTTTCACTACCAGTACGTGCCCGAGCCGAGGACGGCCGTCAGGGGCGTGCGTAAGCTGGACGCGGCGCACCTGCTCGTCGTCAAGGTCGAGCCGTGGCGCGTCGAGGAGCGTTGTTACTGGCGCATGGAGGACGCGCCGCCGCTCGAAGGCGACGCGCCCGCGCTCATACGCGAGCAACTGGAGGAGGTCGGCGCGCTCGTTACTCGCGCCGACGTGCCCGTCGGCGTCGCCCTGAGCGGCGGGCTCGACTCAAGCGCCGTCGCCGCCGTCGCGGCGCGCCAACGCCCCGGCGCGCTGCACGCCTTCAGCGTCGGCTATCCCGGTCGCCCCGAGGGACTCGACGAGCGCGACGAAGCCTCCGCCCTCGCGCGTCACCTCGGGCTCCCCTTCCACGAGGTCGAGGTCGAGACGGAAGAGGTGGTCGATTTCTTCCCCGAGCTGAACTACTGGCGGGACGACCCCGTCGCCGACTACTCGGGGCACGCCTATTACGTGGTCATGCGCAAGGCGCGTGAAGAGGGCGTGCCCGTCATGCTGCAAGGCCAGGGCGGCGACGAGTTGTTCTGGGGCTACCCGCACCTGCGCCGCGCGGCGCTCGAATCCTTCGAGAAAGAGACGCTGCACGGCGGCGGCCTGATGGCCTCGCTCGGCTACCTCGCGCCCGCCGCGCCCGCGGCGCTCTCGGGCGCGGGGCTTTCGGCGTGGGCGCGCGACCTCGGCGGCGCACGTTCCGGCTGGCGGCGCATGCGCGGGCACCGCGCGTCGCCCGCCGGTCGGCTGGTCTTCTACGACATCTCGCCAGACTTCCGCGCGGCGGCCGAAGGCGTCGGCTCTCTCTACGGCGAGACGTTCGCCGAACAGCTCAGAGAGGGCTCGCCTTCCTCCCTGTTCACGCTCCCGCTCCCGTGGCCGAGGGTTGACGTTGCTCTGACGCGCCTCGTGAGCGACACGTACCTGCGCGGGAACGGCGTCGCGCAGGGCGACCGTCTTGGGATGGCGTCCTCGGTCGAGATGCGTCTGCCGCTCCTCGACCGCCGGCTGGTGGAGACGGTCGTCGGGCTGCGTAAGGCGCGGACGGACGTGCGGCTCGCGCCCAAGGCGTGGCTCAAGAGCGCGGTCGAAGGTCTGCTCCCCGAGTGGGTGTTGAGACGCCCCAAGCGTGGTTTCGCTCCGCCCGTGGGCGAATGGCACCGGGCTTTGTTCGACGCGCACGGCGAGTCGCTGCGCGGCGGGCGCCTCGTGCAGTCCGGCGTCCTTAAGCCCGAGGCCGCCGACCTCCTGGCGCGCGGTTCGTACCCCGAGGGGCTGACCAGTCCGCTCTCGTTCAAGGCGCTCGTACTGGAACAGTGGTGCCGCCGGATGAGTGCCGAGGCGCGCGCCGCCGCCGCCGTGTCACAGGAATCAGTTCAAGCCTGTTTGGAGGGTGTGAGTTGAAGGAGAGACTGAAGGTCGCCATCAACGCACAGCTCAAGCCGGACGGCGGCTCGGGCGGCGTCGTGACGGTGCTGCGGGCGCTGGCCGCGCTCGCGCGCCTCGAAGACGGGCCCGAGGAGTACGTCTTCGTCGGCCCGCACGACTCGCCGGAGTGGCTGCATTCGATTCTCCCGCCGGGGCAGGCCGTCGTGCGCGGCCCGGCGCCGGTCGAGTGGAGTGTAGACCGGCTGGAGCCCTTCAAGCGCGCGCTCGGCCCGCTGCGCCCGGCGGCGCGCGGCCTGAGGCGAGTGCTCAACGCGACCGTGCAGACCGCGGAGTCGGGCGTGTCGGGGTTCGCCTCGTTTAAAACTTTCGCGCCCCCGGCCCCGCAGAATTTTTACGAAGGGCTCGGCTGCGACGTGATTCACTTCCCGTTCCAGTCCTACGAGACTTGCGGCCTGCCGACCGTCTACAACCCGCACGACTTGCAGCACCTCCACCACCCGGAGTTTTTCACCCCGCCGGAAATCGCGTGGCGTGAAAAGCTCTACCCGGTGGCCTGCCGCGCGGCGCACACGCTGGTCGTCGCCTCGGAGTTCGTCAAGCGCGACGTGGTCGAGCGTTACCACATCGCGCCGCAGAAAATTCAAGTCATCCCCTGGGCCCCGCCGCCGTTGCCGGAAGCCCCGGCCGCCGCGGACTTCCCGGCGCTCGTGAGAAAGTACGGGCTGAGTGGCCGGCCGTTCGCCCTCTACCCGGCGATGACTTGGGAGCACAAGAATCACCTCCGGCTCCTGGAGGCGCTGGCCTGCCTGCGCGACCGCGACGGGTTGGAACTACGCTTCGTCTTCACGGGCTATAAGACCGACTTCTGGCCGCGCGTCGAGCGCCGGGTCAACGAGTTGGGGCTGTGTGGGCAGATTGATTTCCCGGGCATGGTCACGCGCGAGGAGTTGAGCGCGCTCTACCGCGCGGCGTGTTTCGTCTTCATCCCGACGCTGTTCGAAGCCGCGAGCGCGCCCCTGTTCGAGGCGTGGCAGCACGGCACCCCCGTCGCCTGCTCGTCGGTCACGTCGCTGCCCGAGCAGGCGGCGGGCGCGGCCCTGCTCTTCGACCCGTTCGACGTTGAGTCAATCGCACGCGCGCTCGCGCGCATGGCGACCGAAGAAGATTTGCGCGACGACTTGAGGCGGTCGGGCGCCCGCCGTCTCGAAGACTTCAGCCTCGAACGTACGGCGAAGGCTTACCGCGCCGTCTACCGGAGGGCCGCCGGGCTCATGCTCTGCGAAGAGGATCAGCAACTCCTCGGCTGGGACTGGATGCGCGGCAGCGCGCCGGCCGGACAGTGAATAAAGAGAAGGGGATTCAAAGAAGGATATGTATAAGTATAGGCTTGCAAAATTAATCATCATCATCGCCGCGGTGCTCAACTTCAACGGGTGCGGCGGGGCGGCTGAGAGCGCGGGCAACGATGGCAAAGCGGCCGCCGCGACGCCCGCAGCCAACGCGGCGAGCCCGGCACCGACAGCCGCCGCCGCCGCCGCCGCGCCCTCGCCACAGGCATCGGCCGTCGTCGCCTCGGCGCGTCCGGGCACTACCCCGGCATCCGAATCACGCAGCCCCGGAGGCGCCCCACCGGCGAAAGCGCCGACGCCCCAGATCGGCTCCGGCGGTAATGACTTCTTCCTCTTCACGCGTGCGCGCGCGGCCGTCAACGCCGACCCCGAGTTAAAAGCCGCGAACCTGATTATCGAGGTCAAGGAGGGGGTCGTCACCCTGAGCGGCACGGTCGCCAGCGCCGCGCTAAAGGCGAAGGCCGAAGAACTCGCGCGCGGCGTCGAGCCGAAGGCTCTCAGGAATCAACTCCGGGTCTCGGCCGGGCGCTGAACGCCGCGGCCCTCGGGGTGTCGCCGCCGCTCGGCGGTCGTGGACTGTCACGAGGATACAACCAGTTACCAGGGGAAGCATGAAGAAAATACGAACCAGCTTATTCACATTTTTCGTTACGGCACTGATTCTCCTCTCGCCCCCGGCCTCGGCCGCGGCGCAGGAGAAGGAGAAGGAGGGGCAGAAGCCCGCCAGCAGCACCGTCGATGCGTGGCGGCAGGCACTCCCGCCGCAAGCCGAGACCGGGGACACGCCGGAAGAGTCTGCCGCCGCCACGCAGCAGCAGCGCGTCACACGCGAGATGACAGAGAAGGCTCTGGTCGCGCTGGAGCGCAAATGGATGGGGGCGCTGCAACAACGCGACGCGAGCGCGCTGAGTCAAATCATCTCGGCCGACTTCACGCTCGTTAGTCCACGGCTCGTCATGGCCGCGGGCGACAGGGACAGATACTTTCAGCACGCCATGCGCGACCTGAGTCTCACCTCCTACGACTTCGAAGGGGTGACGGTGAGGACGTACGGGAGGACGGCCGTCGTCAGCGGCCGCCTGACACAGAGCGCCGTCGTCGCCGGAGAGGACTGGGGCGGCACCTACCTCTTCACAGACGTTTGGGTCAGCCGCGACGGAACCTGGCAGGTCGTCAGCCGGCATACGAGCCCGCTGCCGACTCAGAAGAGATAGACACTGGCTGTCTGGTTCACAACGGAGATGAACCCGCGATGAAGACGGCCCCGGTTCGGCCGCGTCACCGTGCCCGGGCCGGCGTGAGGAGGGGCGCGAGACTCAGACGTTCGGCCAGCCACTCAGTCCGGTCGCGCCGGATGGCGTCGGCGTCCATCGGGTGGTCGGAGGCGTAGGTCGCCAAACGCTTCGGGGCCGGCGCGGCGAGGTAGAGTTCGACGAAGTTCTCGCGCGGCGTGAAGCGGTCGTCCTCGCCGTACTGGAAGAAGAAGGCGGCCTTCGACAAGCGGACGGCGCTCACGGGGTCGAGCGGCGCGAACCGCCTGCGGAAGCCCTCCAAATCTTCGCCCGCGGGGACGCCGCTCGCCGTGCCGAAGAGGTACCAGTCGGGGAAGCGCGCCGCGCCCGCGATGAGCGCGTAAGACTTCGGCCGCGGGTCGGCGCCCGAGATGAGCGCCCCGAACATCGCGCCGTAGTCGTGCCCGACGTATGCGACGCGCGCGGCGTCCACGCCCGGGCGCGAGAGCAGCACGTCGAGCGCCCGCCGCAGGTCGAGGGCCTGGTTGAGAGTGTTCTGGTAGTCGTCCTGCCAGCGGCGCGCGCGGTAACGCGCCGGGTCAGACCAGAAGGTCGAGATGAGCAGCGAGACCGCGCCGCGGCGCGCGAGCGCCCGCGCCTCTTCGAGGTACTGCGTGCGGTTCGAGGTGGGGTGGGGCGGGGCGAACCAGTGGACGAAGAGCACGGCGGCGAAGGGCCCCGGCCCCTCCGACGGCTTCACCACGTAAGCCTCGACGGGCGCGCCGCCCGGCCCTTTGAACGTCACGTCCTCGACCGTCACGCCGTCGCGCGCCTCCGTTCCGACGACTTTGACTTCCGGCGGAGTCCGGCCGTCGTAGGCCAGCAGGGCCGAGAGCGTGTCGGCGCCGGCCGTCGAGCCCTGCGCCTGAGCCGCCCCCGCCGATGCCTGCGGCGTCCCGCCATACACGGGGACGCAGGCGAGCGCCGCCAGCAGCAAGAGCGCGCCCGCCGCAAATCCACCCGTCGCCGTGCGGGAATTTTTCGTCCTCCCGCCGTCTGACTTAACACGCGTTTCTGTCACGTCCATCTGTCCTCATGTCTCGACGATGATCTTCGGGTTCAATGCCGGCGCGCCTCACGGGCGTCCGCCGCGCGCCCTGCGTCGCGTATACTAGCGCCACTCTACGGCGTCGGACGCTGAAAAGTCCTCAAGCGACGTGAAATGTTCTGAAGCGGGTGCGATTGCTCACTCTCGACGGAGGATACGAACGTGCCGGAAATTTTCAAGCTCGCCGGAATAGTAATCGTGGTCGTCGGCCTCGCGCTCCGGCTGCGCACGACGCTGGTGGTCGCGGCGGCGGGGCTCGTCACGGGGCTCATCGCGGGGCTGCCGCTCCTGTCGGGCGTGGGCGTCTTCGAGGGCGTCCCGCTCCTGACCAGCCCCGGCAAAGAGGGCATCATCAACATCCTCGGGCGCGCCTTCGCCGACAACCGTCTGATGACGCTCTTCATCATCACGCTGCCGGCCATCGGGCTGGCCGAGCGCTACGGGTTGCAGGAGCAGTCGGCGCGCTTCATCCGCCGCGTCAGCGCCGCTACGGTGGGCCGCCTCCTCATCACCTACCAACTCTTTCGCGTGCTGATGGGCATCCTCGGCATACGCCTGCTCGGGCACCCGGCCTTCGTCCGCCCGCTCGTCTTCCCGATGGCGCTCGGCGCCGCCGAGGCCGAGGCGGGCGCGCGCAGCGTCGAGTCGCTGCCCGAAACCGAGATTGAGAGAATCAAGGCCGGCTCGGCCGCGAGTGAGAACTACGGCAACTTCTACGGGCAGAATCTTTCGCCGGTGCAGGCCGGCGTCCTGCTCGTCTACGGGACGCTGAACGCGCCCGCCCTCGGCTACGCCGTGAGCCTCTGGAGCATCGTGCTCTACGCCATCCCCATCGCCGCGCTCTCCGTTCTGGTCGCGGCCGCGCAGTTCCTCCTGCTCGACCGGCTCCTGCGGAGGCGCCTGTCGAAGGTCGGTTGAGGGGCATATCCTTATGCCGTCACTGAATACCATCGCGGCCGCGTTATTCAGTCTCGACGCGGTCTACGTGCTGACGGGGCTCGTGCTCTGGGTCTTCGCGGCTCTGAACTTCCGCGACCGCGACAACGCCAACCGGAGGGGGAGCGCTTTCTTCTGGCTCATCCTCGGGGTCATCTTCGTGCTGGGGAGCGTGATGCCGCACTGGCTGACGGGACTGCTCGTGCTCCTGATGGTCGGCCTCGACGGCGCGGGCCGCGTCGGGCACAGGCCGCACGAGGGGGAGACGACGAAGTCTGGGCAGGCCGTGCCGAAGGAGTCGGCGCTCGGGAACAGGATATTTCTGCCGGTGCTGCTCATCCCCGCCCTCGCCTTCGGCTTCGCGCTCGTCTTCCGATTCTTCGGCGGCGACACGAGCCGGGGCGCGCTCGTCGGATTAGGCTTCGGCGGCGCGGCCGCGCTCTTCGCCGGGCTGTGGCTGACGAAGGGCGGCGCGCGCGAGGCGTTCGAGGAGGGACGCAGGCTCAACGACTCGATGGGCTCGGTCATCATCCTGCCGCAGCTCCTCGCGTCGCTGGGCGTCATCTTCACGGCGAGCAAGGTGGGCGAGCTCATCGCCGAAGGCATCAAGGGCGTCATCCCGGGCGAGAATCTCTTCCTGCTCGTCGCGGCGAACTGTCTGGGCATGACCCTGTTCACGCTGGTGATGGGCAACTCGTTCGCGGCCTTCCCCGTCATCGCGACGGGGGTGCTGGTGCCGCTCATCGTCAGGCCGTTCGGCGTAGACCCGGCGATGGCCGCCATCATCACTCTGACCGCGGGCTCGACGGGGACGCTGATGACGCCGATGGCCGCGAACTTCAACATCGTGCCGGCGGCGCTCCTGAACATGCGCGACCAGTACGGCGTCATCAAGTTTCAGATACCGTTCGCGCTGACAATGTGGGTGCTGCACGTCGTGGTGCTGTGGCTGATGATTCGGCTGCTTTAGGGAGAGCTTATGTCACTGACGGATGAGGCGGCGGGGCCGCGTTCGAGCCCCGGCGCTTACCTCCCGCGGTTCGCCACGCTCGCGCTCGCGTGCATCCGCAGGGAGTACCCGAACAAGTTAGACCACGTCCTGAACGACGCCTCGCAGGTCGGGTCGCCGAGGGAACTGCACCCGGCCTTCTACGGCTGTTACGACTGGCACTCCTCTGTGCACGGCCACTGGCTGCTCGTCCGGCTGCTGCGCGCGTCCCCCGGTGCGCTGCCCGAGTCAGACCTCCGCGCGGCGCTTGGCGAGAACCTGACGGCCGCGAACGTCAGCGTTGAAGACGAGTACTTCAGAGACCCGGGCCGCCCCTCCTACGAGCGCCCCTACGGTTGGGCCTGGCTGCTGAAGCTGCACGAGGAGCTGTACCACTGGGACGACCCCGACGCCGCCCGCTGGTTCGACGCCCTCCGCCCGCTCGCCGCGACCATCACGGAGAAGTACCTCTCCTTCTTCCCGAAGCAGAAGTACCCCGTCCGCGTCGGCACGCACTTCAACACCGCCTTCGGCCTCGCCTTCGCGTGGGACTACGCCGAAGCGCTCTCGGATGGCTTCAGTAAGAAGGCGCTCGACACCACGTCGCTCCAACGGCTCTGCCTCTTAAAGCAGCTCGTCTCGGAGCGCGCGCGCACATACTTCGCGGGCGACCGCGACGCCCCGGTCGCTTGGGAGCCTTCGGGTGACGACTTCCTCTCGCCGAGTTTGGTCGAGGCAGACCTGATGCGGCGCGTCCTCGGCGCGGAAGAGTTCCCGCGCTGGTTCGACGAATTCCTGCCCGGGCTGGACGAGGGGAGACTCGCCAACCTGCTCGCGCCCGCCGACGTGACCGACCGCTCTGACCCGAAGATCGTCCACCTCGACGGTCTGAACCTGAGCCGCGCGTGGTGCATGCGGAGCGTCGCAGGAGCGCTCCCGGAGGGCTCGCCCCGGCGCGGCCTGCTTGAGCGCGCCGCCGCGCTCCACGCCGAGGCCACACTCCCGCACGTTGCAAGCAGCGACTACGCGGGGGAACACTGGCTGGCCACCTTCGCCGTCTACATGCTCTCCGCGCCGGGCCTGCTTACGGTCCGCCACACGAGTTGCGACACAAACATCATTCAGTAGCGGGTTACATTGACGATGAACGAAACTGCGAGGGACACGACGCGGCGCGTGTACAAGTACTACGACCTGGTCATGGCGGCGTTCATCACCGTGCTGCTCTGTTCGAACCTGATCGGCGTCGGGAAGGTCTGCCAGATCGGCGGGTATTCGGTGGGTGCGGGGGTCTTCTTCTTCCCCGTCAGCTACATCTTCGGCGACATCCTGACGGAGGTCTACGGCTACGCGCGCACGCGCCGGGTGATCTGGGCCGGGTTCGCGGCGCTCATCTTCGCGTCGGTCATGAGCTGGGTGGTGATCGCGCTGCCGCCCGCGCCCGACTGGCCGCACCAGGCGGCCTACGCGCTCGTCTACGGCTCGACGCCGAGGATCGTGGCGGCGTCGCTGGCGGCCTTCTGGGCCGGCGACTTCGTGAACTCGTTCGTGCTGGCCAGGATGAAGGTGAAGACCGGGGGGCGTTTTCTCTGGGCGAGGACGGTCGGCTCGACCATCGTCGGGCAGGGCCTCGACTCGCTCATCTTCTACCCGCTGGCGTTCTGGGGCGAGTGGGCGCCGCAGCTCGTCGTGGCGGTGATGGTCTCGAACTTCTTCGTGAAGGTCGGCGTCGAGACGCTGATGACGCCCGCGACTTACCTCGTGGTCGGGTTCCTGAAACGCGCCGAGCAAGAGGACTACTACGACCGCGGGACGGACTTCAACCCGTTCAGCCTCAAGGCGTGACGCGGTTGAGTGCAATTGAAAAGGAGTTAACCACAGAGACACAGAGGCACAGCTTTCAGACATAACAAGCTGTGTGCTTAAGCTGTGCCTCTGTGTCTCTGTGGTTAACTGTCTGCATGCTCGCTCAAGTGAAAGCTGATTTAAAGGTCGAGCCGCCTCACTTCGCAAACCGCCAACTGATGAGCTGGACGCCCAGGTTCGGCCCGAAGTTGGGCATCCCGCCGTCCTTGATGACGGCCTTCCAACCCGCCAACCTCCCGCCCTCGTTCTCCCAGAACTTCGCGCACAGGTCGAGGTATTCGACGGCCGCGTCGCGCTCGCCCTTCTCGATCAACTCGCGCGCCAGACGCATGTTCGGCCCGAACGACTTGAGCACGGGCAAGCCCGGCACACGCCCCGACGCCAGCAGGTGTTCCCGGGCCTTGTCCACGTCACCGTTCAGCAGGGCGAGCCGGCCCAGCACGAGGTTGCCGACGTGCACGGCGTCCCCGTACATGCCGGGGCCATTCCCCGGCCGCGTCTTCAACTGCTCGCCCAGCGCCAGCAACTCCTGCGCGTACGCGGCGGCCTTCGCCGACTCGCCCGCGTAGAGCGCCGCGGGGGTGAGGTTGAGCAGCAGGTACAACTTATTGCTCCGCTCGGCGGTCGCCAACTGCGGCTCGCGGCTGGCGAGGAACCGTATCGCCTCCGCCTTGTGTTCGTCGTCCTGCCGCGCCTGTGACTCCTGCGCGAAGGTCAGCGAGAGGCATAGCGCGAGGCATGCGGCGTAAAGCAAACGAATCAATCTGTGCATTGTTCAGTCTCCCGGCGTGAGTTGGGTGCGCGCGCACAACGGGTTGCCCGCACGGTGAGAACACGCCTCAGGTCATAAGCGGTTCCGTAATTGTCCGTTGACAGGCACGCGGGGCGCGGACTATCGTGCCGCGTCCCGGCGCCGCCCACTCACTTTAGTTCATTTCAAAGTCCTGTCAAAAATTTTATCCGCGGCTGTAACCTTCCGCGCGGCTCAAACGTGATGATGTTGTAAGGCGTTTGAATGAAGTCGGGAGGTGAAGTGAGATGAGAGTTTTTATCGCAGGGGCAACCGGTGTGTTGGGCCGCCGAATGGTGCGGCAGTTCCTTGAGCGCGGCCACCGCATCGTCGGCCTGGCGCGCGACGAAAAAGGGGAGCGGACGATTCAACGCTTAGGCGGCGAATCAATCGTCGCCGACATCTTCGACGCCGACTCGATGGCCGCGGCGGTCGGGCAGGCCGACGTTGTCATCCACGCCGCGACCTCGATCCCCGCCAAGGTTTCGAGCAACCGCGCCGACTGGGAGTTGAACGACCGTCTGCGGCGCGAGGGGACGCGGGCGCTGACGAGTGCGGCGGCGAGGCTGGGGGCGCAGACTTATGTCCAGCAGAGCATCGTCTGGGTCGCGCGTCCCGCGGACGATTCGTTCTTCGACGAGAAGACCGAGGTGAAAGAGCCGGACGAACTCTACCGTTCGGCCTTCGACGGCGAGCGCATCGCTTCCGAAGCGGGCGCGCGGCATGGCTTCAACGTCGCCGTCCTGCGCTGCGGCGGCTTCTACGCGCCGGACGCGAGCCACACGCGCCTGTTCGCACAGGGCATTTTGCAACGCCGTCTGCCGCTCATCGGCGGGGGCGCGGCCGTCTCGGCGAACCTGCACGCGGACGACGCCGCTGCCGCGTTCGTCGCCGCGGCCGAGGCCGGCCGGCGCGGCCTCTGGCACGTCACCGACGACGAGCCGACCACGATCAAAGAGATGCTGCTCGAATTCGCACGCGCTCTCGGCGCGCCCGCGCCGCGAAGGATTCCTCTGTGGCTCGCCAGGCTCTTCGTTTGGAAGGGCGTGATTGACTTCTTCACGCGCTCGACGCGCACCTCCAACCGGCTCTTCCGCGAAGAGGTCGGTTGGTCGCCGCGGTTCTCGTCCTTCGGCGCGGGACTGGGCGAAGTGGTCGAGGTCTGGCGCAACGAAGGTTTCGCAAACTGAGGAGGCCGGCTTCGCCGGAAGGTCAGCCACGCTGTTTCAGCTCGACGGCGACGGCCTGATCGAGCGCATCTACTTCGTGCTGGCCTCGCGCAAGCTGACCGAACTGGGGAGGGCATCTTCGACGGGCGCGCTCGAACCAACCCCGCGCAAAATGATTCTTGACTAATCGTTCCAGAAAGAGTATAAGCTGCGGACGAGGTTGATTGATCCGATGGCGAGGCACAAAGAGTTCGACCGGGACGAGGCGCTCCAGCGCGCGATGGAGGTCTTCTGGTCGCGCGGCTACGAGGCCGCGTCCGTGGGCGAACTCGTCAAGCACA
>JBEVJD010000525.1:0-10477 GCA_040510435.1 Pyrinomonadaceae bacterium | reverse complement strand
ATCGGTCGGCGGCGGCACGGCGGACGCGCTCGCGCAGAGACTGTTGCAGTTCGATCAGGTTCAAGGCGTCTGTTTCCTCTGGCACTTTCTCGGTTCGTCGGAAAAGCTGAGAGTATAGCTCAGCAGATTCGCGGGGCGCTAACGGTGGAAGTAGGCAGTAGGAAGATGGAGTAGGCAGCCGGAGACAGTAACAGAAGTAGGCAGTAGGCAGTCGGAGACAGTTTGAGAAGCCCCGGAGGGGCGGGATGTTTATAGACACCGGCATGAATAATCTCGATAAGCTCCGGAGGAGCGACATGTCACATGTCGCCCCTCACGGGGCTCGGGATTAATTAAACGCCGGAACTATAAACATGCCGCCCCTCCGGGGCTCACTGCCTGCCTTCAACTGCCTACTGTCTATTGTCTACTGCCTACTGCCTACTGCCTACTGTTCCTTGACTCACTCCCCCTCGCCGGTCGTGTTGGTGAAGCCGCGGAAGCCCTCGGGGCCGGCGTAGGCGACCGTGCGTCCGTAGGTCGTGCTGCGGCGGATGCGCGTGAAGACGAACAGGTTGAAGAAGTGCATCGTGCCGAGGACGAGCAGCACGAGCCCGACCTTCCACGACAGGGCCTCGATGCCCTCCTGCGCCGTCTCGACCTTGTAGCCGAGCTTGAGCGCCAGCGTCACGTAGCCGAAGTTGATGAGGTAGAAGCCGACGACGAGCAGGTGGTTGACCGAGTCGGCCAGCGCCTCGTTGCCGTGGAAGACATCGACGAGGAAGATGCGGCCGTTCTTGTGGAGCGTCTGCGCGACCCAGACCGTGAGCGCGACGCTCAGGCAGACGTACGAGAGGTATGTGACGACAATCGTGGTCATACGGCGTCTCCTTTGATGCCGGGGCGATTCGGCGCCACGTCCGCGTCCGGCGTCCGTTCCAGCGCGCGCCCCCGCCCGCACACGAGTTCAACTCGCGTGCCGCCCGCCGCGCCTTCGACTTGCCGACGGAACCGGCGGCGCGCGTGTGGCGCGATGCGGATTCGTGCTAGAGTCTTCGCATTCCGCAAACCAGGAGGGAGAGAGACTTTGAGCCGCAACCCCAACGCCGAACCGCCGCAGCCCGAGCAGCAGCCGGAGCTGCCGCCCACGCACCCCGACGACCCCGCGCAGGCGCCGACGGAGCCGCTGCCGCTGCCGCCCGACGCGCCCACGCCCACCGCGCCCGTGCGCGAGCCCGGCACGCCGAAGCCGGCCGGCGACCCTCCCGTCAACGAGCCGACGCGGCTGGTATAATTCTCGACCGACATCCAGACGACGATGGAAACGGTCAGCGAACACAGACGGCTGACTCACACGAAGACCGAGGCCGCAGAGCACGTCCCGCCGCAGGCTTTGAGCCCGCGGCTCGGCGCGGTCGCGCGCGCCTTCGCTTTGAAGCCGTTCGTGCCGCACCCGCTCTTCCCCGGGCCGCACGCGCAGACCATCGTCTCGTCCAAACACTTCCCGCGCCGCCGCGCCTTCCGCGAAGAGAGCGCGCTCTACGAGTCGCGCGTCTTCGAGGTCGAGCCCGGCACGAGCGTCCTCCTCAAATGCCGCTGGCAGGGCGAGCGGCGCGCGGCGCCGACGCTGCTCTTGCTGCACGGGCTCGAAGGCTCGACCGAGTCGCTCTACGTGCTCGGCACGGCGCAGAAGGCTTACCGCCGCGGCTTCAACGTCGTCGGCATGAACATGCGCAACTGCGGCGGCACCGAGAACCTCGCCGCGACGCTCTACCACAGCGGGATGACCGAGGACATCCGCCGCGTCATCCTCGCGGAGCTGGTCGGGCGCGAGCGCCTTCCGGAGATATACCTCGCCGGCTTCTCGATGAGCGGCAACATGGTTCTGCGGCTCGCGGGCGACTACGGCGCGGAGCCACCCGGCGCGCTCAAGGGCGTGGCCGCCGTCTCGCCTTCCATCGACCTCGACTCCTGCGCCGCGGCGCTCGAACGGCGCGGCAACGCGCTCTACCGCTGGAACTTCGTCAAGCACCTGCGCGAACGCGTCCGGCGCAAAGGGCGTTTGCGACCGGGCGCCTACGACACGCGCCGGCTGCGCCGCGTGCGCACCATCCGCGAGTTCGATGAGCACTTCACCGCGCCGCACGGCGGCTACCGCGACGCCGCGGACTACTACGCGCGCACCAGCTCGCGACCCGTCATCGGCCGCATACGCGTCCCGACCCTCGTCATCCACGCGCTCGACGACCCGCTCATCCCCGCCGAGCCCTTCCTCGACGCCCCCATCGCCGACAACCCCGACGTGCTGCTCGTCCTCACGCACCGCGGCGGCCACGTCGGCTTCCTCTCAGACCGCGCCGAAGGCGAAGACCGCCACTGGGCGGAGAACCGCCTCGTCGAATTCTTCACGCGCCTCCGCGGTTGGGACGGGGAGTGAAGGCGGAAGGCAGACCGTAGAAGTTTGAAGGGGGTGGGATGTGGGCGACTCGAACGAAACCGCGGAGCTGACACTGACGCTGTTGCTGATGGGCGCGCTGCTCGTCGTCGCCATCGTCGCCGTCGTGGTCTTCTTCCGCGTCTGGCGCAGCGAGAACAAGGGGCGCGGCCGCAACTTCTTCGAGTAGCGCCGTCTCATTGCACGCGTGGGCGGAGGGACGCGGATGCTGTACATGGTGATCGAGCGCTTCGGCGGGCGCGAGGCGGCGGCGGCCGTCTACCGGCGCTTCCGCGAGCGCGGGCGCATGATGCCGGAGGGTTTGAGGTACGTCGGGAGCTGGGTCGAGGCGGACTTCGGCCGCTGCTTCCAGTTGATGGAGTGTGAAGACCCGCGCCTCCTGCGCGAGTGGGCCGCGCACTGGCAGGACCTGGTCGAGTTCGAGTTCGTCCCCGTCGTTACCTCCGAGGCGGCGGCCGAGTCGATCTCGACGCTACTCTGAAGGTGTCGGGTGGAATGACGCGATGAACGTTGACGCATACCTCGAACGCATCGGCCACCGCGGCCGGCTCGCGCCGACGGCCGAGACCCTGCGCCGGCTGCACGTCGCGCACCTGCTCACAGTCCCCTTCGAGAACCTGAGCATCCACGCGGGCGAGCCCGTCGTGCTCGACGACGCGGCGCTCTTCGACAAGGTCGTCGGCCGTCGGCGCGGCGGCTTCTGCTACGAGCTGAACGGGCTGTTCGCCGCGCTGCTGCGCGAGTTGGGCTTCCGCGTGGAGATGCTCTCGGCCGGGGTCGCGAACGGCGCGGGAGGGTTCGGCCCCGACTTCGACCACATGGCGCTGCTGGTCACGCTCGAAGAGCGCTGGTTGGCCGACGTGGGCTTCGGCGACTCGTTCGTCGAACCCCTCCTGGTTGACGAGCGCGCCGAGCAGACGCAAGGCACGCGCGCCTTCCGCATCGAGGAGGACGGCGGGCGCCTCCACCTGCTGCGTCGGGACGCGGGCGGCGCGTGGGAGCCGCAGTACCGCTTCCGCCTTGAGCCGCATGCCTACGCCGACTACGCCGAGATGTGCCGCTTCCACCAGACCTCGCCCGACTCGCACTTCACACGCAACCGCGTCTGCTCGCGCCTCACGCCCGACGGGCGCCTGACGCTGAGCGGGGCGCGCCTCATCACAACGCACGGCGGCGAAAGACACGAGCGCGAACTGGCGAACGACGCCGAACGCGACGCCGCCCTCCTCGAACACTTCGGCATCTCCATGCGCGGGGCCAACGCAACCCCATAGACGCCGAGCCGCAGCACCCCCGGGGCGGGTGATGCGGGCGTTAGATGTCTTGATTATGGGTACGAGGGATAAGGCTGTGACCAATCAGCGTGCCCCTTTGGTGGTGCTTCTCGTCCTGTGCGTGGGGGGCTTCACTTACCTGTTCGGGCCCGTTGACCCCGTCCCGCGGTTGCACGCGTCCGCCGAAAGCCCCGACGGGGAGGTCACTGTGAAGGTCTACCGGAAGCGGGTCTCCCTGCGGCCCCCGGAGGTCGTTGTGCTCGCCAGGGTGTATGACAGGCGGGGCGGGTTGTTGCTTGAAAAGAGAGTGTTCTCCGACGGCGGGTGGTATGACGCGGAGTGGATGTTCCGGCGCATCACCTTCGAGGGGGGCGAGATTCGCATCGGGCCTAAATACGCTCCCGGGGAATATGTAGCGATTCGGGCGGAGGAATACACAGTCGCCCGGTAGCGGCGTTGATGTCCGGCGTTAAAGCGGCCTGCGCCCTCACTTCTCCTGCTTCTCTAACTTCTTGAGGATGCGTGCGGCGTGGTTGCGGCCGACGAGGGGGACGCGCTCGTCTTCGGTGAGTTCGCGGATGAGGGGGACGAGCTGCTGTCGGTCGGAGAGGTAGTCGCGATTGATGAGGGCGTCGAGCTTGTTGATGAGCTTGGGGGTTTCGAGCGGCTGGCTCTCGCGCGCCACCTGTAGCTCGAAGACGACGACGGCCTGCTCGGAGGCTTTGCGGTACTCTTCGGCGAGCCCCTGCGCGTCCTTGTCCTGGCTGTAGTTGAACTCGGCCGTGCGCTCGCGCCCGCCGCGGCGCATGGTCAACTTCGTCTGACCCATGCTCGGGTAGGTGCGCTCGCCCTGGTAGTTGGCCTGCGAGTCGAGGAAGCCGAGCGCCTCCCAGTGGCCGCGCACGCGCGCGAGCGCGGCCGCCGACAGCTCGAAGGGCTCGGTGAGCTGCTCGGTGTCGGAGCGGCGCTCGAAGCGTATCTGGCCCCGCCCCTTGTCGTCGTGCTCGATGCGTATGAAGTAGACGAAGAAGTCGGGCTGCTTGAACTCGTAGACGTAGTGGGCGACGTTCGGGTCTTCCTTCGGCTTCGCGGGGATGCCCGCGCGCACAGACGCGGGCACCTCGCCGGAGCCGCCGCCGTCCTCGGGACGCTGCGAGACCTTCTTCGGCTGACGCTGCTCGACGGAAGGGGTCGGGCCGGGGCGCGGCGTCGCCTTGCGCGGCGCCTGCGCCCGTGTGTTGAAGGCCGCGCCCGTCGAGACGAGCGCGGCCGCGAAGACTAAACCTAAAACCTTCCCACTCATGCTCAGTCGAACCTCACGGAGACGAGGCGCGAGATGCCCGCCTCCTCCATCGTCACGCCGTAGAGCGCGCGCGCCATCTCCATCGTCCGCTTGTTGTGCGTGATGACGATGAACTGCGTCTCCTGCGACATCTCCTTAATCTTCGTCGTGAAGCGCCCGACGTTGGCCTCGTCGAGCGGCGCGTCCACCTCGTCCAGGAGGCAGAAGGGCGACGGCCGGTAGCGGAAGACGGCGAGCACGAGCGCGAGCGCCGCCATCGCCTTCTCGCCGCCCGAGAGCAGCAGCACGTTCTGCAAACGCTTGCCCGGCGGCTGCGCCACGATGTCGATGCCCGACTCCAACACGTCGTCCGCGTCGAGCATGCTCATCTCGCCACGCCCGCCGCCGAAGAGTTCGAGGAAGAACTGCCCGAAGTTGCGGTTGATCTCCTCGAAGGCGTGGCGGAAGCGCTCGCGCGAGCGGCGCTTGATCTCACGCAGAGCCTCCTCGGTCGAATGTATGCCGTCGGTGATGTCGAGCCGTTGCGCGGTGAGGAACGTCAGACGCTCCTCGTTCTCGGCCAGCTCTTCGAGCGCCATCATGTTGACCGCGCCGAACGACTCGACCCGCGCCCGCAGCTCTTCGAGGCGCGCGCGCGAGGCTTCGAGGTCGAAGCCCTCCTCGGCCGGGTGCGCGGCGGCGATCTCTTCGAGCGACTGGTTCAGCTCGCTCACGCACGACTCGCGCACGAAGTTCAGGCGCGCGGCCGCCTCGGCCCTCTGGACTTCGAGCGCCGCGCGCGAATCCCTCGCAGCCGAAGCCTGCTGGTGCAGCTCCGTCACTTCGAGCGTCAGGGCGTCGGCGCGCTCGCGCGACTCCGCGAGCCGGGCCGCGGCCTCGCCCACACGACGTTCGAGCGCGGCGCGCTCGTCTTCGGAGCCGGCCGAAGACTCTTCAAGCTCATTCAGCGAGCGGCGCAGCGCTTCGAGCCTGTCGCCGGCCTCGCCCGCCTCCTGCTCGTGACGTTCGAGCCGCGACTGTAACTCCGCGGCTTCGGACTCCATGCGGCGCAGTTCCGCGGCGGCCGCGCGGCGGCGCTCTGCCGCTGCCGCCGCCTGCGCGCGCTGGGCGCCGAGGTTCTCGCCCTCGGCCGCGGCGGCGCGGCGCGCCCCCGTCAGAGACTCGGCGGCATCGGCGACGGCGCGCTGCGCCGCGGCGCGCGCACCTTGCGCGACCTCAAGCTCGGTGATCTGGCGCGCGCGGCGCTCTTCGACCTCGCGCCGCTCATCCGCGAGACGCGCGGCGTCGTCGGAGACGACGCGGATGTGCCGCTCGGCGCGCTCGATCTCCTGCTTGAGCTGCGCGGCGCTCACCTCGCGCGCGACGTGCTCGCGCTCCTCGCGCCCGATCTCGTCGTTGAGGAGGACGAAGGCGTCCTCCAAATCTCCCAGACGCCCGCGCGCCGCCTGCGCCGCCTCGTCCGCGAAGACGAGGTCTGCTTCGAGGCCCACCATGCGCAGCTCAAGCTCGCGCATCTCGCGCTTGAAGGCGAGGAGCCCCGCGCCTTCGTCAGAGACCGGGTGCCCGCCCGCTGCAATGAGTTGTCCGGCGACGACCCACTCGCCCGCGGCCGTCACGCACATCTCGCCCGTCGGCAGCGTCAGCAGCATCGCGCGTTCGAGGTCTGCGGCCACGCGCGCGCTCATCTCGCGCGCGAGCGTGCGCGACAGCACCGCCCTGATCTCGCGCGGCGCGCCGAGCAGACTGGCGACGCGTGTCTCCTCGTCAATGTCGGTTACGACTGCTTCGTCAGCCGGACGGCCGACAGCACCATCTTCATCGGCGCGCGCCGCGCCGGACTGTGCCTCCAGCGACTCCTCGAACTCTTCAAGCTCCGCGCCGCCGTGGAGCCCCGCGACGAGGAAGGTCGCGCGCCCGGCGTTCGTCGCCTGAAGCCACGCGGCCGCGCGCACGGCGTCGTCCGGCGTCGGCACGATGACAGACTGCAAGTAAGGCCCGAGCACGCTCTCGACGGCGCGCTCCCAACGCGGCTCGACGCGCAGCACGTCGGCCACCGTCGCGATGACGTGGAAGTCGCGCGGGGCGTCCCCCTCGGCCGGCGCGAAGATGCGCTGGACGGACTGCGAATAGAGAGAGTGCTGCGTGTCGATCTCGCTGAGCGTGTCCAGACGGTGGTGGACGCGCGCAGACTCGTCGCGCACGCGCGCGTGCTCGGCCGCCGCCGCCGCCACCTCCGCGCGCGCGTCGGACAGTTCGCGCGTGCGCTCCTCGCGCTCACTGTAGAGCGCGTCGAGGTGCGCGCGCGCCGAAGCGATCTCGCCCTGTAGCTTCTCGGCCTCGGCCTTCGCCTGCTCGTACGCAACCGCGGCGCGCTCGCCCTCGCGCGCAAGGCCCTCGGCCTGCGCCGACAACTTGTCGAGCACCGTCTCCAACTGGCGCCCGATCTCCGCCAAGCGCTCGGCCGCGGCCGTGTGCGTCAGCAGCTCCGCGCGCGCAGACTCAATCGCGGCCTCGGCCTCGGCGACCTCGGCCGTGCGCCGCGCGTAGGCTCCTTCGGCCTCTTCGAGCTGGCGCGCGCTCTGCTCGCTCGCCTCGCGCATCTGCACGTCTTTGAGGACGAGAGACTCGCTCTCGGCCGTGACCGACGTGAGCCGCGCGCGCACCGTCTCGGCCTCGCGCCGGACTTCGGCCGCCCTCTTTTCGAGCGAAGCGATCTGCTCGCCCTGGTAGGCGCGCTCGCGTTCGCGGCGGTCGAACCTGAGCGCAGACTCGGAGACGGCGGCGCGCGCCTCGGACAACTCCTCCTCGCGGCTCCGCGCCTCGGTCGTCGCGCGCCGCGCCTCCTCCTCGCGCTCCTCTAAGTCCTGCGCGAGCCGCTCGACCTCCTCGTTGGCCGCGTCGAGCCCTTCGCGCAGACGTTCGAGCCGCGCGTTCAACTCGCGCTCGTCGGCCGCGTAGACCTTGCGCAGAAGCTCGCGCAACTCCTCGCGAATCTGGTGGTAGCGCCGCGCCTTCGCGGCCTGACGCCGGAGCGAGCCGACCTGTCGCTCGATCTCGGAGATGATGTCGGAGACGCGGTTGAGGTTCGAGCGTGCGGCTTCGAGCCTCGCTTCCGCCGCGCGCTGGCGCACGCGAAACTTGGTGATGCCGGCGGCCTCCTCGATGAGCGTGCGGCGATCCATCGGCTTGGCCGAGAGAATCTGGCCGATGCGCCCCTGCTCGATGATGGCGTAATGCGCGCCCGACAGCCCCGTGCCCGAGAAGAGGTCTTGGATGTCGCGCAGGCGGCAGACGCGGCCGTTGAGCAGGTACTCGCTCTCGCCGTCGCGGTAGAGGCGGCGCGTGACCGAAACGCTCTCGCCCGGCGCGAAGTCGAGCGCGAGGCGGCGCGGACGCCAGTGGCGCTTGTGGTGCGCGCGCGGCTTCGGCGCGGGCACGACCGCGGCGCTGTCCGGCGTGAGGACGGCGAGCGCCTGACTGCTTTCGCCTTCGGCCGGGGCCGCGGGCTCGGCCTGCGGCGCGTCGGCCGTCGCGCTTGCGTCGGGCGCGACCGGCGCGACGACTTCGCCGTCCGGCGAAGCGGCGACCCCGGGCTGCGGCGTGAGCGCTTCGAGTTCGGGCGAGAGGCGTTCTTCGACGGCCCCGGCGTGGTCGTCAAGCTCTTCGAGCGTGGCGTCAATGTCCTCGATGTCCGGCTCTTCCTCGACCGTCTCGTCGCGCATCATGTGGAGCACGACCTCGGCCATCCCCGAAGGCTGGCGGCTCTTCGCGCCCTGGAAGATAACGTCCTTCATCTCGCCGCCGCGGAGGTTCTTCACCTTCTGCTCGCCGAGCACCCACGCGATGGCGTCGGCGACGTTCGACTTGCCGCAGCCGTTGGGGCCGACGACCGCGGTGATGCCGTTGCCGGTGAAGACGAGGTCTGTGTAGTCTGCGAAGGACTTGAAGCCGGTGATTTCGAGGCGTTGGAGTTTGAACATGCTGCGCGTTTTGGCCTTAAAGGAATGACCCGGGACACACAGTCCCTAGAGCCTGTGCGGGAGACGCACACTATATGTTGGCCTGACGGCGTTGTCAAACCGGAACATTAAGCGGCGCGGGGTTAGTCGTTGACTAAACAATGGGTTAAGGGCGGCGGCGCAAAAGGCCGGCGCGGCGCGGGCGGTCAAGTGCCGCCCGCGCCGCGCCGGGAAGAGACTCGGGTTAAGTTCAGTCGGACAGCATAAACCTCAACAGCTTCTGGTCGAAGAGCGTGGGCGCGGCGCGCGCCAGTTCCCGCGCCCAGTAGCCGCCGACCCGCGTCTGCTGGTTCGGCCCCTGCTGGTTGCCCAGGTCGCTTGAGCCCGCGAAGCGCCCTCGGTATTCGAGCGATTCGATGAAGGCTCTCACCATCTCGGCGCGCCGGACGCGGCGCAGCGCCACCACCTCGTCGCGGACGTTCTCGCCGGCCACGCTGAAGCCGTCCATCTTCGCGAGCCAGAAGTCGTAGCCAGAGAAGTTGTTGTCCGGCGCGTCGTCCGGGTTGCGCCGCAGGTAGCCGTAGTACTGCATCAGCACGAACGACGGATTGTAGAGCGCCGAGAAGACCGAGTCGCTCTCAAGCACGCTCTTGAGCGACGCCGCCCTGCCGGGAATGTCGCCCGCCCCGAAGGCGTTGACGGCCGCCTGCCGCTCCGCGGCCGTGGGCTGGACGCCCGCGTTCTGGAAGAGCTTATCCACGAACGCCCCCGCGTTAAAGGCATTCGGGAACTGCGCGCCGAACTCGGGGCGGCTGACGAAGTCTTCGAGGTAGCGCTCGCGGTTCTGGTCGAGCCGCTGCTGGAAGCCCGGCTGGCCGACGATGACGCCCTCGCCGATCTGGCGCTGGTCGCGCAGGAAGAGGGCGTAGCGCGGCGTCTGCTTGTTGTTGCCGAACGCGGCCTTGTGCGCGCGGATGACGAGGTAGCCCGTCTGCTGGAACTCGATGGAGAGGAAGAACGCCGTCGAAACGTCCTGCCGGTGCTCGACGCGGCACTGAGCGTTGTCGCCGCACGACTCGATGTTCTGCGTCCAGAAATCCTCGCCCGACTGGTCACTCTGCCGGTAGAGGAAATCGTGGTAGTGCGTGCAGACGAAGGTGCGCGAGTCGTCTATCGGGTTCCCCGTCGTCTCCGGCGCGTCGTCCACGATCCGGAGTTGCGCGTTGCCGGGCGCGCCGAGCGTCCCGTTCTGCGGGTTCTGTAGGACGAGCGTGGCGTTCTCAAGCCCCTCGTTGTAAGCGTCCTCGTTGATGAGCACCTGGAAAATCTTCTGCGTCTCGCCCGGCTCGAAGACGAGGCGCCCGACGACGAAGGTGTAGTCGCCGCGCTGCGTGGCGGTGCCGTTGTTGCTGCTGATGTCCACGGTCGAGCGTACGTTCGTCACCGTCGTGCGCAGGACGCGCACGGTGATGCCGACGCAGTCCTCCTGTGAGAAATACTCCGCCGA
>JBEVJD010000524.1:0-13321 GCA_040510435.1 Pyrinomonadaceae bacterium | reverse complement strand
ACTGATTCCGATTCATCGTCCCAAAATGCGGAAGCCGCGCGGAAGTCTTGAGACTTCCGCGCGGCCTCCGGCCGGTAGGCGGGTGGTGGTTAGCGGGTGGCGCGGCGGGGGCGCTGGCGCCCCTGCTGCTGTTGTTGCTTCTTGTACTTCCGCATCGAGGTGACGTGGGAGAAGGCGGCCGGGCCCTCGGGCACGAGCCCGTCGTTGATCATCTCGATGTTGACGTAGAAGCGGTAGCTGCCAGTCTGCATGATGCCGAGCAGGAACTGGACGCTGACCGAGTCGCCGTCTTCGAGCTGGTTATCGAGGTCGATGGTGCCGACGGCCATCGAGCTGTTGAGGCCGCCGCCGTTCGGCTGGTCGGGCGGCTCCTCGACGAAGGTGCCGAGCACGTCCACGGGGTTGCCGTTGACCGTGACCTCGATGTCGCCCGAGTCGAGGGCGCGGATGTCGGCCGTGCCCGCCGGGACGGGGTTGGTCGTGACATCGATGATGCGGAAGGCGAGGTAGCGCACGGGCGAGCCCGTGTTGTTCGTGATCGTCCGGCGGATCGAGAGCGTCCCGAACGTCCCGTTCGTCACCGGGGTGAAGCTGCGGACGCGGTTCGGCGGCTGCGACGCCGAGACCGACGGGTCGAGCAGCGCGGCCGGCATCCCCGCGTTGCCGTTGATGGGGCTCGTCAGTCCCTCGGGCCCGGGCGCGCCGAGCTTCGAGCCGAGCGTGGTCGCGAAGGCCGAGCCCTCCGTGTTGACGACGACGAAGTCCTCGCCGTTGTCGGACGTGTCCTTCGGCGTGCCGGGCCCGCTGCACCCGGGGCCGCCGAAGACGCAGACCTTGCGGACGAAGCTGTGTTGCAGGTCGTTCGTCGCCTCGGCGCCCGGTCCGGGGAAGCCCGCGCCCTCGCGGTAGAGCGGGTCGACGCTCGCGTAGCCCGCGGCGTCGAGCCGGCTGGCGAGCGCGTAGTTCGCCGGGTTGGCCGTGCCGAAGAGCGCGATGCCGCTGCCGTCGGGGATGTCGAGGTTGTAGCTGCCGACGGTCTCGTTCGTGTCGGAGGGCAGGTAGACATCGTCGCCCTGGGCGTAGCCGTTGAGCGAGTAGCCGTCCCCGTTGACGGCCAGGAAGTGGCCGCGCGCCGGGATGACCGTGTCGTTCGGGATGATGAAGCGCGTCACGCCGTCGGCCGCCACGACCGCCCAGCCGGCCGAGCCGTCGATGGTGGTGACGGTGATGTCAGAGTCAGTGTTGTTGTAAAGCTCGACGAACTCGTCGTTGTCCTGCTCGGTGCCGGGCGCGGCGGGGCCGCCGTCGTCCGAGACGGGGCTCACCTCGCCGCCGTCGCCCGCACCCAGACCGGGGCCGCGGAAGCGGAACTCGCTGATGATGAGCGAGCCGGCGGCGGCCGGCGCGCCGAGCGAGTAGTAGGAGACGACGGGGTCGTGGTCGGAGTTGCGCTCGGGCGTCGCCGCGTTCGAGGCGTAGGTGGCCGGCGGGTTCTCGGGGAAGTCCGCGTTGACGCGGGCGATGGCCGTGCGCGTGTTGCGCGAGCGCGCGGCCGCGTTGACGACGTGGTGGTCGAGCGCCTGCATCGCGCCGTCGTCGCTGAAGTAGAAGGAGTAGCGCTCGGCGGCCGGGAGCGTCTCAATCAAGTTGAAGAAGTTCGGGTTGACGAGGTCGGGGCTCTGGTCAACGACGATCTGGTCGTCGGCCGTCGGGCTGCCCTTGATGACGGAGAGCGGGTCGTCGTAGCCGTTGTTGAACTCGAAGGCGTTGTAGTCGCCGACCGAGATGACGGGGACGCCCGGGTTGGCCGTCTGCAAATCGTTGAGCAGGTCGGCGAGCGATTCGGCCTGCGCCTTGCGCTTGGCGCGCACGCGCGGGCCTTCGCCCGCGACCAGCTCGATGTCGATGAAAGAGCGGAGGTGGTTGACGACGACGATGACGTGCTGCGGGTTTGTGCCCGAGGGGTCAACGGTGGCGTCGAGGACGAAGGGCGGACGGTCGTGGAGCGTCTCCGGGTTCCCCGTGTTCGGGTTGATGTAGGTCTCCTCCTCGCGCTCCTGCGTGACCGAGTTGACCTGCACGCGCGAGCTCTTGACGAGGAAGCCGACATCCTGGTCGCTGTCCTCGCTCGTGCCGTCCTGCTCGACGAGGTAAGCCTCGTACAGCGGGTTGGGGTCGCTGTTGGCGATGGCGTCGTTGTTAATCTGGTCGCGGAGCGCCTGAAGGTCTGCGAGGTCGAAGATTTCGACCGCGCCGATGATGTCCGGGTAGTGCAGCAGGGTGCGGACGGTCAGCGCGGCCTTCTGGCGCTGCGTGGCGTTGTTGTTGAAGTTCTCGATGTTGTAGCCGGCGACGGTGAACTCGTCCGAGTCGGGCGCGGGCACGGGGACGGCCGTCATGTTGGGCGAGGCCGAGGGGTCGGCCTCGACGACGAGGCGGTACTCGCCGAAGGCGTAGTCGAGCGGGCCGATGACGCTCAAAGTCACGTTCGAGGTGTAGGCCACGTTGGCCGCGCCGGCGCGGCCGTTGGTGTCGATCTTGAGCTTCTCGGGGTTCCGATCCCAGATGGGGATGTTGGGGTCGGGCGTGCCCGAAGTCGGGTCGGGCGGGATGGGGTTGCCGGAAGGAATGCCCGGCTCGCGCAGCGGGCGCGCGACGTTGACCAGTACGGCGTACACGTCGAAGAAGTTGTCGTTCGGCGAGATGGTGACGTAGCCGCCGCTGGCCGAGCAGACGCGCATGCCCTCGTACTTCTCCAACTGCGGCTGCGACGGGGCGGCCGTCGGGTCAAGTTCCGTCGGGGTGAATTCGATGTCGGACGGGAGCGGGTTGCCGGTCGAGATGACACTCGTGCTCGTGACGGTGGTGAGCTCGGTCATGTCGTTGAACTCGTCCACGGTGCCGGTCACGCGCACCTCGTCGCCGACGGCGACCGCCGGCACGGTGGAGGTGAAGACGAAGATGCCTTCGGAGGTGTTCGGGTCGGCGTCGTAGCTGGCCTCGGCCTCCTGAAGGAAGAAGCCGTTAGCCGTGCTGCTGGCGCCGGTGTTCTGCCCCGTCTTGAGCAGCGTGACGATGCCGCGCGTCGTCACGATCTGGCCGTCGAGGGGCGACGCGGCGCCGTTGCCCTGAATGTCGTGGATGGGCGTGAGGGTCAGGTCGTCGTTGACGATGGTGCCCTGCCCCTGGCCGTCGGTGACGGTGGCGCCGACGACGTTGGCGGTGTTGACGAAGAAGGTCTCGTTCGGCTCGTTCGTCGTGTCGCCGTTGACGTTGACGGTGAACTGGTAGCTGTCGCTGCCGTTGGGGATGGTCTGCGAGCCGAGGCAGGTAAACGCGTAGTCGGTGTCCTCGCCGCCGGTATCGCCGTCCTGCGCCGTGCCGTCGACCGTGCAGATGTCGAAGGTGACGCCCGAGTGCGTCGAGGAGTTGAGCGAGACGGTGAAGGTGAAGGCGGTCGTGCCCGCGTTGCCTTCGTCCTGCGACACGTCGTTGATGGCGAACGTCGGGGTGGGCGTGGCCGTGCCGTTGGCCGTCACGGAGAAGTCGTCAATCGAGAGACCGTGGTCGGCGCCGGTGTGGTCGGGGTCTGACCAGCGGAGCATGATCTCCGTCCCGTTGGGGATGTTGAGGCCGGAGATGGTGGCGGTTTTCGCGGTGCGGTTCGCGGCCAGGTTGCCGTTGAGCTCGCCAGCGCTGCCGCCGGTGATGGGGCTCGTGAAGTCGAGCGCCGCGACGGCGACGCCCGCACTCTGGAACTCCGCGAGGCTGCCGGTCACGGTGGGCGAGCCGACGAGGTAGGAGAAGGCGACGGTTTGCGCCGCGGCCGCGCTGTTGCGCCACTGCTCGCCGACGTAAGAAACGTCGAGCGAGGTGATGGTCGCGCCGGTGTTGTTGGTCAGGCGGATGCCCCAGAAGAGGTTGCCGATGGCGGCGTTGCCGGAGCCGAGCGAGCCGAGCGCCCTGTCAGTAGTTGCGTTAGGAGCAACGTTGCAAGGGGCGACGGCGCTGGTGCAGCCGTAGCTGTATAAATTACCGGCGTTGCTTGAGCCGTTGTTGGCAACAATCGTGGTGCCGGTGCCCGTGCGCGCGTGGTACCAGCCGGGCAGCGTCGAGTCGTTCGTCCACGTGGCGCTCCCGCTGGCGGGGAGGGTGTCGAAGTTCTGCGTGATGGGCGTCCCGAGCGTGTTGACGTTGATGCTCGGGGCGGGCAGGTCGTCGCCCAGCGCGGGCGCGGACACCTGCTTCATGATGGACTCGGCCTGCGTCTTGGTCGCGGTCGGTCTGGCGATGGTCGTCGCGCGGCGCGTCTGCGCCGAGGCGGCGGGCGCGAGCAGGATGAACTGTTGGAAGGCGATGAAGGCGGCCGTCAGGACGGCGAGCAGTTGGCGACGCGCGGGGGCGGGACGCCGGCCGCTAAGGGGCAAAGTGGGCACGGATTGTAGATCCTTTCTTGAGCTTGAATGCTTCGAGGGCCGGCCGTCTGACCGACAGGCGAGACGGGCTCGCAGAAGAATTGCGGCGTAAAGTTTTTATCGGATAAGGGGCGCGGCGTCAAGAGCAGTAGCCACTGGGAAGTAGACAGTAGTCAGTAGTCAGTAGTCAGTAGTCAGGAGGAAGACGAAGCGGCGCGCCCGGCTCGAAAGCTCAGACGCGCCGCCTCTTTTTTCTACTGACTACTGACTACTGTCTCCTGTCTACTTCCTTCTATGGCGCTGGCGTCGAGAAGCGCGCGCGGTACTCGATGGAGGAGACGAACGCCTTGACCATCTCGGCGCCGCGGTAGTCGCCGCCGAACTCTTCGAGTTTCGAGAGCCAGAAGTCGAGCCCCGAGAAGTCCGTGTCGGGCGGGTCGTTCGGCGCACGGCGCATGTAGCCGAGGTACTGCATGAAGACGAAGGCGCGGTTCGTCTCGCGCCGCGTGAACTCGGGCGACTCGGCGATCTTGAGCAGCACGCTGGCGCGCGTCTCGGTGCCGAGCAGCATCCCGGCGACGAGCCGGTCGCGCTCCGTCGGCGTGAGCGGCGAGCCGGCCTGCGCGTTCAACTTGTCCACGTACTCGGGCGGCGTCAACGTCTGCGGGTACGTGAGCGCGAACTCCGCGCGCGACATGAACTCTTCGAGGAGGAGCGCGGTGTTCGACGCGAGCCGCTGCTCCCAGTTCGCCCCGCCGATGACGACCCCGCGGCCGACCTCCTGCGTGTCGCGCACGAACTCGGCGTAGCGCGGGAGCGCGCGCGGGCGGTAGTCACGCTCGGGGAGCGCCGCGCGGTAGAGGCGGTAGACGAGGAAGCCCGTGCGCTGGAACTCGATGGAGAGGAAGAAGGCCGCGCTCGTGTCGTAGCGCTTGACCTCGCAGCACGCGGCGTCGGCGCCGCACTTCTCGACGTTGTCGATCCAGAAGGCGAGGCCGTCGGCGTCGGGCTCGCGGTTGAGGAAGTCGTGGTAGTGCTGGCGCACGAAGAAGGCCGTGTCGTCAACGGGATTCGAGGCGGCCGGGCCGGCGTCGTTGTCGTGGATGACGAGCACGGCGCGGTCGCGGAAGCCGATGACGGCGCCGCCGCCCTCGGGCTTCCAGATGAGCAGCTCGATGGTCTCGTTCACCGTCTCCTGCGTAACGTCGTCGGTGAGCAGCACGTCGAAGGTCTTCTGCGACTCGCCGGGGGCGAAGCGCAGGCGGCCGGCCGGCGTCGTGTAGTCGGCGCGCTCGAAGGCCGTGCCCCCCGTGACGGAATACTCGACCGAGGCCGGGGCCGTCAGGTCGCCCGTGCGTGTGACGGTGATGGTGGCGGCGCCGGCGCCCTCGTTGGTGTCGAACTGCGGGGCGGCGAAGTTGAAGAAGCTCGGCGTCGTCGTGACGTTGCACGTGCCGGCGGGCGAGGCGGAGTTGCGCGGGTTGACCGGGCTGAGGTTGAAGTCGGCCGCGTTGTTGTTGTTGTCAGCGCAGCCCCCGAGCAGGCGCATCGCCGAGTCGGTGGCGAGCGCGGGCGCGGGCGCGGGGCCTTGCGCCCCGTCGAAGCAGATCGAGGTCGAGCCGTAGCCGACGTAGTCCACGACGCCCGTGGACTGCGAGTTCGGGCAGCCCTGGAACGAGCCGTCGGGCGCGAGCAGCACGACGAGGCCGGTCGTGGGGTTGAGGTTGATGGGCACAGGCCCCGGTATGAGACTGAGGTCGATGTCGGGCGTGAACGACTGGCCGTTGGTACCGTCGCCCTTCAAACCGATGAGGATGTAGCGGCCGGGCTGGACGACGCGGTGCGGGCTCGACCCGAGCCGGACGAAGACCGAGGCCGAGCTGTTAATCGAAGACATGTGCAGCCCGTAGTTGTTCATATCAACGGGCTCGGTGCCGCGGTTGAAAATCTCGATGAAGTCTTTCTGATACGACGCGCCCGCCTCGCCGCCGCGCGTGTAGATTTGGCTGATGACGAGGTCGGGCGAGCCCGTGTTGAGCGTTTGAGCCGGAGTCGGGCCGGCGAGCGTAGCGCAGGCGAGTAAGGCGAAGAGCGCGCGCGCGAGCATTCTGCAAGGCATGGTGAGGGCTGTGCGGTTGTTGATGGTCTGGGACATCGTGAGATTCCTCTCTGCTGAAAGAAGCAGGCGTGAAGCGGCCTGACGGTAGCGGGGAGAGATACTGTAGGACGTGCGGATTGCGGTCAAAGGGGCAATCGCCGTGAAGTTCTCGCGTCCGAAGAGTAGCGTCGGCGTCGGCCTCGTTCCTCGGGAGAGGACGGGCGGGCGCGTCGTTTACGCGCGCCCGCCCCTGATGCTTTGAGCACCTGACTCTTACACGCGCTCGAAAATGATGGCAATGCCCTGCCCGCCGCCGATGCAGGCCGAGGCGAGGCCGTAGCGACCGCCGCGGCGCTTCAGTTCGTTGAGCGCCGTCAGGATGAGGCGCGTCCCCGAGGCGCCGAGCGGGTGGCCGAGGGCGATGGCGCCGCCGTTGACGTTCGTCTTCGAGCGGTCAAGCCCCAACTCCTTCTCGACGGCGAGGTACTGGCAGGCGAAAGCCTCGTTGACCTCGACGAGGTCGATGTCCGAGAGCGCCAGGTTCGCCTTCTCCAGAGCCTTGCGGATGGCGGGGACGGGGCCGATGCCCATCACGTCGGGCTCGACGCCCGCGTAGGCCCACGAGACGATGCGCCCGGCCGGCGTCAGGTTCTTCTCCTTGACGTAGTCGCCGCCCGCGATGACGAGCATCGCCGCGCCGTCAACTATCCCCGAGGCGTTGCCCGCCGTGACGAAGCCGTCCTTGCTGAACGCGGTCGGGAGTTTCGCCAGCACTTCGAGCGTCGTGTCAGGGCGCAGGTGGTCGTCCTGCTCGACGACCTTCACACCTTTACGCGTCTTGACCTCGACGGGCGTGATCTCTTCGGCGAAGATGCCGGCGTCCTGCGCGCGCTTGGCCTCCTGTTGCGAGCGCAGGGCGTAGGCGTCCTGCTCCTCGCGCGAGACTTCGTAGCGGCGCGCGAGGTTCTCGGCCGTGCCCGCCATCGTCGTGTTGCAGTAGGTGTCTAAGAGCGCCACCATCAAAGAGTCTTCAAGCTTCCCCTGACCCAGCCCGAAGCCCGAGCGCGCGCCGTAGATGACGTGCGGCGCCATCGACATGGACTCCATGCCGCCGACGAGGGCGGTGCGCGCCTCGTCCAGCATGATCATGTGCGCGCCGGAGACGACCGACTGGATGCCGCTGCCGCACAGTCGGTTGACGGTCAGGGCCGGCCGTTCGGCGGGCACGCCCGCCTTCAGCGCGACGTGGCGCGCGCCGTAGATGGCGTCGCCCGAGGTCTGCAAGGCGTTGCCGACGACCGTGTGGTCGATCTCTTCGGCCGCCACTTCGGTCGCTTCGAGCGCGCCGCGCGCGGCCGCCGCGCCGAGGTCAATGGCCTTCACGTCCTTGAGTGCGCCCACGTACGAGGTCATCGGCGTGCGCTTGCCGCCGAGGATGAAAATGTCTTTCGTCATAGTCTCTCTTAGATGTGCCTCACAGTCTGAAAACTGCCCGATAAAATAACCCGGCAGTTTAGCGGACGGCGCGCGCCGCCGCAATGCTCGGCGTCAACCTCACACCCGGCAAGGCCGCCGCGCTCTTTCCGCCAGAGTGGAAGAAGTCGGTAGGGTTGAGTGAAGAGAGCCCGTCCGATTCCGACGGGCTCTCATCATTTATGCGTTGCCCTTCGACTGTTCGTTGACCATGATTTGAAGCGCGCGCCAGCCCTGGAGCTGCGAGGGCGTGAGGGTGGTCTCGCGGCCGAGGGCGGCGCGGTGCTCGACGGCGCGGAGCCAGCGGCGCGTCGGGCGCGGAAGCCGGACGCGTTCGTTGACGACGAGGCCGGCGACCGTCTGTCGCATGTGCGGGCGCAGGACGCGCAGCTTGCGGTCGGTGTGCAGGCGGTAGCCATCCTCGCGCAGAACCTTCTTCGTCGTGCGGATGACGGCGACGAGGGGGTCGTGCTCGTCCGCGTCGAAAGAGAAGGTCATGTCGTCGGCGTAGCGCGTGAAGCTCGCGCCGTGCGCGCGCGCGAGCGCCGCGAGCCGGGCGTCGAGCCGGAAGTTGACGAGGTTCGACAGGCGCGGGCTCGTCGGCGCGCCCTGCGGCAGGCCGCCGCGATGCGTGCACAGTCTGGTGAGCAGCCCCGCCGCCTCCGAGCCCCAGCCTATCCGGCGGAAGTAGGACTGGATTCTCTTGGCCGTGGTCGAGAGGAAGAAGTCTTGAACGTCGAGGCGCAGGACGATTGTGCGGCGCGCGTGCGGGAGCGCGGCGGTGACGATGGAGCGCCCGCGCTCGAAGCCGTGCGCCGCGGGGTGCGCGCGCAGCCGCCCGAGCAGGCGTCGGAGGATGAGGCGCTGCACGCGCTTTAAATCCCCCTCGGGCTCCTCAATGATGCGCTGCCCGCCGGAGCGCTTCCTGATCGCGAAAGACCGGTAGCGCGGGACGAGCGCGCGCAACTCCGCCTCGCCCACGCCGAGCCGACGCGCCACCTCGTCCACGCCGCGCCCGCCTCCGCCCGTGCCCGCGCCCGCGGCCCGGCCCTCGAACAGCCCGCGTAAAGAATCCCAGAATCCCACGGCGCGCCCTCCGACCTTAACTTAAAAAATTATGAGCGGGCGCACACATCGGTGCGCCCGCCCCGCCTTGCCGGTTGTGCGACAACCGCTGCCGCCTCTCAAGGCCACCTAAAGTAGCCCGGCTGACGAAGCATCAGCCTGCGCCCTGCATTTGGGCGCCGCCAAGACGGTGACGATAAGTTGCTACTGAAGCGCCGAAAGGTCAAGGGCATGGAAGAGTGATAAGTGATGAGTGATGAGTGATAAGAGAAGAATAAGGCCCGCTCTTCCTTCTTATCACTTATCACTCATCACTTATCACGCCTCAAATCGGTGCGTGGCGCGGTAGCGGTGGAGGAGTTCTTCGAGGAAGCCTTCGTAGGTGAACCCGTCGAGGTCGTATTCGGGGCGGAGCTGGTGGAGCAGGGGCGTGGCGACGCGCCAGGCCATCCACTGGCGCGGCATCTCCTCCATGTCCCAGCGGCGGCGGAGGAAGGCTTCGACCACCTCGACCTCGGGCGCCGCGAGCGCGGAGAGGTCTGCGCGGAAGAGGACGGGCTTGAAGGAGCGGCGGAGCGCGGCGTCGGCCGTCGGCGCGGAGAAGACCTGGTCGAAGGTGGGCGCCTGCGCCTCGCGCTCGCGCACGACGACGGTGCCCGCGACAAGGTCGCCGAGGCGCTGGTCGCGGCTGCTGACGAAGACCGAGACGAGCCCGACCGAGTAGAACGGGAACGGCTCCATGTCGAGGATGCGGACGAGGTTGCGGGCCGCGGCCTCCCAGAAGGTGACGGGGCGGCCGTCCTCGCGGATGACGCGCAGGCGCAGCCAGCGCTTGCCCGGCGTCTGCCCGGCCCACCACCACTCGAACAGCACGAAGTAGCCCGACCACAGCGCGAAGACGGCGACGACGAGCAGCGCCAGCAGCCACTTGGGCGCGCTCTGCGCCCAGAGCCCGAGGTCGGAGAGGCCGACCCAGCCGACCCACCAGAGGACGCTCAGGAGGACGACGCTGATGACGAGCACTTGCAGGAAGTGGTCGAAGGCGCACGCCAGAAAGCGGTTGCCCGTCGAGGCCAGCGCGAAGTGCAGCGGCACGCGCTCCGGCGTCTCGATGATGAGCGTCTCGTCCGTGGGGGCTGCTGCTGACATGTTCGGGATTGGGTGTTGGGTGTTGGGTGCTGGGTGTTGGGGAAGCATCGGGTTTTACCCAGCACCCAACACCCTTCAGTCGAGCGACGGCAGCGCGTCGTCCCGGTCGGAGGCGTCCGGCGCGGCTTCGAGGCGGAGCGCGCCGAGCTGTTGGAACATCGACATGAAGTCGAAGTTGTTCCAAGCCTCGGCGATCTTGCCGTCTGAGATGCGGACGATGCAGATGCCGTCGAACTCGACGGGACTGTCGGTGGCCTTGAATCCGAGCGCGTCGCCGCGGTGGCGGCCCCGGATGGTGCAGCGCGCGGCCACCCTGTCCCCCTCCGACACCGTGTCCTCCACGACGACCTCTATCTCGGGGAACGCTTCGCGGAACTTGCGGTAGAAGGGCTTGAAGCCCGTCGGCCCGCGCAACGCCGCGCCCGTCTCGTCGGCCAGCCCATGCGCGACGCCCTCCTCGTCGAACAACTCGTCGATGGCCTCCTCCCGCCCCTTGTTCCAAACCTCCTCGAACCAGCGGCGCACGAGCGCCGCGTTGTCTGAGCTCTCGTAACTTTCTTTCATCTCACTCCTCCTCATTTAGCCGTGCGTGCGGGGCGCGGCTTCAACATCTGCGCTTCCCACTTCTGGTATTCGGCCTTCAGACGCTCGAAGACTTCGCCGTGCGTTGGGCGCGAGTCGGCCTGCTCGCGCTCGTCGGTCTGGAGGTCGAAGAGGCGCTCGGTCTTCGCGTCTGCCTTCAGGTACTTCCAGCGCCCCGCGCGCACGGCCGCCTGCACGTCGTTGCGCCAGAAGAGCGTGCGCTCGAAGGCCGCGCGCTCGCCGCCGAGGACGGGCAGCAGGTTCTGGCCGTCGAGCGGGTAGTCGGGGTGCGCGCTCGCGCCGGCCGCGGCGAGGATGGTGGCCGTCCAGTCCATCGTGACGGCGACCTGTTCGTGCGTGCGCCCCGCGGGGATGCGGCCGGGCCAGCGGGCGAGTGCGGGCACGCGGATGCCGCCCTCGCGGAGGTCGAACTTCTGACCCGAGAAGGGCCAGTTGTAGGAGAAGCGCTCGCCGCCGTTGTCGCTCGTGAAGACGACGAGCGTGCGGCGCGCGTGACCTGCCTCTTTGAGCGCGCGCAGGACGCGGCCGACGCCGGAGTCTAAGCTGCGCATCATCTCGGCGTAGGTCTTGAGCGAGCCGCCCGAGGCGAAGCCGGCGTGGCCCTTGCCTGCGATTGAGCGGGCGACGGCTTCGTCGCGCGGCCCCTCCCAGGGCCAGTGCGGCGCGGTGTAGTTGAGGCTCAGGAAGAAGGGCGCGTCGTGGCGGCGGCGAATGTATTCGACGGCGCGCTCGGTGAGGAGGTCGGTTATGTATCCGACTCGCTCGACCGGAACCTCGGCCTCGAAGAGGTCGTCGTCGCCGTTCGCGTCCTTGTGCGTGAAGAAATCGCCCGCGCCGCTCATGATGCCGAAGAAATCTTCGAAGCCGCTCTTGACGGGGCCATACTTCGGCAGGTAGCCGAGGTGCCACTTGCCGACGAGCGCCGTGCGGTAGCCGGCCGCCTTCAAAAGCGATGCGACGGTCGGGTGCTCGGGCGCGAGCCCCACGTCGCGCTTCTGCTCGACGAGCTGTCGCTTCCACGCCAGAGGCTCTTCCAGCCCGACGGGCGTGCGCGCAGGGTAGCGCCCCGTCACGAAGGCGCAGCGCGTCGGCGTGCAGACCGGCGAGGCCGAGTACGCCTGCGTGAGCCGCACGCCCTCCGACGCCAGACGGTCGAGGTGCGGCGTCCTGTAGTCGGGCCGCCCGTAGCAACTGAGGTCGCCCCAACCCAAATCGTCCGCCATCACGTACAGCACGTTCGGCCTCTCGGCCTGCGCGCCCGCCACGCCACCCGACCCGGCCAGCGCCGACACGGCGACCGCCGAGGCGACGAACTCGCGGCGTGTGATCTTCTTTCTCATCGTAGGTTTCAGACGTTAAGCACCGCGCACGCGGAGGAAGCGCCGCTTGCCGACCTGAATGAGTGGTGAACGTTCGGCAGTCACTTCGACTTCGATCTCGTGGCGCGCGGCGCGCTCGCCGTCGATGCGGACGCCGCCCTGCTCGATGAGGCGGCGCGCCTCGGCCATCGAGGGCGCGAGCCCGGTCTCGACCAGCAGGCGCGGAAGTTTCCAGACCTGCGGCGCGACGGCGCGCTCTTCGATTTCGTCGGGCACCTCCTTGCGCTTGAAGATGCGGTTGAACTCCTCCTCGGCGGCGGTCGCCGCTTCGTTCGAGTGGAAGTCGGCAATGATGCGTTTGGCCAGTTCGACCTTGAGGTCGCGCGGGTTGGCTTCGCCGCGCTCGGCGCTTTCGCGCATGAACTTGATGTTGGTGACGAGGATGTCTGTCAGAAGCTCGTAGTAGCGCCACATGAGGTCGTCGGAGATGGACATGATTTTGCCGAACATCTCCTGCGGCGGCTCGTCGATGCCGATGTAGTTGCCGAGGCTCTTCGACATCTTCTGGACGCCGTCCGTGCCTTCGAGCAGCGGGTTGATGACGGCGACCTGCGGCTCCTGGTTGTACTCGCGCTGGAGGTTGCGGCCGAGGAGGAGGTTGAACTTCTGGTCGGTACCGCCGATCTCCACGTCCGCTTTGAGCGCGACCGAGTCGTAGGCCTGCGTCAGCGGGTAGAGCAGTTCGTGGAGCGCGACGGGGCGCTCTTCGCTGATGCGCTTCTGGAAGTCGTCGCGCTCCAGAATCTGCTTGACCGTGACGTGCGAGGCGAGGCGGATGAAGCCGTCGGAGCCGAGCGCGTCCATCCACTCAGAGTTGAAACGTATCTCGGTCTGGTCGGGGTCGAGCAGCTTGAAGATTTGCTTCTTGTACGTCTCGGCGTTGGCGTTGATCTCGTCGCGTGTGAGCTGCGGGCGCGTGGCCGACTTGCCCGAGGGGTCGCCGATGAGACCGGTGAAGTCGCCGATGAGGAAGACGACGGTGTGCTCCAACTCCTGAAAGTGGCGGAGCTTGCGGATGACGACCGTGTGGCCGAGGTGTATGTCGGGCGCGGTCGGGTCTGCGCCGAGCTTGACGCGCAAAGGCCGCCCCGTGTTGGCGCTCTTGATGAGTTTTGAGCGCAAGTCCTCCTCGCGGATGA
>JBEVJD010000523.1:0-6313 GCA_040510435.1 Pyrinomonadaceae bacterium | reverse complement strand
TGCGCTACACGGCCACCTTCGAGGGGCGGGGCGACACGACTCGCATCCGCATCGAGCAGCGCGTCGAGCTGCGCCGCAAAAACGCGCGCGAGCTGCACACGCTCGCCGGCCTCGCGGGTGAAGGCCGCCTCAGCGCCGCCTTACAAAAAGGCGTCACCGAGATGCTCCAAGCCTTCCTCCAACGCGCCCGCTTACGTTTGGAGAAGTAAGAGCGAGAACCGTCAACCGTCAACCGTGACAAGAGAGAGCGTGTCTTCTCTTGTCACGGTTGACGGTTGACGGTTCTCGCTCTTTAGAACCTGAAGCCGATGCCGGCCGTGATTTGCAGGTTGTGGCGCAGCTCGGAGGGGAGGCGCGGGGGCGGGGCGGTGACGAAGCCTTCGGGGTTGTCGCGCGTGGGGTAGCGGATCATCGTGTCGCCCACGTCGAAGCGCGTGAGGATGCGTTTCGACGGGTAGAACTCAAGGACGCCGCCCAAGTCCATCGAGAAGTAGGTCTTGCTCGTGTCCCTGAAGTTGGGGAAGAAGAAGGTCTGCCCCTGGAAGACGAACGCCTCGTAGCCCGAGACTTCGTTGACGCTGCTGAAGGTGACGATGCCGGGGCGCGCCTTGGCGAAGACGCCGAAGCGGTTGAAGCGGCGGCCGTACTTGACGCCGGCCTGCGCCTGCGCCGGGTAGCCGCCGATGGCCGTGCTGATGCCGAAGCGGCGGCGCGGGTAGAAGTTGCCCTCGACCTCGAAGGCGAGGTTGTTGGTCGCGTTGAAGCCGAGGCGCAGGCCGCCGCCGGCCTCGGCTTCAACGCCCTCGTCCGGGAAGCCGCCGAAGCCGCCGAAGCCGCTCGTCGGCGGGTTCAGGATGAGCGACGAGAACTGTATGCCGACCTCGAAGCGCCGCACGCGCTCGCCCGCCGAAGACAACTGCGACCCGCCCGGGTCTTCCCCGCCGCCGCCGAAGCGGAAGCCGACGCCCGCCGTGAACTGGAAGTTGTGAAAGACCTCTGAGCCCACGCGCCCGACGACCGTCGGCCCGGGGAACGAAGACTGAAGCTCCGCGTGCTCGCCGTAACGGATGATGGTGTCGCCCGCGTCGAAGCGCACGAGCATACGTTTCGACGGGTAGAACTCCAGCACGCCGCCCACGTCCATCGAGAAGTGCGTCTTGCGCTCGCGCTCGAAGTTGAAGACGGGCGCGCCGCCCGAGTTGACCTGCACGGGGGTCAGCGTGTCGCCGAAGCTGACGAAGCCGGGGCGCGCCTTGGCGAAGAGGCCGAAGCGCTTCCAGCGCTTGCCGACCTTCGCGCCGAACTGCATCTGCTGCGGGTCGCCGCCCGTCAAGTAGTCCGACTGCGACACCGACGGGTAGATGTTCCCCTCGGCCTCGACGGCGAAGTAGTCGGTCAGGTTGTAAGTGACGCGCGCGCCGACGCCGGGGGCGTGCTCGGTGCCGCCGAAGCCCGGCAGGTTGATGGAGAGCGAAGAGTACTGGACGCCGATCTCGAACTTCGGCGCGTCACGCTCCTGCGCGCTCGCGCCTCTGGCGAAGACGAGCAGGGCGAGAACGAGGGCGGTGCGAGTGAAGAGGGCGCGGGTTGTCATCGCGGGTGTTTCTCCTTTGTTCGTCAAGACCGTTTACGCGGCCCCGGGTCAGCACCGCCAGCGGTAGCGGATGGTGCTGACCTGACCGCCGCGTGAGCACACGTCAGCCGTCCGGCCTCAAGGGGAGTTGAGCGCCGCGCCGTGCCGGTCAATCTTCTACGAATCGGTTGGTGTCTACTTCTGCTGTCTGGGGAAAAGGTATTCGACGCCGTCGGCCGAGCCGATGACGACGCGCGTGCGGCGCGCACGTTTGGGCGTTGGCGCCTCGGCCGCGGGCGGCGCGCCGTACCCCGCGCTCGTGCGGCTCTGCTTGACGCGGCGCTCGGCGTCGGCCGCCTTCTGCGCGAACGTCTTGTCGCCTTCGGCGGCGTGCGGCGCAGGCGTCGGGTCGAAGAGGTCTAGTTTGTAGTTGGGGTCGTGCAGCACCCAGAGGTTCCAGTTGCCGCCCGAGCCGACGACGGGCAGGCTCGACTCCCACTCGTACTTGTCGCCGCCCCACTCGAAGGCGACCGTGTTGTGGCGCACCGCGCCGACCTTCTGGAACTGGAAGCCCGGGCGCTCGACGAGCGAGAAGACGAAGCGGCCGCGGTCGCCCAGCGAGAACCAGATGACGGCGCCCGCGCAGCCGCCCGTGCTGCGGTAGACGGTCTCGCCGTTGACCCGCAGTTTGTAGTCGGAGACTTTGAGCTGCACGTCCTCGGGCGAGAAGTCGCGCGGCTCTTCGGCGGCGGCGCGCCGCAGGCTCGGGTCGGTGAGCGAGACCTGGACGTAGTCCACGATCTTCGTCCCCGTCCGCGGGTTGTGGAACACGTCGAGCGCGAAGGTGTCGCCGTCGCGCAGCAGTTGCGGCGAGGCGGGGAAGGCCGTGGCGTTGTAGCCCGGGTGGAGGCGGCGCCCGCGGAACGAGGGGCGCTCGCGCAACTCGCCAAGGAACTCTTCGCTCAGCGCGCGCACCGTGACCCAGAAGTAGCGCGACTCGGCGGCGCGCTCCACCAGCAGCTCGTAGCCGAAGAACATCTCGTTCCGGCCGTCCACGAAGACGCGGTGGAGCAGGTTCGGCCTGTCCTCCGACTTGATGAGGTCGCCCGCGTATTCGCCGGCCGAGGGCGGCGCGGCCTCCGTGCGGATGACGACGAAGGCGCCGCTCTGCATCGGGACGGAGAGGCTCGACTTGCCGTCCTGCGCGGAGCCGTCGGCGTGCGTCGGGCCGCCGACGGCTCCGCGCGCCGGGGCCGCGAGGCAGACGACGAGCAGCGCGACGGCAGTCAACTTACTTCTCATCAACGCCACCTCTCTTCACGATGCGAATCTTCATCTCCTCGGCGGGCTGAAAGTCGTTCATGTCCACGCGCGTAAAGTAGCCGGCGTGCGTCTCGGGACTCTGCTCGGGCTCCGGGCTCTGTGGAGTCTCCGCGCCGCTCTTGTCACGCACGTCTCTCCTGTCCCCTTGCGCCAACTCCTCGCGCGCGGCGCCGTGTGTGGACACGACGCGCGGGGCGCCGCGTTCCTTTTTCTCGACGTAGACGGTCTGCGTGACCACGCGTTCCTGTATGACCGGCACCTCGACGACGCGCACGGGCGCCGCCTCCGGCCGGGCCGCCGACGGCTCGACGCGTGCGTTGGCGCGCCCGCCGAGCGCGTAGAGCGAGAGCAGGAAGGCTACCCCGAGGCACGCCGCGACGGGCAGCGGCACGCGCACCTGCGCCGTGAGCGCGCGGCGCCAGAGCGGGACCGGGCGCGCGCTCGCGCGGAAGTCCGCGAGCAGTCGCTCCCTCGCGCCCGCGTCCTGCGGCGGCGCCTCCCACGTGCGCAGCAGCGCGGTCAGCTCGGCGTCGGCCGAAAAGTCCTCCCCCGCGTTCGCGCCCTCGCGCAGGCGCGACGCGCGGCGGAGGCGGAACGGCAGGAGCCGCGTCTGTCTCTTCTCGTCACTCATCTCCCGACCTTCCCCGCGGAGGCGACTCCGCTGTGACTTTTAAAGTAGAAAGCGAGGGCGCGCCGCAGGCGTCGGCGCGCGCGGTGCAGGCGCGACTTGACGGTGCCCACGTCGGCGCCGACGACCGCGGCCGTCTCGGCTAAGCTCAGCTCCTCGAACTCGACGAGCACGATGACCTCGCGCTGCAAGTCCGGGAGGGCCGCGACGGCCTTGCGCACCTCCTCGGACAACTCGGCGTCGAGCAGTCGGCCGAGCGGGCTCTCGCGCTCCTCGGCCTCGGGCTCGTCTTCGAGGTCTTCGAAGGGGAACTCGCCGCCGTGGCGCCGCAGGTGCTTGGCCGAGAGGTTCCGCACGGCCGCGTAGAGGTACGTGCGCAGGGCCGCCCGCGACGGGTCGAAGGCGTCGGGGCGGCGCACGAGCGAGAGGAAGCAGTCGTGCGTCACCTCCTCGGCGAGCGCGGCCGAGCCGAGCATGCGGTAGGCGAAGCGGAAGACCGTGTCGCGGTGTCTCTCGTAGAGCGCGAGGAAGGCCGACTCGTCGCCGCGGCCGGCTTTGTGCAGGAGCTTTTCGTCCGTCATCCGACGGGGCACTGAGTCGGCGCCCCCTCCTTCAGAACTCGCCTTGCTGTCTATTATTACCGGGAAAGTCATAAAGGATACGGCCGGGGGAGAGTGGGAGACGGGGTGACGGGGGAATGGGGGAGTGGGAGACGGGGTGACGGGGAGGTGAAGCGGCTCCGCGTTGCGCGCTACTTCACCCCGTCACCCACTCTCCCACTCCCCCCATCAGCCTTCCGCCCTCACGCCGGGGCGCTCGGTGAGCGGGTGCGCCTGCTCGTAGGCGTGTGCGAGGCGGATGATGTCGGACTCGCCCCAGTGGCGTCCCATGAGTTGGAAGCCGACGGGCAGCCCCGAGGGGGTGAGCCCGCAGGGGACGCTTATGCCGGGGACGCCCGCGAGGTTGGCCATGCAGGTGTAGATGTCCGAGAGATACATCGAGAGCGGGTCGTCCGTCTTCTCACCGAGGCGAAAGGCGGGCGTGGGCGAGGTCGGCGTCAGCACCGCGTCGCACTTCTCGAAGGCGTTCAGGAAGTCGCGCCGGATGAGCGTGCGTACCTGCTGCGCCTTGAGGTAGTAGGCGTCGTAGTAGCCGGAGGAGAGGACGTAGGTGCCGAGCATGATGCGCCGCTTGACCTCCGCGCCGAAGCCCTCCTCGCGCGTGCGCCGGTACATCTCGCGCAAGTCCTTCGGGTCTTCCGCGCGGAAGCCGTAGCGCACGCCGTCGTAGCGCGCGAGGTTCGACGAAGCCTCCGCGGTCGCGATGATGTAATAGACGGCGATGCTGTAGCCCGCGTGCGGCAACTCCACGTCAACTATCTCCGCGCCTAAGTCCCGGTAAGCGTTGACGGCGTCCTCGACACGCGCGCGCACGTCCGCGTCCAGTCCCTCGCCGAACAGTGCGGAGGGTACGCCGATGCGCGCGCCCTTCAGGTCGCCGCCGAGATTGCCGACGTAGTCGGGCACCTCCACGTCGGCGGTCGTCGCGTCGCGCTCGTCGCGGCCGGCGATAGTCTGTAGGACGAGCGCGGCGTCCCTCACCGTCAAACCGAAGACGCTCACCTGGTCGAGCGAAGAGCCGAAGGCGACCAGCCCGTAGCGCGAGACGCGGCCGTAGGTCGGCTTGACCCCGACGATGCCGCAGAGCGCGGCGGGCTGGCGCACGCTCCCGCCCGTCTCGGAGCCGAGCGCGGCGGGCACGATGCGCGCCGCCACGGCCGCCGCCGACCCGCCCGACGAGCCGCCCGGCACGCGCCCCGTGTCCCAAGGGTTGCGCACGGGGCCGTAGCCCGAATTCTCGTTCGACGATCCCATCGCGAACTCGTCGCAGTTGGTCTTGCCGATCACGATCGCGCCGGCCGCCTCCAGACGCGCGACGACGGTCGCGTCGAAGGGCGGGACGAACTGCTCCAGGATCTTCGACGACGCTGTCGTGCGGACGCCGCGCGTGCACAGGTTGTCCTTGACGGCGACCGGCACCCCGGCGAGCGCCAGCGCCGCGCGGTCCGGCTGCGCATCGACGGCAGCAGCCCGGGCGAGCGCCTGCGCGCGCGTCACCGTGTTGAACGCGTTCAGCGCCGGGTTCTCCGCCTCGATCCGCGCGAGAGACTGCTCGCACACCTCCACCGCCGAACGCGCGCCGCTCCGCACGGCGTCGCGAATGGATCGGACTGTCGTCAGGTTGCTCATCCGATGACCCGCGGCACCTTGAAGAGACCGGCGTCGAGGCTGGCATCGGGCGCGTTGGCCAGCGCGTCCTCGCGAGTGAGCGACGGCCGGACCTCGTCGGCCCTGTCAGCTTCATGGCGTGTGACGACGCTCGCCGTGGGTGGGACGCCTGTGGTGTCGATGCGCTGCACCTGATTGGCGTACTCGAGAATGTCGGCGAGCTGCCGGGTGAAGAGCTCGATCTCTTCCTCGCTCAGCCTCAGGTGCGCGAGCGCAGCAATCTTGTCGACGTCGGATCGCGAAAATGCCGGGGGCATGGCAAATGCTAGCATTTCCACGGCGAGTCCTCGATGCACCCGGTTCGTCCTGCGGCCGTCTCCGGAACGTGGTACCCAGGTGCGGGCGACGCCCTGGCGTCGGCGGTGGACGGCTATCTCGCGCACGCGGACGCCCGCCCGCGCTTCGATCGCCTCACCGCTCTCATCGCACCGCACGCGGGCCTTGTGTTCTCGGGACCGGTTGCGGCGTACGCCTATCGGCAGCTCGAAGGGCGCGCGCCCG
>JBEVJD010000522.1:0-18112 GCA_040510435.1 Pyrinomonadaceae bacterium | reverse complement strand
AGGACGACGTGGACGCGGCGCTCGTCCTCGGCCGTGAACTCGCGCACGACGAGACGCCCCTGCCGCGCGGTCGCCTTCCAGTGGATGTGACGCACGTCGTCGTGCGGCTGATACTCGCGCAGGCTGTGCAGGTCGTGCCCCGCGCCGCGCCTTTGCGCTTCGAGCTGGCCGGCGTCGATGGGCAGCAGGTGCAGCTCGTCGCCCAGCCCCTCGGGCTTCGGGTAGACGACGATCTCAACGTCGCGCGCGCGCAGGCGCCGTCGCAGGCGGAAGAAGCCGAACGGGAAGCGCGTCGAGATTTCAAAACCCGTGACGAGCACGCGCCCGCGCGCGGCGAAGGTCTGCTCGACGCGCTGCTCGACCTTGGCGCGGTGCGGCAGGTACATGAAGTAGGCGAGGGCGCGCTTGCGCTCGCGCGCACGGCGGAAGAGGCCGCGCCCCTTCGCGTGCGGCTCGGCGCGCTCGCGCGCCTCGACCGTGACGGAGAGCGAGGGCAGCAGCCGCTTCGTATTGTTGACGGTGACGATGACGGGCGCCGGGTCGCCCGCGAAGATGTGGTCGGGGAACCGCGCGGTGACGGCCAGCTCGCGCAGAGAGACGCGCCCCGCCGTCAGCGCGACGAAGAGCGTCGAGGAGAGGACGGAGAAGACGAGGAAGAGGAGGTTGTTGCCCGTGTTCCACGCGGCGAAGGCGACGACCGTGTAGATGCAGACGAAGATGACGCCGCCCCCCGTCACCTGAAACGAGAGGTCGAGCCGCGCCGCCTCCGCCCGCGCGCTCTTAGCCAGCGGCGGCACGACGAAGATCACGATGAGCACGGCGCACACGATGGAGGCAATCGCCCCGAGCCGCGTCAACTCCCAATCCTCGCTCCGCCGCGCCAGCACCGTCAGCGCCGCCGCGCCCACGCCGCTCAACACGACCAGCGTCCCGAGAATCGTGTTACGCCAACGCTTCATAGTGAAAGAGAGGGTGTTGGGTGTTAGGTGCTGGTGAAAGACAGAGCCAGGTACCCAGCACCTAATACCCAACACCCAACACCCTCCCCCTTCATCCTTCCTGCTCAGAGTGGGACGCTGACGGTCTTCATGATCTCGCGCAAGACCTCTTCGGCCTCTTCGCTGCGGCGGTGGAGCGAGGAGGAGAAGCGCGAGTTGACGACGAGGCGGTGCGCGAAGACCGGGAGGACGAGCCGCTTCACGTCGTCGGGCACGCAGTAGTCGCGCCCCTCGACGAGCGCGAACGCCTGCGCGGCGCGGAAGAGCGCGAGCGTGCCGCGCGGGCTGACGCCGAGGTCTAAAGTCTCCGACTCGCGCGTCGCCGCGACGATGCGCATCAGGTAATCGACGAGCGCGTCGTCCACCGAGACGGTCTGGACGGCGCGCTGCAACTCGACCACGTCCTCGCCCGTCATCACCGGCCGCAGGTTGTCGAGCGGGTCGCCGTGCTCCCGGTCGCGCAGGATTTCCTTCTCCACGTCAGGCGCGGGGTAGCCGATGCGCAGGCGCAGCATGAAGCGGTCGACCTGCGACTCAGGCAACGGGTAGGTGCCGTGGTGCTCGACGGGGTTCTGCGTGGCGACGACCATGAAGGGCGCGCGCAGGCGATAGGTCACGCCCTCGACCGTGACGTGCCCCTCGGCCATCGCTTCGAGAAGCGCCGACTGCGTCTTCGGCGTCGTGCGGTTGATCTCGTCGGCCAGCACGATGTTGGCGAAGATGGGGCCCTGCTTGAACTCGAACGTCCCATTGCGCTCGTCGTAAACCGAGAGGCCGATGACATCCGAGGGCAGGAGGTCGGAGGTGAACTGTATGCGCTGGAAGTTGCAGTCGATGGCCTGCGCCAGCGCCTGCGCCAGAGTGGTCTTGCCCACGCCCGGCACGTCCTCGACGAGGAGGTGCCCGCCCGCCAGCATCGTGACGGTCGCCAGCCGCACGGCCTCCGACTTGCCCTTGATGACGCGCTCGACGGCCGCACGCAGCCGCCCGACGCGCTCGGCCGCCTCCGCCGCCGACGCCGCGCCCCCCCTGTCCGCCGTGTGAAGATTTCTCATGCCCGCGACCATTCTAAAGGGTAAAGGGTGTTGGGTGCTAGGTGCTGGGTGCTGGGGAAGAATCGGTTTTTAACCATCACCTAACACCCAACACCCAACACCCTTCCTTTGATGCCCGTGTGACTTGGCGGGTTCCGTGTAGTAAAATTTTTGCGCCTCGGGGAAACGGGAGGCGCCGCACTTCGCGCCGCTTTATGGAACTCGGCCCGCGCGCGCACGTGTACTACGGGGCAGCGAGGTTTTGAACTGATGAGAACAGACAACAAGAGGCAGCGGGGTTTTTCGCTCGTCGAGCTGATGATCGTCATTTCGATTATCGGCATCCTCGTCGCCATCGGCATTCCCGCCTGGCAGTCGAGCGTGCGCGCGACCAACGAGGCCGCGGCCATCACGCACCTCGGGCGCATCTCGACCGGGCAGGTCACCTACTTCAACACCAAGAACCGCACGACCTACGGCACCTTCGAGCAGCTCTCGTCGGGCGGCTACCTGGCGAAGCAGTTCACGGGCGATACGCCGCTCGTGGACGGCTACATCTACAAGATGACGCTGACGGCCAAGTCGGGCAACCAGCCCCCGGGCTTCGCCGTCAACGCCGACCCGCAGAAGCCGACCGGCATCACCGCCACGGGCGGCCGCTACTTCTACATCGGCTCCGACGTGGGCAACGCGACCTCCAACTCGGAGAAGCCCGCTGGCCCCGAAGACCCGCCCGCCGGCGGCGGCTGATCCCCGAACCCTTCAAGCGCACCGAACGCGCGCGGGCGTCAGGCCACCACGCTTGACGCTCGCGCGCGCGCTTTGTTAGCATCTCGCATCCTCAAAGGCTAAACGCTGCCCGCTTAGCTCAGTGGTAGAGCACGCGCTTCACACGCGCGGGGCCGAAGGTTCGAGTCCTTCAGCGGGCATTTTTTTCTTTCTCGCCGCCACGAGAGGTCACTCTCATGGCGAAGCGCATCCCAAAACTTCACTTCACGCAGATCAACAGATTCTGGACGCACGTTGATAGCTCCGGCGGTTCCGACGCTTGTTGGCTGTGGACGGGCCACGTCGGCGAGAACGGCTATGGCATCATCAGCATCAAGGGCAAGGGGTACAAGGCGCACCGCGTCAGCTACTTCCTTGAGCACGGGCGCATTGACAACGACTGGCTCGTGCTCCACCGCTGCGACGTGCGCGCGTGCGTCAACCCATCGCACCTATTCTTAGGCACGCCCAAGGACAACTCGCAGGACGCTGTTAGGAAGGGCCGGAACACGAAACTCTACGGCGAGCAGAACGGCAAGGCCAAGCTGACGCGCGCCGCCGTCCTCGCCATCCGCCGTCTGTGCAGGCGGGATGGCGTCTACCAGAAGACGGTCGCGAAGCAGTTCGGCGTCAGCGAGGCGACCGTCTCCTACGTCGTCAGCGGCGGCCGCTGGGGGAAGTTCACCGGCGGCAAAAAGCCTTAAGCCCTCTACCGGTTCCCTTTATAGATTATTTAGCCCACAGCGCGGCGTAGGCGTCGGGGAGGCGGTCGCGCCAGGCGGTGTAGTTGTGGCCGACGGGCGCTTCGCGGTAGGTGACGGGGTAGCCGCGTGCGCGCAGGAGGATGTTGGCGCGGCGGGAGGTGTCGAGGATGACGGGCTCGTAGCGGCCGGCGTCGAGGTAGAAGCGTAAGGGGTGGCGGCGGCGCGTCTCGTCGTCGAGGCGCGCGAGGGCGGCGAGGAGGCGGCCCTCGTCAATCTGGAACGCGGTGGAGTGGCCGACGACGCGCGCGAAGGTCTCCGGGTGGCGCAGCGCCGTCCAGACCGAGATGACGCCGCCGAGGCTCGCGCCCGAGAGAGCGCGCGCGTCGCGCGTCGCCCGGGTGCGGTAGCGCGCGTCCACGAGGGGGACGAGTGTGCGCGCCATCCAGTCGGCGAACGCGTCGTCGGCCCAGTACTCCTTCGTGCGGTCGAGGGGGTCGATGAAGACGATGATGAAGGGCTCGACCTTGCCCTCCGCGATCATGCGGTCGGCCGTCTCGGCGGCTCGCCCCAGCTCGACGAACGGCGTGCCGTCCTGCATGTAGAGCACGGGGTAGCGCACGCGTCCGCGGGCGTAGCCGGGCGGCAGATAGACCTGCACCTTGCGCCTGTCGCCGCCGGGCAGTTCGAGCCGTTCGAGGCGCCCGCGCAGCTCTCTGCTTCCGGCGGCGTGGGGCGAGGGGCGGTAGGCGGGGCCGCCGAAGTATGAGTTGTGGCCGCCGATGCCGTTGTCGCTGCGGTTCGGGTTGAGCGGGTCGAGGAGCCACTGGCCGTCCGCAATGAGCTTGTATTCGAGGCGCGCGGCGGGGGGGAACTTCAGGCGGATGAACTTGAGATTGTTAGTGCCGGGAACGTCGCGCATGGAGAGCCCCGCGGGGGCCCAGCCGGTGAAGTCGCCGACGACCTCGACGCGTTTCGCGCCGCCGCGGTAGAGGAAGGTCACGGCCTCGCCCTCGACGAGCGGCGAAGTTTGCGCGGCCTGCAAGCGCGCGGCCGCGTCCGAAGGGTAGAGTTCGCGCTCGGCCTTCTCAAGCTCTTCGGGCGCGAGGCCGACGACCGTCACGCGCCGGAAGGAGGTCGCGCCGGAGGGCGCGACGACGGCGACGACGACCTGCGTCGTGCCGCGCTCGGCCTTCACGTCGAAGGCGTAGCGCCCTTCGGCGTCCGGCTTCAACTCGCGGCGCTCGCCGCCCGAGAGGAGGAAGGCGCGACTCCCCCTTACGCGCGCGCCGCCGTTGACGCGGAATGACTGGCCCGCCTCCATGCGCTCAAGGATTTCTTTGGCCGGGAAGTTGAAGTCGGCGTCGGCGTGGGCGGGCGGAGGCTGCTTCGCGTAGCGCGCGGCGACGAGGTCGGGCGTGTCGAGGTTGCGATTCTCCTGTAGGTTCGTCGCGAGCCTGATGAACTGCGCCATCGACCACGCGAGCGGCGTGGCTGAGCCGGTGCCCTCGCCGAACTTGAACTCGGGGCGCGGAGACCGCGGACTGTCCCAGACCTGCTCGGGAATCATGAGCCCCGCGTTGGCGAAGCCCGCCATCGTGTCGAGCCGCCGCAGCGCGTCCGCGCGACGGCCGAGCGAAAGCTCGTACTGCCCGCGCTCGCCCGAGAGCAGCGCCCAGAGACGCCCCTTCCCAGTGTACTTGCCATCCCAGTTCCAGTTGCGGCCGTCGTCCATCTCGCCGTAGCCGTCGTGGTTGTAGCGGTAGAAGCCCGCGCCGTGCGGCGTCTCGACTTTGATGACGCGGTCGATGACGCCCAGACTCTTGGCGACGAGCGGGTCTTGCGGCGCGCGGATGCCGAGGCGGACGAGTTCGAGGAAGCCCGCGTCCACGACCTCGCGCTCGTCGAAGGTGCCGCCGCCATTGCCCACGTCGAAGGGCTGGCCGTCGTCGGGGTCTTCGTTGAAGGAGAGGCGGAGATAGTAGTTCTTGTCGCCGTGCGGGCCCGTGGTCGTCACCGTCCAGCGCTCGACGTTGCGCGCGAAGTCGTCGGCGGCGGCGAGGTAGATGGAGGCCGAGGCTTCGTCGCCGTTGCGGCGCGCGATCTCCGCGGCGCAGACGAGGCCGGCGATCTCGGCGGCGATGGTCGAGGGCGAGTAGCCACTCTTCTCCTCCCAGCGCTCCTGCGGCGTCCAGGGGCCGTGCTTGACGATGAAGTCGGCGGCCGGGCGGACGTGCTTGACGAAGGTGTCGCGGTCGGTGCGCCCGAGTTGTTGCGCGAGGATGAGAGGATAGGCGACCTCGTCCATTTGCAGCGAAGTCCAGAAGGGGCGGCCGTCGAGCCAGGAGTTCTGCGGGAAGCTGCCGTCGGGCTTCTGCTGGACGCGAAAGAGGTAGTCGAGCGCGCGCCCGGCGCTCGCCTTATCGCCCAGAGCCGTGAAGGCCGTGGCGACCTGGTAGAGGTCGCGCGACCAGACGAGGTGGTAGCCGCCGACGACGGGTTCGTTGGCGCTCGCGCCGCCGCCCCACGGCACGGAGAGCGAGGCGATCATCGCGCCGCGATAGGTCTTGTCCTCGTGCGCCTTCAAGACCATCGCGGCCATGTCGTACTGCTGTTGATACCTGGGCGCGACGCGGCGGAGCGTCTTCAGATAATCGTGCCAGCCGCGCACGTACTCGGCGCGCGTCGCGTCGAAGCCCTTCGCGAGCGAGGCGCGCGCGTTACGCAGCGCCTCGGCCGCGTCCTTGCCGAAGCCGAGCGCGAGCGTGGTGCGCCCCCCGCCCACCTCGCCGATCTGCACGACGTTGCCGTCGGCCGCGCGCGCGTAGCGGTTGCCGAGGATGCCCTGCCTGTTCAACTCTTCGAGCCCGTCGCTCGTCCCCGCGAAGCCGTTCGAGGTCTTGTCGAAACCGCCCGTCGCGACGAGCGCCGAAGCCTTGTCGCCGTCCGCGGCGAGGAGCGCGCCGTCCTGCGTCCAGGCCGTGTCGTGCATTCCGCTGTTGTTGAGCGAGGGGTCGTGGTAGACGTAGAGCCTTTGCAGCGCGCGGCAGCGGCTCTGGAACTCCACGTCGATGAGGACGACGGGGCGCTCGGGGTCGGTCGTGTATGTCTTCCTGAGCGTGTAGGTCGGCGTCTCGCTCGTCTGGCGGAAGGAGAGCGACCGCGGGTCTGTGACTTCGAGCCGGTGCTGCGCCGCGTCCTCGCCCGCGGGCGAGCCCTCGCCGCAGCCGGTGACGATGAAGCGGAGCGTCTGCGTGTTCGCCACGTCCACCGTGGGGTAGTAGACCTCGTCCATCACGCCGCCGCGCAGCGTGAACCAGACCTGCGACTCCCACGTGTTCGAAGTGCCGACGGCCTCCTTGCCCGCGCTCGGCCACTGCGCGTCACGGCCGGGAGCACCCGGCGCGAGACTCTCCTGCACTTGCGCGCGCTGCGGGCCGGGGCGGACGCAGAGCGTGAGGACTAACAGGACTAAGCAGAGCGAAAATCTTTTGCCCATCAACTCTTCCGCCGGCCGAGCATGTCGAAGCCGACCGCGGCCACGAGCACCGCGCCCTTGACGATGTACTGCGTGTAGTTCTCGACGTTGAGAAGCGACATGCCGTTATCCAAACTCGCCATGATGAGCGCGCCGACGACCGCGCCCGAGACCGTCCCGCGCCCGCCCATCAACGAAGTCCCGCCGATGACGCACGCCGCGATGGCGTCCAACTCCATCAGCGTGCCCGCGTCCGGCGACGCGCTCCCCACGCGCCCCGTGTGCAGCAGCGACGCCACGCCTACGAGCAGCCCGAGCACGCAGTAGGCCGAGAGGATGTAGCGGCGGATGTTGATGCCCGACAGGCGCGCCGCGTCGGGGTTGCCGCCGATGGCGTAGAGGTAGCGGCCGAAGGTCGTGTTCTGCGTCAGGAAGCCGCCGAGCACCGCGACGATGAGCAGCACCAGCACCGGCACAGGCATCCCGCCGCCGAAGTTCATCCAGTAGATGAAGAGCACGATGAGCGCGGACGGCACGACGATGCGCAGCGCAGTCGAGGCCAACGAAGGCACGCTCAGCCCGTGCCTCAGCCGCGCGCGGACGCGGCTAATGGTCATGAAGATGACGGCGGCGATGGCGACCACGGCCAGCGTCGCGCCGACCGCCTGCGGCAACTTGCCGACGCCGAGCCAACGGAAGAAGGGCAGGCTGACCGGTATCGTCGCGCCCTTAGTTAAACCCAGAATCACTCCGCGCCACGCGAGCAGGCCGCCGAGTGTGACGATGAAGGCCGGGATGTTCCCGTAAGAGATGAGGCTCCCCTGCACCGCGCCGACGAGCACGCCGACCACCATCGCCAGCCCGAGCGCGCCCGCGAGCCCGTATGGGTCTTGCATCATCGCCGCCACGCCGCCCGCGAGCCCCACCACCGAACCTACCGACAGATCAATCTGCCCCGCGACGATGACCATCAGCATCCCGACCGCCAGCACGCCCGTCACGGCCATCTGCTGCAAGAGGTTCGAGAAGTTGTTCGGGTGCAGGAAGATTCCGTAGGGGTAGAGCGGGCTGATGGTCTTCCACTGGAAGAAGAGCCAGATGGCGAGCAGCGCGATAATCATCGTGTAGGCGCGCAAAGAATCGGTCGGCAGGCGGAAGCGCCCGCCCGCGGGCGACCCCACGCCCCCCGGCACCGCCCCCGGCGGCGCCACGTCGGCGGTCGCGGGCGGCCTGTCCGTCGCCGGTTGGTTAGAAGGCTGATTGCTCATGCTCACTCCGTTCGCAAGTGATGAGTGATGAGTGATGAGTGATAAGAGGAAATCGCGGGACTCGTCTTCCTCTTATCACTTATCACTCATCACTTATCACGCTACTCTTTGCGTGTGTCCGGTGGCGCAGGCCATGACGGCCTCGGGGGTGGCCTCTTCGCGCTTGAACTCTCCGGTGACGCGGCCTTCGTGGAGGACGAGCACGCGGTCGGAGAGGCCGAGCACTTCGGGCAGTTCGGAGGAGACGAGCACGATGGCCAGCCCCTCGCGCGCGAGCCGGTTGATCTGCGCGTAAATCTCCTGCTTCGCGCCCACGTCGATGCCGCGCGTCGGCTCGTCGAGGAAGAGCACGCGCGGGTTCGTCAAAAGCCACTTGGCCAGCACGACCTTCTGCTGGTTGCCGCCCGAGAGCGTGCCCACGACGGTGAAGACCGAGTTGGCCTTGACCCTCAACTCCTTCTTCGCGCGCTCGCCCGCGGCGGCCTCGGCGTCCACGTCCGTGACGAAACGGCCGGAGAGTTTTTTGAGCCCCGCGAGCGTCATGTTGTTAAGAATCGTCTGGTCGAGCACGAGCCCGAAGCGCTTGCGGTCTTCGGTCACGAAGCCGACGCCCTGGCGGATGGCGTCGGACGGGCGACTGACCTTAATCCGCTTCCCCTCGACGTAGACCTCGCCCGTGACGCGCCCCGGCCACGCGCCGAAGATGCCCATCAACAGCTCGCTCCGCCCCGCGCCCATCAGCCCCGCGACGCCGAGCACCTCGCCGCGCCTGACCTTGAAGCCCACGTCTTTGACTAAGAGCTTGCCCGCGACGTTCGGGTCTTCGACGGTGAAGTTCCGCGCCTCGAAGATGACCTCGCCCCTCTCGTGCTCGGCCTCTGGGAAGATGTCGCTGACATCGCGGCCGACCATCAGCGAGATGACGCGCGCCTCGTTCAGCTCGCGCGCCGGCTGGGTGCCGACCGTGCGGCCGTCGCGCAGCACCGTGATGCGCTCGGAGACGCGGAAGACCTCTTCGAGCTTGTGCGAGATGTAAATCATCCCCACCCCGCGCGCGCGCAGGCCCTCGATGATGCGGAAGAGCGTCTCGACCTCCGCGTCGGCGAGCGCGGCCGTCGGCTCGTCGAGGACGAGGATGCGGGCCTCCTGCGAGAGCGCCTTGGCGATCTCGACGAGTTGCTGCTGGCCGATGCCGAGGTGGCCGACGGGCGTGCGCGGGTCGAGCGACAGATTGAGTTCGTCGAGCAGCTTCTGGGCGCGGCTGTACAACTCTTCCCATTTGATGACGCCGAAGCGGCGCGGCTCTCGCCCGAGGAAGATGTTCTCGCCGATGGTCAATTCCTTGATGAGCGAAAGCTCCTGGAAGATGACGGCGACGCCCGCGTTCTCCGAGTCGCGGACGCTGTGGAACTGCCGCACCTGCCCGTCGATGACCACCTCGCCGCCGTACGTGCCGGAGGGGTAGACGCCCGCGAGCACCTTCATCAGAGTGGACTTCCCCGCCCCGTTCTCTCCGACGAGCGCGTGCAGCTCGCCCCTGTGGAGGTCGAAGCTGACGCCGTCGAGCGCGCGCACGCCGGGGAAGCTCTTCGTGATCTCCCGCATCTCAAGGAGCGGGGTGTTCGGTGTGGAAGACATATTTATTGACGGAACCGCGAGCGGTTGCGAGCGGGTCGTAGTTGCATCAAGGGGGCCCGTCGTCGGAGGACGCACCCGCTCGCTACCGCTCGCGGTTCTGTTAGTCCGTCAGCGCAGGCGCAGCGCGACGCCGAGGCCGCAGAAGAGGAGCGCGGCGAAGGCCATGAGAGAGCCGCTGGCCCGGCGTCCGCCGTCCGCGGTCTGCTTCGGCCGCTGGTCGGGGGGCACGTCCTTGTAGACATCTTCGTACTTGTGGTAGCCGTCCTTGACGACCGTCGCCATCAGGTTCTCCTTGTCCACGGCCTGCGGCTCCTGGAGGATGGCGGGCACGTCAATCTTGCCGTTGTTGATCTTGTCGGGGGCGTTCAGGGCCTCGCCGCGCGCGAGCTTGACGGCCGAGTCCACGGCGCTGTCGGCGAGCGGCTTGATGGGCTTGTAGATGGTCATCGTCTGCGTGCCCTTGGCGATGCGCTGGATGGCGTCGAGCTGCGCGTCCTGCCCCGTCACCAGCACCTTCCCCGTCAGCCCCGCCACGTCGAGCGCCGAGATGGCGCCCCCGGCCGTCCCGTCGTTCGAGGCGACGATGGCCTGGATGTCGTTCTTCGTCTTCGTCAGCGCGTCCTCGGTGAGGCGCTGCGCCTCCTCGGCCTTCCACTCCTTGGCGAACTGGTCGGAGATGACCTTCACGTCGCCGCGGTCGACGGCGGGTTTCAGGATGTTCATCTGGCCGTCGCGCAGGAGCTTCGCGTTGTTGTCGGTCGGCGCGCCGCCGATGAGGACGTAGTTGCCCTTCGGAACGTGCTTGAGGGCGTACTCGCCCTGCATCTCGCCCATCTTGATGACCTGGTGCGAGACGTAGAGGTCGGGCTCGGAGTTCTTAATCAGGCGGTCGTAGGAGATGACGGGGACGCCCTTGGCGTGCGCGGCCTGGACGATGGAGGCGGCGATGTCGCCGTTGTGCGGCGCGACGATGAGCACGTCCACGCCCTGCGTGAGCATGGTGTTGCACTGGTTGACCTGCACGGCGTCGTCGCCGTTGGCGACCTGCACGGAGAGCTGCGCGCCGACCTCTTTGGCGCGCGCCTCGACCAGCGCCTTGTCGCGCTGCCAGCGCTCCTCCTTGAGCGTGTCCATCGAGAAGCCGATGAAGATGGGCTCGCCCGCCTTCTTCGTCTTGCGCTGGTAGCCTCCCGCCGTCGAGGCCGTGCCGCCGCCCGCGCCGTTCTGCGTCGCCGGCTGATCCACGCACGAGCCCGCGCCGAAAACACCCACGGCGGCCAACACCAAAGCCAACACTCTCGCCTGTCGCATCTCTTTTCGCTCCTTCATCCGCATTGGAAGACGCAGAGGCCGCGGAGGAATCAAGCCCGGCACGCTCGCGCGCGTGCGGAGGCCCCCGGCGCCTGTTCGGATTGCCTTGAATCGGTGGAATTAACTGCCCGGAACGCGCCTAAGATTACCAGAGGCGCGGCGAAATTTGTATTGTATTTTTTCCGCCCGAGTGCTATGACTTGCTTAGTCAACCGACACAACAAAAGCCTTTGACCGCAGCCGGAAGTTTCCCCCGACCCGGCCGCTCGCGCCCCCTCCCCCAGGCCCCGCGGGAGCGTTCTCTAAACTTTTTTCAGGAGCGCCGCGCCTTTGCTTTTCGGCGCGGCCCCGACCCGGATGCGACACACAAGGAGGTCTTCGAAGATGAGGCGGAATTTTACGGCCCTGCTCCGCGCGGCGGCGTGCGCGCTCTTCCTGCTGACTCTGGCCGCGGACGCCCGCGCGCAGTTCCGCGCGGCCATCCAGGGCACGGTCACCGACCCGGCGGGCGCGGTCGTGCCCCAGGCCACGCTCACGCTCCGCAACAACGAGACCGGGCGCACGCAGACCGCCACGTCCGGCGACGAGGGCTTCTACCGCATCTCGGAACTGCCGCCCGGCACCTACAAGCTCACCATCGAGAAGGCGGGCTTTAAGCAGACGACCTTCGAGAGCATCACCGTCAACGCCGAGCAGGTGCAGGGGCTCGACGTGGTGCTCACGGCGGGCGAGGTCTCCGAGGTCGTCACGGTCACGGAAGACCAGACGCCCGCGCTCGAAACCGAGAACGCGTCCATCAACAAGGCCATCACCGCGCAGGAGGTCAAACAGCTCCCGCAGTTCGGGCGCGACCCCTACGAGCTTCTGCGCCTGACGCCCGGGGTCTTCGGGCAGGGCTCGCGCTCGGGGTCGGGCGGCGCCGTCGGGCTCCCGAACCAGACGGGCCCCGGCGGCTCGAACCGCGCCATCTTCCAGGCCGAGAACCAGCCGCAGATTTCGGCCAACGGCCAGAGGGTCTCGGCCAACAACTACCAGATCGACGGGACGAGCGTGAACAGCCTGACCTTCGGCGGCGCGGCCGTCGTCACGCCCAACCAGGAGTCGGTCAAAGAAGTGCGCGTCATCGCTAACGTCTACTCGGCCGAGTACGGGCGCAACTCCGGCGCGCAGGTCTTGACCGTCTCGCAGAACGGGACGAACGTCTTCCACGGCTCGCTCTTCCTCAAGAACAACAGCCCCGGCCTCAACTCCTTCAACAAGTACGGCGGCTTCAACAACGCGCCCGTCCAGAAGGTCACGCAGCACCTCAACCAGTACGGCGGCTCCATCGGCGGCCCCATCCCGCTGCCGCGCTTCGGCGAGGGGCGCCCGCCCGCCTTCCGGCTGGCGAAGGATAAGGCGTTCTTCTTCTTCTCCTACGAGGCGTTGCGCAGCAACAACTCAGACACCGTCAACGCCTTCGTCGAGACGCCCGAGTTCCGCCAACTCATCCAGCAGACGCGGCCGGGCAGCATCGCCGCGCAGATACTCGGCGCGTCCGGCATCCAGCCGCGCATCACCGCAATCGTCCCGACGACGTGCGCCGCCGCGGGCTTCCCCTCCGGCAACTTCCCCGTCTGTCAGGTGGTCGCGGGCGGGCTCGACGTGGGACGGCCCGCGGGCGCGCAGGGTCAGTACCTGCCCTTCAGCAGCCTCAACGGCGGCGGGCTCGACGGCATTCCCGACATCCAGTTCGTGCAGTTAGCCGTCCCGACCATCAGCCGCGGCAACCAGTTCAACCCGCGCTTCGACTTCATCATCAGCGAGCGCGACAACATCACCTTCAGCTCCTACTTCTCGCGCTTCGAGGGTCTGGGCGGCGACTCCGCGGGGCGGAGCCGGCCGATGGGCGACATCAGCACCGAGCCGCAGAACCTCTTCGGGACGGTGACGTGGACGCACACGCTCTCGCAGACGATGGTCAACGAGGCGCGCGTCAACGCCACCCGCTTCGCCTTCAACGAGATCGAGTCCTCGTCCGACACGGACTTCGGCATCCCGCGCATCGAGATCGAGAACATGCCGGGCGACCGCCTGCGCTTCGGCGCGCCGTGGGCCGAGACGACCCCGGCCATCTTCGCCGAGAACACCTTCGAGTTCCGCGACACGCTCCGCTGGGTGCGCGGCACGCAGGCGTGGAGCTTCGGCGTCGAGGTGCGCAAGGAGCAGGACAACAACGACCTCTCGGGCGGCTCGCGCCCGCTCTTCACCTTCGCCGGCCTCTTCAACTTCGCCAACGACGCGCCGCTCTTCTACCAGATCAACGCCGACCCGCGCACGGGCGGGCCCGCCGAGTCGCAGCGCTACTTCCGCACCTCGACCTACGCGGCGTTCGCGCAGAACGACTGGAAGGTGCGGCCGAACCTGACGATTAATCTCGGCCTGCGCTGGGAGGACTTCACGCCGCTCAGGGAGAAGCAGGGGCGTCTGAGCAACCTCGTCCTCGGGCCGACGGACGCGACGGGGCTCACGGCGGCATCAATCCGCCTCGTGGACGAACTCTACCCGGCCGACCGCAACAACTTCGCGCCGCGGCTCGGCTTCGCCTGGAGCCCGAACTACGGCGACTCGTTCGGCGGTCTTTTGCGGGAGAACCGGATGGTGCTGCGCGGCGGCTTCGCCGTCGCTTACAACCGCGTGCCCATCGTGCTCTTCGCCAACTCGCGCGGCAACCCGCCCTTCCTCGCGCGCTACCGCATCTGCTGCGGCACCTCGGCCTCCGACTTCAGCACGCCGTTCGCCAACGGCCAGATTCTCTACGCGCTCGGCGCGAACAACTCGCCGTTCAGCTACCCGGCGAACCCCGCGCTCATCCTCAACTTCAACCCGACGACCGGCGTCCCCACCAACACGAGCGGCGACAAGCAGGTCGAGATTTACGGCGCGCCCGCCGACGTGCCGACGCCCTACGTCTACACCTACTCGCTCGACGCACAGTACAGCCTCCCCGGCAAGCTGACGGCCGAGGTGGGCTATCAGGGGAGCGCCGGGCGCAAGCTCATCCGCCTCGTCAATCAGCGCTTCATCTACCCGAACGACCCGGGCTCGTTCTTCGCCAGCGGTGTCTTCTTCCCGACGCCCGACACGACCTCCAGCTTCAACGCCCTGCTCGTGCGGCTCACGCGCCGCCTCGGGCAGGGGTTCCAGTTCGACGCGCACTACCGCTTCGCCAAGAGCATCGACATCACCTCCAACGAGGGCCCGGGCGCGCCGACCAACCCGACCTTCCCGCTCGACGTGCGCGAGGAGCGTGGCCCTTCCGACTACGACGTGCGCCATCACTTCGTCGGGTCGGGGCTGTGGGAACTGCCCGTCTTCCGCAACCGGCGCGACGCGTTGGGGTCGCTCCTCGGCGGCTGGCAGTTGAGCAGCATCGTCACCGCGCACACGGGCTTCCCCTGGACGCCCCTGACCGGCAACTGCCCGAGCACCAACCAGCCCATCATCTGCCCTGCGCGACCCGTCGCGTACTTCGGCGGCGCGGGCGACGACTCGTCGGACGAGGCTTTCATCACGGGCAGCAACTTCACCGGCGGCGGCACGCGTTTCTTCTCCACGCTCGGGGCGACGGGTCAGGGCGCCTCCGCCGGCCTGCTCCCCGGCGTGGGTCGCAACTCGTTCCGCGGCCCGCGCTACTTCAACGTGGACATGAGCGTCGCCAAGCGCTTCGGCATCCCGCGCTTCCTCGGCGAAGCGACGTTCCTCGAAGTCAAGGCGAACTTCTTCAACGCCTTCAACATTCTCAACCTTCAAAACTTCGGCTTCGCCACCGCGAGCACGAACATCACCGACCCCAACTTCGGCCGCGCCGAGCGCGGACTCGCCGGCCGCGTCATCGAGATACAAGGCCGCCTCTCCTTCTAACAGAACCGCGAGCGGTAGCGAGCGGGTCGGAGTTACACGGAAGAATATGTCCGGTGTAACTCCGACCCGCTCGCTACCGCTCGCGGTTCTGTTTACTCGGGTTCGCCCGCGGGCGGCAGGGCGTCTTCTATCTCGTCCACGCCGCCCACGCGGCGCGCCTTGCGCTCCTCGTCGAGCCGCCTGAAGAGCGTCAGCTCGCGCTCGGCCTCATCCTTCCGACCCAAACGCGAGAGCGCGAGGAACATCTGGTAGCGCACGCCGGGGTCTGACTCGCGTATGCGCGCCGCCGCTTCCAGCACCTTGAGCGCCTCCGAGTAACGACGGCCGCGGACGAGCAGCCGCCCGAGGTCGTAGTTAGCATAAAAGTGGCGCGCCTCTCGCGCGACCGCTTGGCGCAGTATGCGCTCGGCCTCCGCGTCGCGCCCGCGCTCGCCCACGACGAAACCGAGTTGCGCGAGCGCGTCGGCGCTGTCGGGCTTCAGTTGTAGCGAACGGCGCAGCGAGCCTTCGGCCGACTCGTAGTCGCCGCGGCCCCGCGCGGCAATCCCCGCGAAGTAGTGCGCCTCGGCCGAGTCTGGGAAGCGCGCGGTCGCTTCGGTGAAGACTTCCAGCGCGCGGTCGAAGCGCGAGAGCAGCATCAGCACGCCGCCCAGCCGCACGCGGTAGACGAGCCGGCCGGGGTCTTGCTTCACCGCGCGCTCGTAGAACTCGGCCGCGCCCTCGTAACGCCGCTGTCGTCTTAACTCCTCGGCCAGCGCGAAGTACACCTCCGGGTAGTTCTCGCGCAGCGTCAACGCACGCTGCCAGAACTCGGCCGCCTCCTCCGCGCGGCCGCGCGCGACGCTGATGAGGCCGAGCCGGTAGAGAGCCTCCGGCGCGTTCTGCGCCTGTGCCGCGGGCGTCGAGAGGAGCGCCGCGGCCTCCTCGTAACGCTTCAGCTCGAAGAGCGCGAGGCCGAGGTTGAAGGTCGCCTGCGGGTGTCCGGGCGCGGCGCGCAGCACGGCCTCGAACTCTGCGGCGGCCTCCGCGGCGCGACCCGCGCGCGCGAGCAGCACGCCGAGGTTCGCGCGCGGCGACACGGCCCCGGGCTTGAGCCTCAGCGCGGCGCGGTACTCCGCCTCGGCCTCGCGCGCCTGCCCGCGCTGGTCGAGTATCACGCCGAGCAGTGCGTGCGCGTCGGCGTTCCCGGGCTCCGCCGCGAGCGCGCGCCTGACAAGCGGCTCGGCCTCCGAAACCTTCCCCGCGCGCAGAAGCTCCAACGCACGCACGAGCAGCGCCGACGCATTCTCCGCCGCCCGCCCCGCCCCGCGCCGCCGCGTCTGCCCCAGAGAATAGTTCCGGCCCGCACGCGCCTCGCCGCCCGACGCGCACAGAAGGAGCGCGCCGAAGCAGAGCGCGACCAAAATACAGACGTTGAAAGTTGAACTCTGAAATTTCAAATCAAAACTCAAACGCGCCCCGACACTCTGGCGCTCAAGCACCGAATCTATATTATAGTCGGGGAGGCGACGCCGACGAACGTTATGCTTCTTTCGACGCGACACGCGCTCATCATGCTCCTGCTCGCCGCGCTCTGCGCGCAGGCCGCGCCGCGCATACAGACGAGGGTAGACAAAAGGGCGGCCGGCGGCTACGCGCTGACGCGCGCGGACGTTGAGTTCTTAGAAGACCTTTCGCACAGGGCCTTCCTCTACTTCATCGAACACGCGGACGCGGGCACGGGGCTCGTCCTCGACCGCGCGCGCACGTCGGGCGAGGCGCACGCCGCCGGCCACCCCTCGCACCGCATCGCTTCGAGCGCCGCCACGGGCTTCGGGCTCACAGCCCTCTGCGCGGGCGCGGAGCGCGGCTGGGTCACGCGCGGGGAGGCAAAGCGGCGCGTGCTCACCACGCTGCGCTTCTTCGCCGAGCGCGCGCCGCGGGAGCACGGCTGGTTCCTCCACTGGATGGACGCGGCGACGGGCGAGCGCCGCTGGCGGAGCGAGTTCTCTTCGATTGACACGGCGCTGCTGCTCGCGGGCGTGCTCACCGCGCGTCAGTGTTTCAGGGAAGACGCGGAGGTCGTCCGGCTCTCGACCCTCATCTACGAGCGCGTGGATTTCGGTTGGATGCTCAACGGACACCCCACGCTCCTCTCGCACGGCTGGCGGCCCGAGAGCGGCTTCATCAAGACGCGCTGGGACACCTACAGCGAGCACCTCATCCTCCAACTGCTCGCCATCGGCTCGCCCACGCACCCCGTCACGCCGCGCGCGTGGCGCGCGTGGTCGCGCAAGCGCATCACTTACGCCGGGTACACTTTCATGAGCGACGGCCCGCTCTTCATACACCAGTACACGCAGGGCTGGGCTGACCTGCGCGGGAGGCGCGAAGACCGCTACCCCTTCACGGACTACTTCGAGAACTCGGCCGCGGCCACGCGCGCGCACCGTCAGTTCTGCATCGACCTCGCGCCGGAGTTCCCCGCTTACGAGCCGGACGTGTGGGGCATTTCGGCTTCGGACTCGGAGGGCGGCTACGTCGCGTGGAGCGGGCCGCCGCGCGACCCCGCGATAGACGGGACGGTCGTGCCGTACGCGGCGGCCGGCTCGCTCGCGTTCACGCCCGACATCTCGCTCGCGGCGCTGCGCGCGTTGAAGGAGAGGTACGGCGCGAGGGTGTACGGCCGCTACGGCTTCGCCGCCGCCTTCAACCCGAACACGGGCTGGGTCGGCCCCGATGTCATCGGCATCGACCAGGGCATCACCCTCCTCGCGGCCGAGAACCTCCGCGACCGTCTCGTCTGGCACCACTTCATGAAGAACAAAGAGATCACACGCGCCCTCAACCTCGTCGGCCTCCGCAAAACAGCGGGACGACGCCGTATCCGGCGCGCTGACGCCGTATCAGCGTCCGCCGTCACCGTGTCAGCCTCGCCGGAGTGAGATTAGGTCGCGCCGACGCCATATTCGGGTCGTCCAACGCCATATTCAGGTCGTCCAACGCCATATTTATACACGCCGACGCCGTAGAA
>JBEVJD010000521.1:0-22331 GCA_040510435.1 Pyrinomonadaceae bacterium | reverse complement strand
CCGGCACTTGGAAAGATTTGACCGACAACGTCAACTTCATGGCCGGGAATCTCACCGGGCAGGTCAGAAACATCGCGCTCGTGACGACGGCGGTGGCAAACGGCGACCTGTCGAAGAAGATCACCGTGGACGTGAAGGGCGAGCTGCTTGAACTGAAGAACACCATCAACACGATGGTAGATCAGCTCAACGGCTTCGCCTCCGAGGTGACGCGGGTGGCGCGCGAGGTGGGCACCGAGGGCAAGCTCGGCGGGCAGGCCGAGGTGCGCGGCGTCGCGGGGACGTGGAAGGACCTGACCGACAACGTTAACTTCATGGCCGGGAACCTCACGGGCCAGGTGCGCGGCATCGCGACGGTCGTGACGGCCGTGGCCAACGGCGACCTCAAGCGCAAACTCACGGTCGAGGCGAAGGGGGAGATCGCAGAACTGGCCAACACCATCAACAGCATGACCAGCACGCTCGCCACCTTCGCCGATCAGGTGACAACGGTCGCGCGCGAGGTCGGGGTGGAAGGTAAGCTCGGCGGGCAGGCCGACGTGCCGGGCGCGGCCGGCACCTGGAGGGACCTGACGGACAACGTCAACGGGCTGGCGGCGAACCTGACGACGCAGGTCCGGGCCATCGCGGAAGTCTCGACCGCGGTGACGAAGGGCGACCTCTCGCGCTCCATCGCCGTCGAGGCGCAGGGCGAACTCGCCGCGCTCAAAGACAACATCAACGAGATGATCCTCAACCTGCGCGAGACGACGCAGAAGAACACCGAGCAGGATTGGCTGAAGACGAATCTGGCCCGGTTCACTCGCATGCTCCAGGGCCAGAGAGACCTCTCGACGGTCGCGCAGATGGTCCTCTCCGACCTGGCGCCTCTCGTGGAGGCGCAGCAGGGCGTCTTCTACGTCAACGCCTCGAACAACGGCCAGCCCGTCATGCGACTCCTCAGCGGGTACGCCTACAACGAGCGGAAGAACCTGGCCAACGAGTTCAGGCCCGGGCAGGGGCTCGTCGGGCAGTCGGTGCTGGAGAAGCAGAGGATCCTGCTCACCAACGTCCCGACGGACTACGTCCGCATCACTTCGGGGCTCGGCGAGGCGACGCCGCTGAACATCGTCGTGCTGCCGGTGCTCTTCGAGGGCGAGGTCAAGGCGGTCATCGAGCTGGCCTCCTTCAACCGCTTCAACGACACGCACATCACCTTCCTCGACCAGCTCACCGAGAGCATCGGCATCGTCCTCAACACCATCGAGGCCAACTCGCGCACCGAGGACCTGTTGCAGCAGTCGCAGTCGCTGGCCACCGAACTCCAGAGCCAGCAGGACGAGTTGAAGAAGACCAACGAGCGCCTGGAGCAGCAGGCCGAGTCGCTCCGCGAGTCCGAAGAGCTGCTGAAGAGCCAGCAGGAGGAGTTGCAGCAGACGAACGAAGAGCTACAGGAGAAGGCGTCGCTGCTGGCCAAGCAGAAGGCGGAGGTCGAGGCCAAGAACCGCGAGGTCGAAGAGGCGCGCTGGGAGATGGAGGAGAAGGCCGAGCAGTTGGCGCTGACCTCCAAGTACAAGTCCGAGTTCCTCGCCAACATGTCGCACGAGCTGCGCACGCCGCTCAACAGCATGCTCATCCTCTCGCGCCAGCTCGCCGAGAATAACGAGGAGACGCTGACGGCGAAGCAGGTCCAGTTCGCCGAGACGATCAACTCCTCCGGCGCGGACCTCCTCTCGCTCATCAACGACATCCTCGACCTCTCGAAGATCGAGTCGGGCATGATGACGGTCGAGGCGGGCGAGGTCTCCTTCGACGATGTCACGGCGGCGCTCAGCCGGAGTTTCCAGCAGGTGGCGCAGGACAAGGGGCTCGACTTCGGGGTCGAGACGGCGCCGGGGCTCCCGCCCACCATCCACACCGACGAGAAGCGCCTGCAACAGGTGCTCAAGAACCTGCTCTCCAACGCCATCAAGTTTACGGAGGAGGGCCGGGTCGGGCTGCGAGTCGGGATGGTGGAGAAGAAGATCAACTTCATGCACGAGGGGCTGAACCGGGCCGACACGGTCATCGCCTTCGAGGTGACGGACACGGGCATCGGCATCCCCTCCGACAAGCAGAAGATCATCTTCGAGGCGTTCCAGCAGGCCGACGGGACGACCAGCCGCAAGTACGGCGGCACGGGCCTCGGCCTCTCTATCAGCCGCGAGATAGCGCGCCTGCTGGGCGGCGAGATTCGCGTCCAGAGCGAGCCGGGCGAAGGCAGCACCTTTACGCTCTACCTGCCGCGTGCTTACAAGGCGCCGGCACCCGGCGGGCCGGGCGGCGGCTCGCACGGCGGGGACGGAGGGAATCTGCGCGGCCGGGACGGCGGGGCCGGGAACGGCGGGGGCGGTCTCGCCGCCCGCACGGCAGGCGCCGCCTCATCCACGCTCTCCTTTGACGAGGCCGAGGTGAGCGAGTCCATCCGGGATGACCGGGGCGACATCCGGCCCGGCGAGCGCGTGCTGCTCATTGTCGAGGACGACACGGGCTTCGCGCAGATACTCCTCGACCTCGCGCACGAAAAGGGGTTCAAGGGCCTGGTGGCGACGAGGGGCGATGTAGCGCTGGCGCTGGCGCGTAAGTACAGGCCGGACGCCATCACGCTCGACATCATGCTGCCCGACCGCGATGGCTGGACCGTGCTCGACCGCCTGAAGCATGACGCACACACCAGCCACATCCCCGTTCACATCATCTCGTCGGGGGACGAGCAGCGTCAGCGCGCCATCAGGATGGGCGCCATCACGCAGCTCCAGAAGCCCGTCAGCCGGGAGCAGCTTGCGAGCGCCTTCGACGACATAGCCGCCTTCGTCCAGCGAGGCGTCAAACGTCTCCTGGTGGTTGAGGACGACGATGTGCAGCGGATGAGCATCGTCGAGCTGATAGGTAACGGCGATGTTGTCACCACCGCCGTGGCCTCCGGCGAGGAGGCGCTCGCGGCGCTCGCCACGGGGCAGTTCGACTGCATGGTCCTCGACTTGAAGCTCCCCGACATGACCGGCTTCGAGCTGATCGAGAGGATCCAGAACGAGCCGGGTCACTCGGAGCTGCCGATCATCGTCTACACCGGCAAAGAGCTGACGGAGAAGGAGGAGACGCAGCTCCGGAAGGTGGCCGACGCCATCATCGTCAAGGAGGTCAGCTCACCCGAGCGCCTGCTGGCCGAGACCGCGCTCTTCCTCCATCGCGTGGAGGCGAATCTGCCCGAGCCGAAGCGGCGCGTGCTGGAGCAGATGCACCGCCGCGACCCGGTGCTCGCCGGCAGGAAGGTGCTCGTCGTCGACGACGACGTGCGCAACATCTTCGCGCTCACCAGCGCGTTAGAGAGCCACAACATGGTCGTCGTCCACGCCGAGAACGGCCGCGAGGCCATCGAGGTGTTGGAGCGGACGCCCGGCATCCGGGCCATCCTGATGGACATCATGATGCCCGGGATGGACGGCTACGAGACGACGGCCGCGATCAGGGAGATGCCGCAGTACAAGTCGCTCCCGATCATCGCGCTGACGGCCAAGGCGATGAAGGCCGACCGCGACCGCTGCATCGAGGCCGGGGCTTCGGACTACATCTCGAAGCCGCTCGACATCGACCAGCTCCTGTCGCTGCTCCGCGTTTGGCTCTACCGGCAGGAGGGCACGCTTGGCTGAGAGGCCGCCGCAAGGGGGGGAGGAGCAGCTCGAAGAGATCGAGATCGGGCTGCTCCTCGAAGGGGTCTACCGCTACTACGGGGCGGATTTCCGCAACTACGCCCCGGCCTCGCTCAGGCGGCGGATTCGCGAGAGCGTGCAGCGGGAGGGCGTCGAGAGCGTCTCGGCCCTCCAGGCGAAGCTGCTGCACGACGCGGCGTGCCTCGAACGCTTCCTGCACATGCTCTCCATCAACGTCACTTCGATGTTCCGCGACCCGGGCTTCTATCTGGCCTTCCGGGCGAAGATCGTGCCGCTGCTCAGGACTTACCCTTTCGTCCGCATCTGGCACGCGGGATGTTCGACCGGCGAGGAGGTCTATTCGATGTCCATCCTCCTCCAGGAGGAGGGCCTCTACCCGCGCTGCCGCATCTACGCCACCGACATGAATCCGGTGGTCCTGAGGACGGCCAGGGAAGGCATTTTCCCGCTCGCCTCCATGCAGGAGTACACGAGCAACTACATGAAGGGTGGGGGCAAGGGCTTCTTCTCCGACTACTACACGGCGCAGTACGAGCACGTGATCTTCAAGCCGTCGCTCAAGGAGAATCTCGTCTTCTCGGAGCATAACCTGGTCACGGACGGCTCGTTCAACGAGTTCCACGTCATCCTGTGCCGCAACGTAATGATCTATTTCAACAAGGCGCTACAGAAGCGCGTCCACAACCTGATCTACGAGAGCCTCGTCATGTTCGGGGTCTTCGGCGTGGGGAACAAGGAGTCGCTCCGATTCACCCCGCGCGAGGCGGAGTACGAGGAGCTGGACGCGGGCAACAGGCTGTACCGGAAGGTGAGGTAGGGTGACGGGGGAGAGGGTTGTCGTCGTCGGCACATCCACCGGGGGGCTGGCCGCCATGCAGGTGCTGCTCAAGGGCCTCGCGGAGGACTTCGCGTGGCCGCTGGTTCTCGTGCAGCACCGCAGCAAGGAGCCCGGCAGCGAGCTGTGCAAGTATTTGCAGCGTTGCTGCCGGTTGGGAGTATCGGAGCCCGAGGACAAGGAGCCGATCAACGCGGGTCGGGTCTACCTGGCGCCGCGTGACTACCACCTGCTGATCGAGAGGGGCAACTTCGCCCTTTCGACCGAGCCCCCCGTGTACTTCGCGCGCCCGTCCATCGACGTTCTCTTCGAGTCCGCGGCCGACGCCTACGGCGCGGGCGTCGTCGGCATCGTCCTCACGGGCGCCAACGGGGACGGGGCGCGCGGCCTTGCGCGAATCAAGGCGGCGGGCGGGTTGGCCGTCGTGCAGGACCCGGCAACGGCGCTGGCACCCGAGATGCCAAGGGCGGCGCTCGATGCCGCGGCCGCAGACCGGATTCTGCCGCTCGAAGGGATCGCGCCCTTCCTGAACACGCTCGGTCGGGCGGCAGTGAGGTGACGCGCATGTCAGAGGCTCAGCCGCAAAAGATCAACATCCTGCTGGTCGATGACAACGAGGGGAACCTGCTCGCCCTTGAGGCGATCCTCGCCGCCCCCGACCGCGACCTGGTGCGCGCTTCTTCGGGCGACGAGGCCCTGCGCTACCTGCTCGACCGCGATGCGGCCGTCATCCTCCTCGACGTGTACATGCCCGGGATAGACGGGCTTGAGACGGCGGCCCTCATCCGCGGGCGGGAGCGTTCGCGCAACATCCCCATCATTTTCCTCACGGCCGACAACGCGGGCGGCGCGCTCCTCGCTAAGGGCTATTCGCTCGGGGCCGTCGATTACATCCTCAAGCCGGTCGAGCCGGCCATCCTCAGGTCGAAGGTGGCGGTTTTCGTCGAGCTGTTCAAGAAGACGGAGGAGATCACACGGCAGGCCGACCTGCTCCGCGAGAAGAACGTCGAACTGGAGAACGCGAACCTCCGGCGTCTGTCAATGCTCATCGACCTCGGACAGCAGTTGGCCGCCGAGCGTGACCCGGACCGGGTGCTGCAAAAATTCTGCGAAGCGGCGCGCGCCATCGTCGGTGCGCGCTACGCCGCGGTCGGCATCTTCGAAGACGACGGGCAGACGCTCCGTTACTTCCACGCCTGCGGCCACGACGCGCGCGCGGCCGCTGGCGGCAACCTCCTCGAAGTCGGCAGGGAGATTCTTGGCCCTCTGCTCGCCGAGCGCCGCCCACTGCGGCGGGCAGCCGATAACTCGACATCGCCCGGGCCGCCTGTGCCCTCCTCCCTGGGCGCGCCCATCCTCACGGCGGCGCACAGTTACGGGTGGCTGTACCTGAGCGACAAGCTCGACGCGGAGGAGTTCGGCGAGGCGGACGAGCGGCTCGCGGCCACCCTGACAGCGCAGGCCGCCGTGGCCTACGAGAACGCGCGGCTCTACACCGACGCGCAGCGTCACGCCGCGGAACTACGACAGGAGGTCGCCGAGCGCAAGCAGGCCGAGCAGGAGCGCGCCCGCCTGCTCGTGCGCGAGCAGGCCGCGCGCGCCGAGGCTGAGGCCGCCAATCGCGCCAAGGACGAGTTCCTGGCCACGCTCTCGCACGAGTTGCGCACGCCCCTCACGTCGGTACTCGGCTGGACGCACCTGATGCGCTCCGGAAACCTCCCCGCGGACGCGATGACAGGTGCGCTCGAAACCATCGAGCGCAACGCCAAGGCGCAGTCGCAGTTGATTGACGAACTGCTCGACGTATCACGCATCATCACGGGGAAACTGCACATAGACAAGCGCCCCGTCGAAATCGCAGGGGTGATCGCGGCTGCCGTGGACTCGGTGCGACCGGCGGCAAGTGCCAAGAACATCCGCCTGCACGTAGAGCTGGAACCGATGCCGGGCCCGCTTCTCGGCGACGCCATGCGGTTACAACAGGTGGCGTGGAACCTGCTCTCGAACGCCGTCAAGTTCACGCCCGAGGGGGGGCGAATCGACGTGCGGCTCAGGCGCGTGAACTCTGATCTCGAGTTCACCGTGGAGGACACGGGGCAGGGTATTAACGCGGACTTTGTGCCGCACGTCTTCGACCGCTTTCGCCAGGCCGACGGGACGACGACCAGAAGGCACGGCGGCCTCGGCCTGGGTCTGGCCATCGCGCGTCACCTCGTGGAACTGCACGGCGGCGCCATCCGCGCCGACAGCCGCGGTGAAGGGCGCGGCTCCTCTTTCAGCGTCACCCTGCCCTTGATAAACGCCCCCGTCGCCGACGACGGCGCCATAACAACGTCGGACTCCATCGAGCATTCGAAGCCCCACCGGGGCGGGCTGGAGGGATTGCGCTTGCTGGTCGTAGACGACGAGACGGACACGCGCGAGCTGCTCGCCTTCATGCTGACCGCCTCCGGGGCCGAGGTGAAGACCTCCGCCGGGGCCGGGGAGGCGCTCGCCACGCTGAAGGGGTGGGAACCCGACGTGCTGGTCTCCGACATCGGCATGCCCGAAGTTGACGGGTACGAGTTCATCAGTGAGGTGCGCCGGCGCGAGGCCGACACGGGCAAACGTCTCCCGGCCGTCGCCCTCACCGCCTATGCCGGTGACGAGGACCGCCGGCGGGCCGTCTCGGCCGGTTTCCAGACCCACCTCGCGAAACCGCTCGACCTGGGTAAACTGGTCTCGGTCATCGCGGCGTTGGCCGGGCGCGACCCCGAAAGCCGCAGCCCGGGGGGTGGCACGGGCCCAGGGCATTTCGAATAATTTATGAATTCAGTAACAGGTAGGGAGATGCAGCCTCAAGAGAGAGTCAACATCCTGATGGTGGACGACCATCCGCAAAACTTGCTTGCCCTCGAAGCGGTGCTCGGCGACATGGGGGAGAATCTCGTCAGCGCCAGCTCGGGCCGGGAAGCCCTGAAGCACCTCCTCAACAAGGAGTTCGCCCTGATCCTGCTCGACGTGCAGATGCCGGGGCTCGACGGCTACGAGACGGCGAGCCTGGCGAGAGAGCGCGAGCAGTCGCGGCACACGCCGATCATCTTCCTCACGGCCATCAACCAGTCCGACGCGCAGGTGTTCAAGGGTTACTCGTCTGGCGCGGTCGATTACATGTTCAAGCCCTTCGCGCCCGAGGTGCTGAAGGCGAAGGTGTCCGCGTTCGTAGACCTGTACAGGACGACGCGGGAGGTCAGGCGGCAGGCCGAGCTACTGCGGCAGGCCAACAGGGAGCTGGAGAACGAAATCGCCGAGCGGCGTAAGGCCGAAGAAGCCCTGCGCCAGATTCACGAAGAGCTGGAGTTGAGGGTCGAGAGGCGGACGGCGCAGTTGGCCCGCGCCAACGCCGAGTTGGAGGAGCAGAGCGCGGAGCGCTTGCGGGCTGACCACGAAAAGACCCTCCTTCAAGAGGAGGTTATCCGGATGCAGGCAGCCATGCTGGAAGAGTTGTCTACCCCGCTCATCCCTTTGAGCGACGGCGTCGTGATTATGCCGCTGGTCGGGACTATAGACTCGAAGCGCGCGGAACAGGTCCTGGCGGTGATCGCGCAGGGCGTCGTGGCCAGGGGCGCGCGTATCGCCATCATCGACATCACCGGCGTGCCGACGGTGGACACACACGTCGCGAGCGTCCTGATCCGGGCGGCGCAGGCCGTACGGCTACTCGGGGCGGAGGTCGTCCTCACCGGCATACGCTCCAAGGTGGCCAGGTCGCTCGTCGAGCTGGGCGTCGAACTGGGCGGCCTCAACACCCGCAGTAATCTACAGGCCGGCATTACTTACGCACGAGCACATGAAGTTGAGCGTTAGACAGCTTCTTGATAATGAAGCCAGGTACAATTTCAATGGGAATTTTGATCGGCACTCTGTCAATCCTGTTATGTTTAGCTATTCCCGCGTACGCTCAGGATTGGGGCATCTCCGATTACCTGAAGAATCTGCCGGAGAAATTCAAAACCTTTGAAGGCGATTTTTCTCCACCCTCCAAAGAGACAACCGTCATCGACGAGAAGAACGGGTATGCGGGTTATCTCAAAGCGCCCGGCGGGACCGACATGTCTTTTGAGATGGCTCTTTTCAGGAGTGAAAACGCGCCGCCGCTCGTCGTCGTCTCCAACGAGCGTAGCGACATGCAGTGCAGTTCTTATGAGACATTCTTCCTGCGACGCGTCGGCAACAGATGGGTAGAAGTGAAAGACGAAGTTCTCCCGCCGCTCGACCCCAAGATGTTTTGGGAAGACCCGCGAGCCGCCGGGCGACTCGCGAAGATCGTTTCCGTGCCTTCGGCCTCCGCCTATCATTTCGAGCCTCCGCGCCGCGGGACGCAGATGAAAGTGAGATTGGAAATCTGCGACTATTTCGACGAAGACCCGCCCGAAGCAACGCTCAAAGAGTTCAACAAGCTGAAGGAGACCGCCAGACCGATACGTTTGGATTGGGATTCACAGGGCGGGAAATTCAAGTTGGCGAAACCATGACAACTCCCGCGGCCGTGTAGCGCGCCGCCGTCTAACGATTCGCTCAAGCCGACCTATTGTTCGGGGGAGGCCAGCGGGTCGTCACGCCGATTCCGGCCACAAGGAAGCAAATAATCTCAAGGAGATACTCGTGAAAATCCTGGCGGCGAATTTTGTAATCATACTGGCTTGCATCCTTGCGGGCGCGGGCTCGTCGGCGAACGCGCAAGGCGTCTCGAAGTGTTTCCGCGCCGAATGGCTGCAGGGGGAGCGCGTCGTCAACTTCAGGATTGACGGGGGCAAGGTGGCGGGAACGTTCGTGGTGGGGAGCGGCGGCGACACCCCCTCTGACGCGACATACGAGTTTACGGGGACGCTCAGAGGTGACACTTTGACCATCGAGTTTGCCCATAACAAGCTGCCCGATGTCTCGCCATCCGAGATGAAGAGTTTAGTCTGGTCGCTGGTGAAGTCAGGCGGCACGGAGTCTCTGCGAATCAAGTTCTCCGGCAAGAACTATGACACGAATAAGTACGAAGTGAGCTTCGCTGATTTTAAGCCTTGCGGTGAAAGCTATGCGGCGCTGGCGAAGGGGGCTGAAAGAGTTCGCTTCGCGAGGGGCGCGAACTCGGCGAGCTTCCCGTTGTCATTTAAAACAAAGGACGCAAGAAAAACCTTTCTGCTGAACATGAAGGCGGGTCAGCGAATAGAAGTTGAAGCCGCCGGATGCACGATCTCGTTTTATTACCCGGACAAAAGAGAAGGCGAAGAGCCTTCGATTGACGGTTTCAGTCCCGACCCTTTGACGCAGAGCGGGGACTATCTTTTCGTCATCAGCCCCGCGCCATCCCCGGGCAAGTATTCGGTGAAATTCAAAGTTACAAATTAGACCCTGAATCCGCTTGCGCGACTGCCGGGAGAAACCGGAGATGAAAAAGCTTTTAGTTGCTACCTACTCATGCCTGTTCTTTGTGGCGTGTGTCGGCTCCGCTTCGGGCCGGGGGACGGACGAGCTGCTCGTCAGCCTCAGGCTGACGACGGGCGAGCGCAGCAAAGACAGTGGCTCTCAAACGACGACGATCACCGTCGAACGTGACGCGATCGCGTGGGCGCAGACTTTCGCCGGGAGCCGCCGGAGAAGTCCGAATGCTCCACGCAAGGTGTATAAGCTGTCTCCCGCGGAGAAGCGGAATCTACTCGAACTGATTACATCAAACAACCTGCTGGTGACGGATTCAATCGAACTCCCCCGACCTTCCTCAAACTATCAATACTTCGAGGTTTCGGTAGACTTAACGCTGGGCGGAAAGAAGGGGGCGGTCAACATCAGCGGGCCGAGGAACGCCGCGAGAGTCAAAGATGAACGACTGTACCGAAGCACGCGGCTCTTAATCGAGGAGCTTTATCGAATTATGAAAGGTCATGATAAGAGCGTTCATTTTGAAGAAGTAATTCTTGACCAGCCGGAGCGCTGACAGGCGATACGCGACAATGAAAAATCGGTTCACCGGAGCACGCCGGCGGGCTTCAGGAAACATTGGCTGTACCGCCGCTGTTGAGGGAGAGAGGTCAAAGAGGGCTGATGAAAAAAGCATTTATCGTATTTGTCGTGGCGCTTTTCGCTTTATCCGGGCCGGCGAGTGTCGCGGGTCAGGCGTCGGCAAATAATCATCAGGAGAAAGAGTCGATCTCCTCCATCCGCGAGCGGTACGCGGCCGTCAATAAGAACTTGGCGAAGTACAGGGTGGTGAAAAAAGAGTTAGCGGGCTTCTCGACCGAGGGCGGCGAGCTGGTCGCTTATTTCGAAGGGGCGTCGGTGGTGAAGATGGCGGCGACCCACCTGGGGGAGACGGGCCGCTCGTTCGAGGAGTTTTACTACCGGGACGGAGAGTTGGTCTTCGTCTTCTACCGGCGTGAGACGTATGACGCGCCGATGTCCGGCAAGGTGTCGAAGACGGCGGAGGAGCGCTTCTACTTTGCCGACGGTCGTTTAATCAGATGGCTCGACAATCGCGGGCGGGCGGTCGCGCCAGGTCGCGACGAATACCGTGAGGCGCAAGCCCGATACCTCGACAGCTCAAGACGATTCGTCGAGGGCGCTCTCTCCCCAAACTCTACAATCGAAGCGCCGGAGCCCGCCCCATGAATCGGCCCGACCCGCCGCGGGGTGGCGAACACACTCAGGCGGGCGACACCGAAGGCTCGCTCGGCGTGCCGATTCGGCGGTCGCGTTGGGTGAGCTTCTGGATCGGCGTAGGGGCGGTCGTCCTCTCTCTGCTGACTGCCGCCGCGCTCACGGGCCTGTTGCTGCTGTTGCCCACCGCCATTGACGGGGCGTGGGTCGTCCTCTTCTTCGCGTCCCTCCTGTTCGGCCTCTTCTTCCTGAGCCTCCCGCGGCAAAAGCGCTACGCGCGCACGTTCGACCTGCGCCGGCCGGGCGCGCGCTTCGACGGCGGACTGCTGACCGTCACCCTGGCGGACGACACCCTAATGCGTTTCGACCTCAGCGAGCCGCACGAGCTGACCCGCGGCTGGTTCGAGGTCATCACCCACGGGGGCGGCGGGCCGACGACCAACACGCGCGGCCTAATGACTTACGCGCTCCTGTCACAGGCCGGGCAGGAACTGTGCCTGCAAGCCGAGGACTCGGTCCGGGAGGCGCAGACCGCGGGCTGGCCGAACAGGACGATTGTGAAAACTCCCGAACGAAGGGTGCGCCTCTGGGCGAGCGATCTCGTGACGCTCATCGAGGCCGTCCGCACACACGCCCCATGGTTTTCGCACGGCCACCATTTATCGCGCTTCGCCGCCCGCGCGCTCCTTGAGGAGAGGCCGGAGACAGCGCAGGCGGCCTTCGCCGCGTGGGCAGCCGTGGAGCCGGCGGAGGTGCTATTCCCCACGCGCGAATTCGCCGACGCGGCCTACGAGCTGAATCTGGAACCGGAAAAGGCGGCCCCCCTCATCCCCGAGATCAACCGCCACGCCTTCTTTACCCACTACCAGACTCGCGTCGACCCCGGTTATAACCCGTGGTCATACTGACCAGAGGCGCCTGGCCGACGTTCTCCCACAATCCAGCCAAAGCGATTGTGTTCAGGCAGACCCAAAAGGGGCATCACTATCCGTGGGTGATTTTGATGGAAATAATCTCTCGGGCTGGGAAAGGGCTGACCGTGAATTTGCCGGCACCCGTAACACTCTTTCTGGCGCATAGGCCAAATATGGCACAGCCTTCTATGTATGTGTACACGAAGGAGACGTTCTTGAACCCTACGAAGAGCACTTGCCGAGATTTTGCCGAGATTCATAACGTCAAGCATTTCGCATACGGCACATAAACGCATCTCTTTCGGCCGCGACCCCTGTGTTTATGCGGTTTATGTGAAAGAAAAGTATGGTAGAAGCTGTTCTCCGGGATTCATAACCCCAAGGTCGAGAGTTCGAGTCTCCCCCCGCTACCACCATTTCCCACATTGTCAATCAATTACAGGGGGCAGGGAATCGGCCCGCCCCTTTCTGCGCGCCCGATGGCGCGCAGATGGGCTCGTATAGGTCGGGCTGCTCGCTGAGCAGCTTAATCAGCAGCGCGAGCAGTTGCTCGCGGCTGAGTTCTGACAGTAACTTCGCCGGCTCCTTACGGACGGCGAAGCTCTCGGGCTCGTGCGCGTAGGAGAGCAGCAGGGCGACGACGTGCTTGCAGTAGCCGCCGAAGTCATAAGGGCAGGTGCAGGAGGCGGAGCGGACGCCGCCTTCGTCCAACTCGGCGCGGACTCTGTAGAAAGGCGACTCGGAGCCTTCGCACGCGCCGCTCAGGGTGCGGTCCTGAATCGCGGCGCGCGAGACCGCGCCGCGGCGGAAGAGTTCCCGCCCGCGCGCGAAGCTCTTCTCGGTCGCGCCCACGCGGATGGCCGCTTCCGACAGCTTTAGAGAGGTCATGGTATCTCCCTACCCTGTGCGATTGCCGTCAGCCCTGGGGCTTCATACTCAGTGCGGCTCCCTTGATGCTATTCTCTATGCCCTCTGGTAAGCGCTCTACGACTCGTGGGCGAGTCTTGTCGGTTAAGCCATACAACTCTCAGGATGAACACGTTCAGACAATTCGAGCAGCAAGTCGAACATGTGCCCTTGACGACGAGCTGGTATCTCGCCGACTTGGGCGAGGCGCGCGGGAGGCAGGAACTCTTCACCAGGCAGTCGCCGCAGAAGCTAAAGGTTTTGCGGGAACACGCGCTCATCGAGAGCGCGGTCTCTTCCAACAGGATCGAGGGCGTCCAGGTAGACCAGGCGAGAATCGGGACGGTGCTCTTCGGGAGGTCGCACCTGCGCGACCGGGACGAGGAGGAGGTGCGGGGCTACCGTGACGCGTTGAAGCTGATTCATGGGCAGGGCCCGAAGCTGCGAATCACCGAAGCGTTGATTCGAGAGTTGCACCATCTCTGCCGGGCCGGGCTCGGCGACGCGGGGCAGTATAAGGAGCGCGACAGCGACATCATCGAGAAGTACCCTGACGGGCGGCAGAGAGTCCGATGCTCGACCGTAAGGGCCGCCGACACTCCGCGCTACATTCTGGGGTTGGTTGAGAGTTGGGACAGTTGCCTTCGAGAGCGCTGGGTTCATCCGCTGATAGCGCTCGCAGCCTTTAATCTCGACTTCCTGTGCATACACCCATTCCGCGATGGCAACGGGCGCGTGTCGCGCCTGCTGATGCTCGCCGGGTGCTATCAACTCGGCTACGAGGTGGGGCGTTACATCAGTCTGGAACGGCTGATCGAGGAGAACAAGGAGCGGTATTACGAAACGCTGGAGGCCAGCTCTCAACGGTGGCACGAAGCGAAGCACGACCCTTGGCCGCTGGTAAATTTCCTGCTCTACGTCCTGAAGCTGGCTTACGGGGAGTTCGAGAGGAGGGTGGGGCAGACGGCCTCCCCGAAGGGCGCGAAGACCGAGCTGGTCGAAGCCGCCGTCGAATCTATGACGGACTCTTTTACAGTGAATGACCTGGAGAGAGCTTGCCCCGGGGTGAGCAGAGACATGGTGCGGCGTGTGCTGCGCGGACTGAAAGAGGCGGGGAGGGTTGAAGCCTTAGGGCGGGGGCCGGGGGCGCTCTGGCGGAGAAGAGGTAGTACCCTTAAAAGGGGGTAATAGAGAGGGTAATGTCATGTCGCGGCTTTGTTGTGGAGACGGCCGTAGAAACACCAGTGCCGGTCTTCGCCGTCCAGCAATGAAGAAGGCCATGCACACATCAGGGCTGTGACTGACGAGAGTGACACGCGTTAAATAGACCAAGGGTCGGAGTGATGTCCATGAATGATGATGGTGAGGAGGAATACAAAGGCGAGCCGCAGACCGATGAGTTCGTGTCGGGAGGTGAGGAGCTAGGGGCAGAAGGGGAACTCGTCTGGATGTCGGAGGAGTGCCCGCCCGAGACCGCAGCGCAGTTCTGGCTGAGTGTGGCGGCTTACGAGGAGGCACCTTGGACGACTCACTTTCAGGAACTCGTGGACGCCGGGGTTGAGCTTCCTGCTCCCGAGCCGATGGACGACGGGCAACTGGCAGCCAAGCTGTCTGAGGTCATTGACGGGTTGGCCTGGATGAGGGTTTTTCTAAGCCAGACAGACCACCTGAGCAACTGCGAGTTATACACGCTACTGTGGGGCGACACCCTCCGCGAATCGGTTAAAAACATGCCGCTCGACTAATCATCCGCCTGGCACATAGACCTCCTCAGCGGCGGCGGTGAACAGGCGAGCAGAGAGAATAGTCGCATGAAGCTCACAGATTTGAAGCAATATTTGGGCACTCGCTCAAGGGAGCAGTTGATCGCCGACATAGGTGAGATGTTCTCGAAGATAGATGCGGTGAAGGACTACTATCAGAGTAAGCTCAATCTCGGCTATAGCGAGGAGGTAAGTGAGAAATACAAGTCCGCTATCAAACATGAGTTCTTCCCCGAGCGTGGCTTCGGCCGGGGACGGCTCTCCGTGGCGAGAAAAGCTGTCAGCGATTACCAGAAGCTTTCTGCTTCAAAATTCGGCGTGGCGGACATGATGCTTTATTACGTCGAAATAGGTGTGCGGTTCACTAACACCTACGGGGATATCGACGAGGCTTTTTACAACAGTATGGAGAGCATGTATGAAAGGGCGGTGAAACATATCGTGCGGCATGGGCTACAGAGGCAGTTCGGAGAGAGGTGCCGCCGAATCGTTACCGACACCTCAGGTATGGGGTGGGGATTTCATGACGGGTTGAGCGATATCTATGAAGAACATTTTAAGGAAGGCACTCCCCCGAAGAGCGAAGCCTGACGACAGGTGCTCCCGACAGTCAACGCAATAGCTTTCTTGCTCTGGCAGAGGCTCGGGCAGTAGGCGATGCCGGGCGTTAGATGATTCCCCCAGCGACGAAGGGGGTTGGCTCGTATGGCAAGGAACACGAGGGTCGGTAGGTTGCCGCCGCGCTACGGCTTCATCCTCAACCCTCATGCCGGGACGCGCCTCAGTAAATGTCCGCGGTGCGGGAAGCTCACCTATCTGCGCAAGTTCGCTTTCCTCATCCACGTTGACGGGTGGGGGCCGATGGCGCTCGGCGTATTGCTCGCGGTGTGAGCTGATCATGATGCATCAGGACGAGTTGGAGGCGGAGCTGACCTATAGCTTTAGCAAATTCGCTCCTGAAGTCATCGGTAATGAGTATCTGGTGTTGGGCACCATTGAGAGGAGAGTGTGGCAGAAAGGGGTTAAAGGCGAAGAAACAGAGGTCGAGGAAGTCTTGAAGCATGTGGCTGATTTCAAGAAGGTCTATGACCTGGAATATGACCCGGGCGGGTGGTACCCGGCGGACGCGGGGTGGGAGCGCAGATGAATCACCCCGCCTGACAATGGCAGGCGCTCTTAACCAATGAACATTGAAGAGATCATCGAACGGCTAACATTTTATGACGGCACTTTCCCCCGCCAGGCGTTGAAGGAGGCGGTGGCGAGGCGAGAACAGATTACCCCTGTTCTTCTACAGACACTTGAGGAAGCCGCTCACAACATCGAAGACATTTACGAGCAGGAGGATTACATGGCTCACATCTATGCCATGTTCCTGCTGGCTCAGTTCCGTGAGAAGCGCGCCTACCCGCTGGTCGTCGATTTCTTCTCCGCGCCGGGCGACATCTCGCTGGAAGCTACCGGAGATGTCGTCACCGAATACCTCGATCGAATACTGGCGTCGGTCTGCTGTGGGGACGTGAGCCTCATCAAGCAGTTGGCGGAGAACGAGGCAGCGGACGAGTTCGTCCGTAACGCGGCGTTAGAATCTCTGGTCTTCTTGGTCGCCACCGACCAGATGCTGCGGGAGGACGTGCTGGCGTATTACAAGAGCCTGTTTGAAAGCGACCTCTCAAAAGAGCCTTCACACTTCTGGGACGGGCTGGTCTCCTGCTGCACAGACTTATACCCGGAAGAGGTCTACCCGCAGATAAAGCAAGCCTTTGAGGCAGACCTGATAGATGAATGGGTCATTGATCTGGACTTCATCGATAAGCAACTGGCGCTCGGCAGGGAAGAGGTTCTGTCCAGGCTTCAAGATGACAGGTACAAGCTGATTGAAGATACGATTGAGGAGCTTGCGGGGTGGGCAGGCTTCCAACCTCCCATTCAGCAGCAGCCAATTGTCAAAAAGAAGAAAGTAGGCCGCAACGAGCCGTGCCCGTGCGGGAGTGGGAAGAAATACAAGAAGTGTTGCGGCGCGTGAGGCGGGGCTAACGTCGCATCAGACCGGACGCGCAGCCGGCTGTTTCCGCAACACGCGGCGTCGCGGGTGGTAGGGAGCGTCCGGCGTCTGGTAATCCTCGGAAGTCAGGGCTGAAGTGATTCTCGGCAGGTAGGGAATGGATGCAATACCGGAAAGGGACTGGCAGTATCTCAGGCGCGTTCAGGGTCAGCTACTTGAGGCATTATGTGCCCGGAGCAACGGCGAAGCTTCGCGAATCATGGCCGACCACTCCCTGAATCAGCATGAGAAGTTTTTACAGCTCTACATCCACGTTGTCGGGCAAAACGTAGTGGTCGCCGACTGCTTCGATGATTGGAGGAGGTCGAACATCTTCCTGAAACTCCTGTTGCTGCGGAAGCACCGGCTGCTGACGGACGAACACCTCTCGAAGCTCTCGGCGGAGACGCAGAGGAGACTCAACACCGTATAGTCGTATCCGGTAGCTGCCTCGCCAAAGGCAATGAAGAGCGTAGACAGGCGTTTTAATCGGGCATTGCACAACCCGGGTTATTGCCTGCCCAAAGTGTGGAGGGTGTAATAAAGCACTTGGCTGCTTCTTCGCCTGATCTAAGACGATCATTCGGGGCGGCCGGAGCATGAGGTTCAGGCTGCGCTGTTGAGCGGCGCGTTATTTAGAAAAAGCTTTGACCGGCAGGCGTGCATTCGACATAATTCTTCTCTCTCGTCGCATGATTATTGCCGGCGGAGGTTCTGAGTAAATGAGCTTACCCCGCGCGCAGACACGACATTCAGTGGAGAGTATCTCGCCTCGGAGCGAGAGTCCGAAGAGCGGCACGAGTACCTCGACGGGCAGATATACGCGATGGCGGGCGAGAGTCCGGAGCACGGCGCGATCTGCACTAATATCGGTGGGCAGCTTTACACCCAGTTGCGGGGGAAGCCGTGTCAGGTGTTCTCCAAGGATATGAAAGATCGGTGGTGGACTTGCCCCGTCTCTGGCCCGACGGACTATCGGGTTGACGTAAGGACAAACGGCCTCACACGACTAACGTCGAAAGCCAAAGGTAGCTGCGACAACGGCGCGCTTATGATGCACGTCGAACTCAGCCCTAACCGTAGCGTCACATCAGCAATGTGACAGTGCCATTAAATTTAAAAGATGTTGAATAAATCGGGACTGCTCTGATAATATTTTTAAGACCGGGGGAATCGCGATTTCCTCCGTATTTTCTGCGCACTTCCTCACGTCCTATTTCGCAGTGGGGCTAGTTTCCTGGCATTCCCTGCGGCTTTAAGCCTGAGAATCAGCCTTTCTGACTGCCCTCAAGATTTCCCGGCGGCCCGGAAGGGCGCTGCCCGAAGACCCTTATTTATTTATGAGCATGATACCGACCTGTGACGTGACGACGCGCCCGGCTTACACACCGGGTGCGGGGATGGGAACAACGCTTCTCGAAGACCTTCCCATTGGCGTCTACCGGACATCGCCCGACGGGCGCGTACTCATGGCTAACCCCGCGTTGTTAAGGATTCTGGGTTACGCCTCGCTGGCGGAGTTGTCGTCGCGTGACCTCAATCGGGAGTTTGAGCCTGAGTACCTGCGTTCCGAGTTCAGGCAGACACTTGAACGGGATGGCGAGGTAATAGGTTTGGAGTCGACCTGGCAGCGCAAAGACGGGTCGAGTTTTTACGCAAGGGAGAACGCCAGGGCGATCAGGGATGAGAACGGCGCCATCCTCTATTTCGAGGGGACGGTCGAGGATGTCACGAGCCGTAGGCGGGTTGAAGAGGAATGCCGGGCGCTGCTGGAAATCGTCCAGGGGCTCAACGCCACTTACGATTTGAACGAACTCTTCTCCCTGATTCACCGCGCCGTCGGGAGGGTGCTCTACGCCGAAAACTTTCTTATCGCCCTCTACAACCCGGAAACCGGGTTCCTGCACTTCGAGTTCTTCGTAGACAAGTACGACCCCACGCCGCCGCCGCGCCCGCTCGGTAAGGGGCTCTCTGGGTACATCCTGAAGAACGACACGCCGCTGCTCCTCTCCCGCGAGGATTTGCAGCAGATGGTCGAGAAGGGAATGGTCGAAGGCACGATTGGAACCTTCTCTGCCTCCTGGCTCGGCGTGCCTTTGAGGACGCCCTCGGGCGCCATCGGCGTGCTGGTCGTTCAGCATTACGAGGAGGAGCACGTCTACGCCGAAGGAGATGTCGAGTTCCTCACGTCGGTGGCGGGGCAGGTGGCTGTCGCCATCGAGCGCAGGCGCGCAGAGGTGGCGTTGCGACGGAGCGAGGCCGAGCTGAAAAAGTTCGCGGCCAAGCTTGAAGCCAGCAACCGCGAGTTGCAGGACTTCGCCTCAGTCGCTTCGCACGACCTACAGGAGCCGCTCCGGAAGATTCAGGCGTTCGGCGACCGCCTCAAGACGAAGCACGGCGACGCGCTCGGCGAAGGTGGGCGCGACTACCTGGAGCGTATGCAGAACGCGGCCGGTCGCATGCAGACGCTCATCAACGACCTGCTCACGTTCTCGCGCGTCACGACGAAGGCGCAGCCGTTCGTCTCTGTTGACTTGGCGGAAGTGGCGGCGGGCGTCGTGTCCGACCTTGAGGCCCGCGTAGAGCGCTCCGGCGGGTGCGTGGAGATGGGCGGGATGTTGACGCTGGATGCCGACCCGGTACAGATGCGGCAACTACTTCAGAACTTAATCGGTAACGCCTTGAAGTTCCACAAGTCGGGGGAGCCGCCGCTGGTCAAGGTTTGGTGTGAGCGCATGGTGTCGAGTGGTGACAACGAGGGAACCGCAGGAGGCGACCTCTGCCGCATCTTCGTTGAAGACAACGGCATCGGGTTCGATGAGAAGTACCTCGACCGCATCTTCACAGTCTTTCAACGACTCCACGGCCGCCACGCATACGAGGGGACGGGCGTGGGGCTCGCCGTCGTCCGCCGCATCGCGGAGCGGCACGGCGGGAGCATCACCGCCACGAGCGAGCCCGGCCGAGGCTCCACCTTCGTCGTCACTCTACCCGCCAGCCAGCACACAGGAGATAGAGACTGATGAGCGCCAGCGCGAGACCGATCACGATCCTGATTGCCGACGACGACGCGGACGACCGCATGATGGCGAGCGAGGCGCTTGAGGAGAGCCGCCTCGCAAACGACCTGCGCTTCGTAGAGGACGGCGAAGAACTGCTCGACTACCTCTACCACCGCGGCCGGTTCGCGGGGGAGGGCGAGTCGCCGCGGCCGGGCCTCATCCTGCTCGACCTGAACATGCCGCGCAAGGACGGGCGCGAGGCGCTGCGCGAGATCAAAGGCGACCCGGCGCTGCGCTCCATCCCCGTCGTCGTCCTCACGACCTCCAAGGCAGAGGAGGACATCTACCGCACGTACGACCTCGGCGTGAACTCGTTCATCACCAAGCCGGTGCAGTTCGAGTCGCTCGTCGAAGTCATGAAGACTCTGGGCAAGTACTGGTTCGAGATCGTGGAACTGCCCGACGCGGGCAACGCCTCCTGACATGGACACACAACCTATCAGAGTCCTGCTCGTCGATGACGACGAAGACGACTGCGTGATGACGCGCGACATGCTGGCCGAACTCGGGCGCGGTGCGTTTCTCCTCGACTGGGTCTCCTCCTACGAAGAGGCGCGCAGGGCGGTCGGCCGTGGCGAGCACGACGTTTACCTTTTGGACTACCGCCTCGGCGAGAGGAGCGGGCTCGACCTGCTGCGCGAAGCGGGCGGGGAAGGCCGCGGCGCGCCGATGATTCTGCTCACAGGGCAGGGTGGCGACGAGGTGGACACCGAGGCGATGCGTGCGGGCGCGGCTGATTACCTCGTCAAGGGAAGGCTTGAGGCCACGCTGCTCGGGCGCTCGATTCGCTACGCCGTCGAGCGCGCGCGTGCGTCTCGCGCGCTGCGCGAGAGCGAGGAGCGTTACCACCGTCTGGTCGAACTCTCACCCGATGCGATTCTCGTTCACGCCGACGGCGAGGTCGTCTTCGTCAACGGCGCCGGCGTGAAGCTACTCGGGGCCGACACGGGGGAGCAGATAGTCGGCAGACCCATCAAGGAGTTCGTGCGCCACGACCGTCAGGACGGCGTCGGGAGGAGGATTTACGGGGCCGGTGGCGACGCAGGCGACGCCGCCTTTCTGGAAGAGAAGTTGGTGCGCTCAGACGGAACGGAGGTGTGCGTCGAGGCGGCGGCCGTCCCCTTCGTCTACAAGGATAGGCCGGCCGTTCAGGTCGTCGCGCGCGACATCAGCCGCCGCAAGCAGATGGAGGAGCGCCTGCTGCATGACGCCTTCCACGACGCGCTGACGGGGCTCCCGAACCGCGCTCTCTTCATGGATCATCTCAGACTAGCCGTCGAGCGCGCCAGGAGGCCGAAGAAGAAATACCTCTTCGCCGTCCTCTTCCTCGACCTCGACCGCTTCAAGGTCATCAACGACAGCCTCGGGCACACGATGGGCGACCAACTGCTGGTCGCGACCGCCGCCCGCATACAGAAGTGCCTGCGCCACCTCGACACGGTCGCGCGCTTCGGGGGCGACGAGTTCGCCGTCCTCCTCGACGGGGTCGAGGACGTGAACGACACGATCCGCGTGGCGCAGCGCTTACAACGGGAGATAACCACGCCGATCAACGTGGGCGGCCACGAGGTCTTCACCTCGGTCAGCATCGGCATCGCGCTCTCGAACACCGGGTACGAGCGCCCCGAGGATGTCGTGCGCGACGCCGACACGGCGATGTACCGCGCCAAGGCCGCGGGTAAGTCGCGCTACGAAATCTTCGACACCGCCATGCACTCGCGCGCCGTCGCTTTGCTGAGATTGGAGACTGACTTGAGGCGCGCGGTCGAGCGGGAGGAGTTCGTCGTCCACTACCAGCCCATCGTGTCGCTCTTCGACGACTCGATCCAGGGCTTTGAGGCGCTGGTGCGCTGGCGACACCCCGAGCGGGGTCTGGTCACCCCGTCCGAGTTCATCCCCGTGGCCGAAGAGACGGGGCTCATCATCCCCCTCGGCCGCTGGGTGCTGCGCGAATCCTGTCGCCAGATGCACCAACTCCAAGCTGCGTCCGCCTCGCCGCGTCCTCTTTCTTTGAGCGTTAACCTCTCGGGGAAGCAGTTCATGCAGCCCGACCTAGTCGGACAGGTGACGCAAATCCTGCTTGAGACAGGATTCGACCCGCGCCGTCTTCAGTTGGAGATCACGGAGAGTTCGGTTATCGAGAACACCGAGACCGTGACGCAGATGCTTCTGCAACTGCGCGCGCTCGGCATACGCCTGAGCATGGACGACTTCGGCACGGGCTACTCTTCATTGAGCTACCTGCACCGCTTCCCCATCCACACCCTAAAGATTGACCGCTCCTTCGTCAGCGGCGGCGATGGCGAGAACGAAATCGTCAGAACCATCATCATGCTCGCGCGCAACATGGGCATGGACATCGTCGCGGAAGGCGTCGAGACCAAAGAACAACTTGCCTACCTCAAGGAGCTGAGATGTGAGTACGGACAGGGCTTCCTCTTCTCCCACCCGCTCGACCTCGACACCGCCTGCAAGCTGCTTGAGAGCGCGG
>JBEVJD010000520.1:0-7438 GCA_040510435.1 Pyrinomonadaceae bacterium | reverse complement strand
GGTCGGTCTTGCGCTTAAGGTGTTACCCGCGCAAGACCGACCCGCTCGCTACCGCTCGCGGTTCTGTTTCTATGCTATTCCGCGGCGCCGTTCTTCTTCTCGCCGCCGTTCTTCTCGCCGCCGAGCTTGGACGTGACGGCCGTCAGCAGCCGCGGGAAGGTGCCGAGCGGCGTGCGGCTCTCGACGTAGAAGCCGTCCGCGCGCGTGACGCCGAAGGCGAAGCTCGGGCGGAGATTCGCGCGCTGCCCCTCGGTCTTGAACTCCTGCTCGCCGCCGGAGAGCGTGCGCCCGAGGCGGTTGAGGTAGTCGGCGTTCGTGTTGAAGTAGATGAACTGCGCCGGCCCCTGCAACTGCGCCGCGGCCGACTGGTACGCCGCGCTGTCTTTGAGCGAACGGCCGCCCTGCGCCGTGTCGATGACGCGCTCGACCGCCTCGCCCTTGCTGCTGCCGACGAAGTTGCCGTTAACAAAAGCGTACTCCAACCCGCCGCCCTTCTCGCCCGCGATGCGGCGAACCTTCACGCCCTTGTACTCGCGTTCCGTCGTCTCGCGCTTGTTCTTCTCGGCGAACTTCACGAGCGCGCCCGCGAACGCCGCCTCGTCCTTCAGGTTGACGATGATGACGCCGCTGTGTCCCCCTTCGGGCGTGCCCGAGGTCAACTGTGCCGCGCAGACTTCGGTGCCGACCGAGCCGACGATCTCGTTGCGGAGGTCAACGCCCGTCTTCTCCGTGAACTCGTTGAGCCCGGCCTCGGGGCCTTTCTTGCCGGCCTGGTTGGAGAGCTGCGAGGCGAGCGCGAACATCTGGTCGAAGGTCTGCGGCGCGTTGGCGACCGACGCGTCGAACGCCTGCGCAGCCGTCTCGGGCACGAGCGCGAGCAGTTTCCCTTCGGTCGGCGGGTTCGACGCGACCGTGGCGAGCACGCCCTCACGCTGGGGCGCGACCACGCCGAAGCGCTCGACGACGCGGCCGTCCTCGAACGTCGAAGTGAACGAGGCCGACTGGACGCTCGCCGCGCCGAGGCCGTGGAAGAGCTGGCGGAAGGCGGCGACCTTCTCGTCCGCGCCCGCCACCTGCGTGCCGTCAACGATGCGCGTCAGCGCCGCGCCGTCGAGGAAGCCGAACATGCCGTCCACGCCCGGCGCCGCGGCGCGCGCCCGCGCGAACGTCTGGTTGGTTTCGAGCGAGGGCTGTTTGCCGGCGCGCACGTCGAGCACGCGCTTGACGGCCTCCGGCTTGTTCGAGACGACGAGCAGTTCGTTCGCGTACGCGTAGGCGAAGCCCTGCTTGCCCTGCTTCGTCACGACGTTGAGCTTCGCCTTCTCGTACTCCTCGGTCTTCGTCTCGATGCCCTGCTTCTGCCCCTCGGTCACGAAGCGCAGCACGCGGTTCTCGAACTGGCGGCGCGACTCCCAGCCGTCGAACTGCGCGACGATGACGAACTGCGGCTCGGGCTTGCCGTCCTCGGCCGGGTAGACGCCGAGCATCGCGACGGCGTAGCTCGCGTCGAGCGCGCCCGCGTGGTTCGCGCCGATCATAAAGAGCGAGCTGGCCGCCGAATTCTCCTTCGAGAACTCGCGCCACGCCTCGGACTCGATGACCTTGAGCGCCTGCGCGCGCAGGTCGGTCACCTCGACGAAGCCGACCGTGTCGGCCGGCAGCAGACGCTCCAGCCGCGGGTTCTCGGCCTTCGTCGTCTGCGCCAACTGCGCCGCCGCCACCCCGACGAGCACGAGCACCGCCGCCGCAAACAGGATGAAACTTTTGCTTTTCAGTCTTTCCACGATAAACCTCCATTAGACCGGTGATAAGTAAGGAGTGATGAGTGATAAGTGATGAGAAGGAACAACGCCTCTCTGCCTACCAGTTCTTATCACTCATCACTCATCACTCATCACTCCTTACTTATCACTCCTACCGCATCTCCTTACGCGCGAAGACGTACTGCGACGCGAGGTAGAGGCCGGCCGAGATGAGCAGCATGGCCAGAATCGGCAAAGGTTCGAGCCGGCTGTAGAACTCAAGGTTAACGCCGCCGTCACCGACGCCGTCGGAAGTGCGCGCGGCGCGGCTGATGACCCAGTCGATCAGGTTGCTGCCGAAGTAGTAGAACATCAGGACGAGCGAGACGGCGCCCGCGATGACCGCGATCCACCACTTCTCGAACCAGACCGAGAAGAGGAACGTCGCCGAGTAGACCATCAGCGCGATCACCGTCGTCCACACGCTCCCCCGCACGCCGTTCGCCACGATGAGCATGAACGAATCCCACGACCCCGCCAGCGTCACGTTCGTCGCCGACGCAGCCATCAAGAGGTAGACGACCGTCAGCGTCGAAAGCAGCGACAGCCCCACGCACGTCATCGTCTGCACCGCGCCCACCGCGTACTTGAAGAGCAGCACCTGCCAGCGCCGGACGGGGCGCTCGAAGAGAAAGAACATGCTGCGGTTGTCCAGCTCCGCGCCGATGGAGCCGACCGCGAAGAAGGCGAGCAGGAACAGCCCCGCCGTAATCAGAAAGCCCGACTGCGCGACGAGCGAGACCTCCAGGACTTGCCCCGCGACCGCGTCCGACAGCGCGTAGAGGTCGAAGCGCGCCTCGGGCTGGAGCGAGAACGTCAGCCCCGCGATGAAGAGCGGGATGTGGAACGCGAACGCGAACGCCAGCCACTTCCAGCGCGTCTCGCGCCACTCCTTCCAGAGCATCGCCTTCATGATCGACTTCGTCACCGTTTCGCCCTCCGCTCGCGCTCCGCGCGCACAGTGTTCACGAAGATGTCTTCCAGAGAAATCGGCAGCACCTCCGGGTTCTTCACGCCGCGTTCGCCCAAAGTCCGCAGCGTCTCGTCGCCCCACGTGCTCACGGTCAGAATCTGCTCGTGCCGCCCGTTCTCGACGGCCAACACGCCGGGCACGCCCGCGACCTCCGGCCGCGTCCCGTTCGTCGCGTAGCGCACGCGCTTGTAGCTGGCCTTGATGTCGTCAATGGTCGAGACGAGCAACAACTCGCCCTCGTTGATGATGCCGACGTAGTCGGCCACGCGCTCGACCTCCTCGACGATGTGCGACGAGAAGAGGACGGTCTTCCCCTCCTCGGCGATCTCGGCGACGATGTTCTCGATGAAGTCGCGGCGGACGATGGGGTCGAGCCCCGAGGTCGGCTCGTCGAGGACGATGAGTTCGGGGTTGAACGAGAGCGCGAGGAGCAGGCACAGCCGCGCGCGGTTGCCGCGCGAGAGCTGGCGCACCTTCTTCTCGGGCGGCAGGCTGAAGCGCTTGAGGAGGTCTGCGGCCTTCTTGTCGTCCCACGTCTCGTGGAAGGCACGCGTGAAGCGGACGCTCTCCTCCACCGTCATCCACTCGTAGAGGTAGCGGTTCTCCGAGACGTAGGCGACGCGGCGGCGGATGCCGAGCAGGTCTTCGCCGAGCGCGCGCCCCAGCACGCGTATCTCGCCCGTCGTCGGCCGCAGGTGCCCCATGATCATCTTGATGATGGTGGATTTCCCCGCCCCGTTCACGCCGAGCAGGCCGTAGACCGTGCCCTTCGGCACCGTCAGGCTCACGTCCTTCACGGCCTCGAACTTCCCGAACTTGCGCCCGAGGCCGCGCGTCTCGATGGCGTAACCCCCGAGGATGTTATCCAAGTCTGGACTCATGATTCACTCTTGTTATCTGTTAACCCCGCCGGCTCACTTGCCGACCGCCTCGGGCGCGCGCGCCTGCACGATCTTCTCCAACAGCCGCTCGAACGCCTCGCGCAGCTCGCGCTCCGTGAGCCCGAGGTTGACGCCCTCGACCAGGGCCTTCTCAAGCAGCTCGTTCAAGACCCGGCGCCGCTCGCCCTTCGACATCTCGACGCCCTGCCCCGAGACGAACGTGCCCGCGCCCTGCCGCTTGTAGATGACGCCCTCGATCTCTAAATCGAGGTAGGCGCGCGCCACCGTGTTCGGATTGACCGCCAGCTCGACGGCGAGCTGGCGCACCGACGGCAGAGGGTCTTCCGGCTGAAGCCGCCCCATCGCCACGGCCGTCTTGATCTGCTGAGCGATCTGAAGGTATATCGGCAGACCGCTCGACGGGTCGATGTTTATGAACAACGCTTCCCCCGACCGCCACTGTATCAGTCAACTAATACAGTGACACAGAGTACGGGGTGGGTCAAGTCGAAGTTTCAAAAAAAGTTTCGGCCGCGCACACAAGACGACGGGCGTTTGATGGATGTCCATCAAACGCCCGTCAGCCTTCGGTCGGCGGGACACCGGCGCCCCGGCCGGGGTCAGCCCTCTTCGGCTTTGCGCGCGCCGTTCTCGGTCTCGACCGCCGTCGCGTTGATGGTGGTCGGGATGGAGGTGGACGTGGCCTCGCCGTTGGTCTTGACGCCGAGTTGGGCGAGCATCTCCGGCACGTTGAGGCCGAGCGCCTGCAACTGTTGGAGCAGGCCGAAGATGAGGGTCGGGCCGGTCTGCGCGAAGCGGTTGATGCCGCTCGAACCGTGGCCGTTGCCGTCGGAGTTGCCCTGGTCGATCATCACGATCTTGTCGATCTTGCCGAGCGGCTCTGAGACCGCGCGCAGGGCTGGGGCCGTGGCCTCGATGATGCTCGGGAGTTTCTCAAGGATGGTCTGAAGCCGCGCCGCGTCGTTGAACTCGCGCCAAGCGGCCGCCTTCTCCTTGATGGCTGTGGCCTCGGCGAGGCCCCGCGCCTCGATGGACTTGGCCTCGGCGAGACCCTGCGCCTGAATCTTCTCGGCCTCGGCCAGGCCGAGCGCCTTGATTCTTTCGGCCTCGGCCAGACCCTCCGCCTGGACGGCCGAGGCGCGGCCCTTGCCCTCGCGCTGGAGCTTTTCGCTCTCGGCCTCGGCGGTGGCGATGACAGACTGCTTGCGACCCTCGGCAGCGAGGATGGCGGCCTCCTGCTCGCCCTGCGCGCGCAGCACGGCGGCGCGGCGCTCGGCCTCAGCCTTCTTGACGACGGTCGCCTCCAACTCCTTCTCCCGGCGCAGCACCTCCTGCTCCTGCACGGCGATCTGCTCCTGCGTGCGGATGCGCTCGATGCGAACCTCCTCGGCGACGACCTCCTGTCGGGCCTTGGCGTCGGCGAGGGGGCCGGCCTGGTCGGACTTGGCCTTCTCGCGCAGAATCTCGGCGGTGTACTGCGCGCGCTGCACCTCGGTCTGGCGGGTCGAGGCGGCGATGAGCGCTTCGGATTCGAGCCTCACTTTCTCGCCCTCCTGCATGGCGAGCGAGGCTTTAATCTTCGAGTCGCGCGTGGCCTCGGCCTCGCCGATCTCGGCGTCGCGGCGCACCTCGGCAGTGCGCTTCTTGCCGAGCGCGTCGAGGTAGCCCTCGTCGTCGCTGATCTCCTGAATGGTGAGGGCGTCGAGGCCGATGCCCATCTTCTCAAGGTCGCCCGCCGCCTCGCTCGCCAACTTCTGCGCGAAGCTCTGCCGGTCGTTGTTGATCTCCTCGACGGTGAGCGTGCCGAGGATGGCGCGCAGGTGGCCTTCCAAAGTCTGGAAGACGAGGCGGTGGAACTCCTCGGGCTTCATGCCGAGGAAGCGCTCGGACGCGGCGCGCAGGGATTCGTCGTCGCCCTTGATCTTGACGTTGGCGACCGCCTTCACCGAGACGGGGACGCCCTGCCCCGTGTAGGCGCGCGAGGTGGCGAGCGGGACGGTCAGGACGTTCAGGTTGAGGTAGTCAACCTTCTCCAAAAACGGGACGATGAGGGTCGCGCCGCCGCGGACGAGCCGGTAGCCGACCATCGTCCCGTCCGAGAGCTTGCGCGAGCGGCCCGAGATGACCGCCGCCACGTTGGGCGGAACCTTGATGTAGTTACGGCTGAGCAGCCAGAAGGCGATGATGACCGCCAGCGCGACCGCCAGGATGGCGGCGACGACGAGAAGGTCTTGCGTGATGTTCATGCTTTACTCCGTTGGTGCCCGCGGGGGCGGGTTATTCACTCAAACGCTGCGTGTAGGTCTCCGACCCTGCGCCCGGACTGACGATGACCGAGTCGCCGGTGAACTCCTCGATGAGCACGAGGGCGCCGTGCTTCAGCTCCACGCCCCCGCGCGAGCGCGCGATCTTCTCGACGCGCTCCTCGCCGATGCGGCAGCTTATCTGGCCGACGCCGCCCGCGGGGATGGTGACCGTCACCTGCGCCGTGCGGCCGACGAGCTGGCCCCCGCTGACGGAACTCGACGACTGCTGCCCGAGGAGGAAGCGCGCGAAGAGCGCGACGGCCCCGCCGAGGACGAGGCCGCTCGCGAGCCCCAGCAGCGCGCTCGGCACCACGCCGAGCCCCGAGCCGACGCCGATGGCGCCGAAGCCTCCGAAGGCCGTGACGAAGACCGCGACCGAGCGCGTGTCGATGAAGCCGTGGCCGTCGGGGCCGCCGCCCCCGTCCGCGCCGAAGCCAAAGTCTGAGAGCAGCTCGCCGAAGAGCAGCGAGACGACGAGGAACACCAGGCCGACCGCGGCGATGGCGATAAAGATCGTCAGGGCGCTGACGTTGGCGAAGAGGTCTGTCACTCTCTAATGTTCCCCGTTTGAAGTCGGAATGTGGAGGCCCGGCGGCCGGGCGGCATCTCCACGACGCCGCCCGAAGCCGCCAAGTGCTCTTACTTCGACACGACCTTCGAGCCGTTGCCGGGCGCGCCGTTCCCCGCGGGCGACGTGCCGTCGAGGCCCAACCGGTCTTTGAAGAGGCTGAGCAGGAGCAGCGTGCCGATGCCGCCCGCGCCGTCGCCGGAGCCGCCCGAGGCCATGATGTCGGGGGTGATGCGGACGCCCTTCTCGCCGATGACCTTGAGGGTCTCGACGAGCGCGACGCCCTGCGGCCCGAGCGCGTTGACCTGCTCGTGGTAAGCGACGCCCTGCGCCTCGCCCATCAGCCTGACCTTCTCGGCCTCGGCCTTGCCCGTGGCGAGGATGTAGTGTGCCTCGCCGTCGGCCTCGGCCTTGCGCTGCTCGGAGCGGCGCGTGGAGATTTCGACGCCGACCGTCGCCGCCATCAGGTCTTTCTGGTTGTCGGCGTGGGCGCGGGTCTTCTCAAGCTGGATGCGCTTCTCCTCGGCCTCGCGCTGCGCGTTGTACATGTTCTGGCGCTGCTCGGCGAGAATCTTCTCGGTCTGCGTCTTCATCAGCTCCTCGGGGAGGTGGATGTGGCAGATGAGGACGTTGACGACATCGACGTGGTACTTCAGCAGGTGCATGCGGACGCGCGCCTCGGCGCGCTCCTGCTCCTCGTGGCGGTTCTGGAGGTAGGCCATCGCGGAGGACTCCGACGCCTGGTTGCGGAAGATGGAGTCGATGAGCGGGTGCATCACGTTCTGGATGAGCTTGTCGGTGTTGCCGATCTTGGCGACCATGAAGGGCGCGTCCTCGGGCTTGACGCGGAAGACGACGCGCACTTCGAGCTTCATCGTGAAGCCGTC
>JBEVJD010000519.1:0-35417 GCA_040510435.1 Pyrinomonadaceae bacterium | reverse complement strand
AGGCGTAGTTGAAGGCTTGAAGCTGTGTGGGCTGGCCGGAGTCCGGGCGGTAGTTGGCGAGCGTGCACCGCTCGAAGCGCCGCGGGATGCGCGCCGCTTCGAGTAACCTCTGCCGCCGCTCCTCGGCGCGGCAGCGACAACGCCGCGCGCCGCCCCCCGCGACTACTTCCATGCCGGTCCCGAAGCAGTAAGCGCACGCGGCCGGTTCGTTCCGTGTGACCTCGGGCGCGGCCTCCGGCGCCGGGTCGGGGGATACCGCGGAGAGTGGCCGTTTTTTCGCGAGCTGCGACGGCATACCCCGTCACCTCCTTTCTGCCCTCTCACGCAGCAGGGCCTGCGCGGCCTCACGCACCCGCGGCGCGTCCTGCGGCAGGAGCCAGCCCCCGCCTTCGGAGCTGATCTCGGAGAGGGTTACGTCGATTGCTTTGCCTTGGGCCTCGAGGAGCGCCACACACGTCTCGGCCGTCTCGGTGATCTCTTCCGGAGTGAGCGGCCCCGCCGCCGTCGCACGGGCGTCATCGGCGCGCCCGACTTCGAGGCCCGCGCGGGCGCGACCGGCCGAAGAGTTGATGAGGCCGTGACTCCTGAGCACGTTGTAAGCCTCGTGCTGCGCGACTCTGGTTGCCTTGGGGATGCCGGACCTCTCCAGCCACTCGCGCGTCCGCTCGTGCTCGCGGGCGGCGGCTTGCGCGGCGGCCTTTCTGACGCAGGGCTCCAGCTCGTTGCGGAGCCGCCGGACGATCTCCCCCACCGGGACGGCGCCGGTGACTTCGGCGGGTTCGATTTCGGAAGGCGTCTTAACTCCCCCGTTCGTGTCCGCGCCGTTTTTTGGCGCGCGGGAATTTAAATCTGATTCTAAATCCTCTGAAACAGCGTAGCTGTCATTAAGGGCTGTTTCATCCGGTGAAGCAGGACGCGCGCCGGATGAAGCAGGAGGAAACTCCAAAATTTTTTTCCCGACCGAAGAGGCGGCGCGGTTAAGAAAAATTCTGATTCCCACCCCGTTCTTGCCGGCGAAGTAGCCGATGATGCCCTGTTCGTGCATCCATCGGAGCGCCTTGTTGGCGGTCGCGCTGGCAACGCCCAGTACCTCGCAGAGCACCGACCATGCCTTCACCCGGCCCGCTTCCCTCAGTTCGTATTCGAAGCGTAGGACGCCGTCGCGCTCCCAGCAGCCTGGGGGGGCGTTCACCAGCCGGAGGTATATCTTGCCCATCAGCGGCGTGACGGCGTCCGCCTCGGGCGATGTCACCGCCTCGATGACCTCCCGGTCTATCTGCCGGAAGTTTTTCCGGTACTCGCCGGGGCCGAGGCTCGTCCGGCGGACGAAGCGCGGGGCCGAGAGTGCTGGCATGCTCATAGCCAAATCCTTGTAAACAAAAGGCTTGACTCCGCGCGTCGGCTGGTGTAAAATCTTTTTCGGGTTGTAAACACACCATCACCGGCTCGCCGTCAAAGCGAGTTTCAGGTTCGGGCTCGGGGCGCCAAAGAGTCGGCAAACTTAAGGGGCGCCTCGGGCCTTTAGTTTTAGGCGGTCCTGTCTCCTACCGCGCTAGGCTATTCATCTACACAAGAATTCCGCGTTTGTAAATTCTGCTATTTTTCTATCACCGCTGAGCAAATCTCCTCAGAAGTGCTTTATTTTCAGCATCTCTGAAATCTTTGTCTCAGACCTGATAGTTTCCTAACAGCTCTGAGCGATTCCCGTCACCTCTGGTAGAAAGTGAGCGCCGCTGTCGCTTTTCTATCAGGGGTGATGTTAGTCAAACACTGCTGGTAATTCTTTATCACCTCTGGGGATTTGTTAGCATCTGAGAATTTCTTAGCAGGGGTGTTACATAAATAGCGCCTCTGCTAATAAATTAACAGCGGTGATAGTGATATGGTAAGGGTGTTACATTATTGACAGCGGTGGTCACATTGCAGCACGGGTGTTTAAATGTCGGCAGAGGTGATAAATTATGAGCAGGTCTGCTAAAATATGAGCACGGGTGGGAAAAACATAACAGATGTGATGATAACTTAACAGGGGTGTTAAGAAGATAGCAGGGGTAAAGATATTATAAATAAAGAGGATGAGCGTTAAGCTTGTCGGTCAGGGTAGAAACGGATCACCAGCCCTTCGTCCTTTCTGTTCGTCTCGACGCCCTCTTTCCGGATGAATCTGAGGTCCTCGAGCTGGCGAAGGACGAGGAAAATGTGGCGTCTGTGGGCGCCGCTGACGCGGGAGAGTTGCGCCGTCGAGGTCGTAAATTCGCGGCGTCCGACTGCCGCCGTGTTGCGGTAGAAGAACTCGCAGAGCTTGAATTTAACGCCCTCCCGAAGGAAGGGTTTCCAGTCGTCCACGAACTTTTCCCATCCGGAGTCGGCAGCCAATGACGGTTCCGAGGGAGAGGCGACCGTCTTGCGGGGCGAACGTGCGGGGCGGGCCGGCGCGGGACGCGGGCGGGGGAGGGAAGTGACGGGTGCGGCGGCTCGCTCTGACGCCGCCGGCCGCTCGTCGCCGGTCTCTGGGGCAGCCAGCGATACGTCGGGGTGCAACTCGGCAGCGGGCGTTGCCACGGACTCTTCACCGACGCGCCCGGACGCGTCAGGCGGGGCGTCGGCAGGTTTCTCGCCCGCCGCAGGGGCAACTTCTCGTTCAGACTCAGCAGCCTGGACTCGGTGAGGTATCGGGCGCGGGGCGGACGGTTCCTGACCCTCCTCGGGCGCCGGGGCGGCCGAATCGTCCGCGCCCGCCTCCTCGCGCTCGCGCCTCTCCTTTTCAATGCGGAGTAGCGCCGCGAGTCCGCGCGTCTGTGGCTTGCTGCTGCTCATCCTGTAATGGCCGTAATCCCTTGTAAAACTTTAATTTACCGCCCGTTCGAAGCGGCCGGTGCGGGCGCGGGCTGCTCGTCGGCGGTCGCGTCGCCCTCTCTGAGCTGGAGTTCGCCGTGTGCGTCCGCCAGCAGCTCCGTCGAGACCTCTTTTGACCGGGCCAGCTTCGAGAATTCGTAGGCGATGGCGCAGAGCCTGAGCGCCTCGCGCGGGATGCCTCCCGTCAACTTAAACAGCAACTCCACCGTCTCCGGCGGGAACGGGTTGGGGACTTTGTAGAGGTCACACCGGTGGTCGATCATTGCCGCCAGTTCGTCGAGCGTGAGCGGCGAGAGGAGCGAAGGCGCCATCATCCTGCTGTAGAGCGGCTTCATGGCCGGTGAGAGGAGCTTATCCCTCAGTTCGAGCTGGCCGGCCAGGATAACCTGCATCAGCTTCTCCTCGTTCGTCTCGTAATTGAGGAGCGACCTGACCGACTCCAGCATCGAGGCCTTGAGCTTCTGCGCCTCGTCGATGAAGAGCACCACGTTCCGCTCGTTGACGTACTGCTCGCCCAGCCACTCCTCAAGCTCCCGCTGGTGTGCCTGGATCGAGCGCCTGGGCGGCAGTCCGCACGCCCCGCAGACCGTCGCCACCATGGCGTAGTCCGACTTGAAATCGGGCGTCGGGATGAGGATCGAGACCGTGTCCTCGGAGGCGTCGAACTCGACGTGGAGGTAGCGTACCAGGCTGGACTTGCCGAGGCCGACGTCGCCGAGGATGACGGTCAGACCCTGCCGCTGATCGACGGTGAACCTGACCCGGAAGAGCACCGCCTCGAGCGCCGGCGTGAAATACAGGTTGTTCGGGTTGGGCGAGATAGAGAATGGGGTCTTGAAGCCGGGCTTCCTTTTAGCAGTTCCCGTCATAGTAGCCGCTTATATCACGACTTTCGGGGTGCGGCAAACACTATTTGCGTCCACGGGGAGAAAATTAAGCTTTATTTTCATCGCCGCCCGATAATTAACCCTGATATTGCCGCCCGGCAGGATGACAGGCATCAATTATTCAAAGCTGATAAAGACTTGGTCTGAAATATTACCGAGTAAGGATACGCGAGGGTTGTTAATCGAGGTGACGCTCAAGTTCGGAGCTTTTGAGCAGTCTTCTCCCGCCGCCTCCGTCTCATTTCGATGGAGCTGATGGCGTTCGAGAGTTGATCGGCGGCAGCCATGAACTGATCTAGCGTCTCGTCGCCCATTTCTTCGGCCAAGCTCTACGGCGTCACCAAAAGAGATGCTTCACCTCGTCCCAAACCTGAGGCGGGTATCAGCCAAGTTTGATTTAGGCATTTCGGTCGAGCGAACTACTACCTCTTTACGATTCTGTCATCTGGCTGAACAGAGGCAGCTAAGGTTGTAGCGCCTTTAAGTGTCCCGAGCCACCCTTCATACTGTCGTCTCAAAATTCGTTTCACGCCAGGTTTCACACCCACTAATTTTGGCTCTCCTGAAAATAAAAAACGTTGTTATCGACTTCATACGGTAATTCAGATAATGGAAATTGTGCCGTTCCCGGCGCCTGCGCTCGGCGTGGCGGATTGTGTATAGGAAATGCAGCAAACTACTTTTCTGAAGATGGGATGAGGTCGAGCGTCCGCCCGCGCAACGGATGGGAAACGGAGCACACGGCCGCGGGCTGGTCGGCGTTTGTTAGCGGCCAATGGGCGGACTTAGCTCTCTTAGGCAAGGTTGTTTCACGATCGCATCATGATACATTTATTATGCCCATTAGAAGGAAAGTAATTCAGCCTTGGAGTATATAGGGTACACTAATCTGCTATAAGTGTACCCATTGTTTGGAGATTATGATACCCTCTGCACATGATCTTCGAAGCGACGCAAGCCCTGACGACTAGTCAGACTGCGGCATATCAGGGCGACAATCTGGCCATCCCGAACGCCATCAGCCTCTGGGCCAACTCCTGCACACTCCCGGACGCGGGACGTCGCGGAGATCTGTTAAGGGATAAGCGGCGAGCCGTCGAAGCCTTCTTTGCATTTACGGGAAAGCACCCCGGCGATGTTACACCGCAGGACGTGAAGCGTTGGCAGGAGTCACTGGCGGGGAAAGGGCTGCGCCCGAACACCGTCTACGTGCGCATGTCCTTCATCTCATCTTTCTACGAATGGCTGATGCGCGATCCCGCCCTCGGCCGCCACATTGCGAGGAATCCGGTCGAGCGGGCGCGCCCCCGCGCGCCGAAGGCGTATCAGACCGAGAGCGTAAAATCCCTGACGGACGCGGAGCTTAACGCGCTGCTCACGGTCGTGGCCGAGAGGGCGGCAGCGGGCGACATCGTGGGGAAGCGGGACTACGCCCTTCTATTGCTGTTCGTGGCGACGGGGATGCGCCGAACCGAGATTCTTTCCCTGCGTGGGCGTGACCTCCGGCTAGACGAAGGGCTAGTGCTCACGAGCAGGGTCAAGGGCGGTAACTACGCCGGTCGCGAAGTTGCCGACCCCCAGGTGAGGCGGGCACTGCTCGACTACCTCTCCTCGGCGGGGAGGCTCCACGTGCTGAAGACGGACGCGCCGGTCTGGACCCGACACGATCGAGCGGGCGGACCCGGCGAGGCGCTCTCGTCGCACTGCTACGTAAAGAACCTGAAGCGGTACGCGCGCGCGGTCGGCATCGACGGCTTCCACCTGCACCAGACGCGCCACACCTTCGCGCGGATCGTGGCCGAGGAGACGGGCTCGATCGTCGAGACGCAGGACGCGCTGAACCATAGCAACCCTTCGACGACACGCGTCTACGTGCAGCGGATCGCGGTCAAGCGCGACCGCCACGGGGCCATTGTCATGCAGAGGTTCGCCGGCCTCGGGGCGCGGGCTGCGGCTGGCTCGCAGCCCGCTGACGGCCAGAACAAGGTGATCGGGAAGGGGACTATCCGATGACACAGGCGACGGCCTACGACGTGGAAGAATGAAAGTATGTTGCCGGGATTCAGAATTACAGGGCGTTGCGAGTGGATCGACGGTGGCCTCCAGGATTTCACGCTACTCTACAACGAGCTGCACGGCACCTCGTACCGCCTCGAAAAGTGCCTCGACGTCGAAAAGAGTAGCGGTCCGGAGCCGGATCGCCCACAACCCGAAGTCCTGCTGGTCGGCAGTAATGACGAGCCGCCGATGGTCATCGAGCGAAAGACGGTGGCTTGGCCACGCCAGTACATCAGACGCGCTCAGCATGAGGACGAGTTCACGGACACATTACTCGAACGGCTTAACCCTCTCTTCCACGACTACGCGTACGCGCTCGACGTTTGGGCACCGGACGTGTTTGCGAGGAAGACCAATAAACACGAAATCCAGGCTACCGCTCACGGCATCGCGGAGGCGGTCATTGGCGGGACCCGCAGTTCTGTGCTGCATGGGTTCTCAGTCGGGCGCAAGCAAGTGCGGTGGGCTTTTCGACGAGTGAACGAGAGCGATCTGGACGAAGATTTCCCCCGCCGCGGCGTGGTGGTCACTCTGCATGGTGCCGTGAGTGATTCGTTGGCTGGTGAACCGGATGCCTTGGTCAGCAAACATTTGGATGTGGTAACTCGGACCCGACAAGAACTCACGAAACAGTTGTCGGCCGCGGCAAGAAAGTTTTACGGGTACGATGATTACATCAAAGTCGTCGTCCTTGAGTGCTATGGCGAGTACCTGACCGACGAAGACGTGAGCCGGCTATTAGTAGAGGCGGAACTTCCCATAATGATCGATCAAGTCTGGCTCGCGCGCGAGAAGTGGGTAAGTAACTACGAATGGCAGCTCACGTACGAACTCGCCCGTTCGAAGGAGAAGGCGTAAGCGGGGAGGTATATCTTATGAATGTAAGATTAGGTTACGCCAGCGTGGAGCCGGTCATGCCACCGCCGCCGCCAGAAGACTTTATCCAAGTGGGCGGCAAATCACACCAGCGGCAACAGCCCCCATCGCTCGGCACTGCCGACCCTGCCGCGTTCGTGCGGGCATACCGTGAGGCCATGTCCCTGTTCGACCTAGGCGAATGGGAAGGGGCCGAAGGCGCATTCAGGAATCTGCTCCGCCTCCGAGGCCGAAAGGTATTATCTCGACGCGCTCGCCGTTAATCCCGGGTATGTGCACGCGCTACAAAATCTCGGCGGGGCCTACTACGAGCAGGGCCGGCTGGACGATGGAATCAGGGCGTTTCAGAAGACGCTGGAGTTGTACCCGGAGAATAAGTCGGCGCGCGAGAACTTGGGTGCGCTACTAGAAGAGAAGCTGGAACACCGGCTCTTTGACCTTGGTCTTCTGAAAGGGGTCAGAAAGCCTATCAGGGACTTCGCTCCGTACGCGAATCGCACCCCTGTCGTCGTGCGCGGCAAACCGCTCTCCGAAATCATTGTGGAGGACCGGCGGTAGGTGGGCATATACTTTTTCGACTCGAGCGCGCTCGTCAAGCGTTACGCGAGCGAGGCGGGCACCGCTTGGTTGATATCCATCACCGATCCGGCAGCCGCCAATAGCATCTATATTTCCAGGATTACAGGCGCAGAAGTCATCGCCGCGATCACAAGGAAGGTGCGGAACGTAGAGGTGACGGCGTCCGACTGAGGTTGCCGGAGATTGAGTCCGCAAAAGAACTGCTAGACCGCCTGCGTAACCTCGAACCGGCCGCGAGAGCAAAGCCGCTGAAGGTTTTCATCGACTATTCCCACGAAGATGAAAAACTGAAGAACGAACTCGCATCTTATCTGGAAGCGGCTGACTTAGGCGCTTCCATAGAGTTCATCGGCCTAAGTGAATCTGACTTGTCAGTGCCGTCGGTGGGGACCGCGATTAGAAAGCGGATGGCCTCGGCGGACATCATTCTTGTACTTCTGAGCGCACATTCTATTCCCTTGTCCGCGCCTTCAGAGTATATGTTGGATGCGTGGGGCGCATTGGCGCGGTCCGTCGTCCCCATCATCCTCTCTCCTTTCGAGTCGCAAAGTAGATGGACTAGGTTCGTTCAATGCCTTCCTCAGGGGGCGAGGCCCGTCACCGACTGGCCGCACCGCGAGGATACATACAGGGACATCGTTGAAGGGCTAAGGGTAATCATTACCCGGCTTAGAGAAGGGGGTCTCGATGATTCCCCGCGCGATGACACCGAGGCCATGCTCAAGGTGCTGGCCCACGAGTACGAAGACCTTCGGAAGCGAATAAACTCGGGGCCGGAGAGGACGCGACTGATGGAGGGGGTGGCGAGACGCATGCAAGAGTTGGCTGCACACGAGGACGGAGCAGGGAAGCTCCGTCTATACTGTACTGCATCTCTTGAACTCTTTACGGAAGGGCCATTTTGTCAAGAGATGTTCCGTAGCTGTGCCTATGTAGGTGAGGAAGAGTATCTCCAGGGGTTTTCATTTGTTAAAGGATGCAACACGGCGCTGAGAAAATATATTGCTGTTTAGACCAAGCGATTATGTCAGTTAACGCCCAAGCGAAAATGTCAGTGGTCATACTCGGGCACCTTGCTGACGCTTTGTTCTACTGCGTCTCTTCGCCAGCGCCTTCACTTGCTCGTGGCTGAAGCGCGCCACGGCTTGCCCGCCGTGATGCACCTCGATACTCTGGTCGCGCAGTTGTAAGACATCCACCCGCTGCCCGGCAAGCGAGAAGAACTTGCGCGAGGGCGGCACCTGTAACGCCAAGCCCTCGAAGCTGACGACGTGGTCGCGCCCGACCACGCGCGGCTCCTTCAGGCAGAGGATGCGGTCGAGGCGGCGCGCGTCGGGAGCCTGACGCCAGACCGCAGCCTGCTCGCGCGGTGCCACCGCGAAGCGCCGGTTGTGGCCGGGGAGATACCGGTCGAGCAGGCGGTTAGCTTCCAGCAGCGTCACCGCCCCGGCCAGCCGCAGTTCGACGACGAGCCGGTCTTGGAGCACGCCCCACAGCCGCTCGACCCTCCCCTTCGCCTGCGGCGAGTACGCCTTGCTAATCGTGACGCCTAACTCCGCCATCGCCCGCCCGAACTGCGTCAGCGGCCGCTGATTCTGCAACTGCTCAATGATGGTCGGCTCGCGGCGGGCGTGGAAGATGTCGTGGCGGTCACTGTAGAGCGCGAGCGGGAGCCCCGCCGATAAGGCCACTTCGCGCATCAACCCGAGGTAGGCCCACGTCGTCTCGGCCTCCGAGAAGCGCACCCAGCAGCGGTTGGTCGCGTCGTCGATAGCACCGACCAGCGTCAGGTATGACCCACGCCCTTCGAGCCAGTCGTGCGGCGAGGCGTCGATCTGCAAGAGCATCCCGGCGGCGGCTCTGCGCTCGCGACGCGACCGGTACTTGCGCGGGCGGCGCGAGCGCTTCGGCGCAAGGCCGGCTGCGCGCAGCCGCTTGCGTAAGCTCTCGCGGCAGACCGTGAGGCCGTGCTCACGCGCGAGCAGTTCTTGCAGGTGGCGGTCGTTGACGCCCCGGTACTTCTCGCCCGCCAGCTTGAGCACCCGCTGCCAGAGCCGGTCGTCAGACTTGTTGACCGGCTCGCGCCCGCGGTTGCCGTGGAGGAGGCCGGCGAGGCCGTCCTCCCTGGCACAGCCGAGCAGCCGCCAGACCTGGCGCTCGCTCCGCCCTAAGACCTGAGCCGCCTGCGCAGCGCTGAGTCTGCCATCCATGAGGGCTTGCATCACCTCAATGCGTTGCTGGTCTTTCATCGTCAGTAGCATCCGTGCCTCCTGCCCGTAGGCAGGGGCACTCTACTGACATAATCGCTTGGGCATTAGCACTGACAGTTTCGCGTGGGCAACACAGAGAAAATATATTGCTTGACAATTCCGAGCCGCGAGGATATACAACGCGCGTTTCACGCGCTCGTCTAACGGGATACTCGCACCGTTGGATATATCTCAGCGCTGACAAGAGCAGTGACTCTCCTCATCGTGAGAGTTTCACTCCTGCCAGCCTCATATAACCATAGTTCACGCTATAAAACAGTCGCGCAGCCGCATCGCTGTGTTCGACTGACCGTCAGACACAATACCGCCGGTGTTCGCCGAGGGGCGTGCAGGCAGGCTTGAGTCGACTTCTCGCTCGTCACCTCGGGTTCGACTGGCCGGGGCGACGCGGAGCCCTCACCTAGAAGGCCGCCGGGGCGAGCAGACGCTCACCGCGCCTCCATCTCGCTCGCATGTGATGTCCCGGCACTCTGACGTGCTGTGGCATATGGCTGCGGCATCTTCACTGGAAGAGAGAGTGAATCAAATGCTTCACACTCAGGATTCAAGCCACCGCCTCCGGCTACCGTTCATTCTAGTGTTGGTACTATGCGGGGCGACGGGCCAAGCTTACTCTCAGAGTTTGACCGAACCGTCGAAGCTCCTCGGCGAGGCCGCTCCTATCAAAGTTGAGTCCCGCTCGGCTCCGCCTTCAACCGCCGGGGGCGCGCCCGGCGCGAACGCCGCCCCGTGTGAGAAAGCCGGCCGTGATGTTAACTGCCGGCCGGCCGCTGCGGAGCCGTCGCCGAAGGCGGGCGCGGGCGGCGTCCCGGCACAGCAGCCTTCCTTCGTCCCTGCCCCGAGAGGGGCGCAGTCTGTCACGACCACGCTCCAATTCGGCGCCACCAGCTTCAACGTGCCCGAGGGCGGGGGCAGCGTGACGTTGACGGTAACGCGCGCGGGGGCCGTGGACTCGGCCGTCTCGGTCGAGTACCGGGTCAGCGGCAAGACGGCGTCGCAGGCGAGCGACTTCACCTTCGTGGCCGGGACGCTCACCTTCGCGAGCGGCGAGGCCAGCAAAACCTTCAACGTCCTCATCACAAACGACTCGTACGTGGAGGGCACCGAGGTCGCAGAGGCCACACTCGGCAACGTCACCGGCGAGGCGACGCTTGCCAACCCGAGCACGGCCTCGCTCGTGATCGCGGACGATGCGCTGGAGCCAGCGCAGAATCCGAACTCGGAGCCCGAACCCTTCGTCATCGAGCATTACAACGACTTCCTCGGGCGTGAGCCGGACGCGCAGGGCCTCGACTTCTGGACGAAAGAGATCACACAGTGCGGCTCCGACCTTCAGTGTACCGAGGTCAAGCGTATCAACGTCTCCGGCGCTTTCTACCTCTCAATCGAGTTTCAACAGACAGGCTCCTTCGTCTACCGCACGCACAAGGCGGCCTTCGGCAACCTGCCGGACGCGCCCGCCCCGGTGCGCTTCGAGAACTTCCTGCGCGATACGCAGGCGGCCGCGAAGGACGTGGTCGTCGGGCAGGGCAACTGGCAGCGCCAGATCGAGCGTAACCACGCGACCTTCGCGCTCGACTTCGTGCGGCGCACGGAGTTTAAGGCGCGCTACCCGGCGACCACCAGCCCTTCGGACTTCGTCAACTCGCTCGACACGAACACGGGCGGCCTGCTCTCGTCGGACAAGAAGGCGGCGCTCATCCGCGAGCTGTCGCCGAACCCTTCGGACGAGACGCTGCGCGCCTCTGTACTCACCGAGGTGGTCGCCGACCCTCAGTTCACGAAGGCCGAGTTCAACCGCGCCTTCGTGCTGATGCAGTACTACGGCTATCTGCGGCGCAACCCGGACGACGCGCCCGAGGCGAACCGCGACTTCGCCGGCTACAACTACTGGCTGGCGAAGCTCAACCAGTTCAGCGGCGACTACATCGGGGCCGAGATGGTCAAGGCTTTCATCACCTCCGACGAGTACCGGCGCAGGTTCGGCCCGCTGCGGAGCGAGAACCAGCGGCCCGCCGTTGACGCCGGCTCCGAGCAGACCATCCTGATCTATAACCCCGCGCGCCTGAGCGCGAAGGTGAGCGACGACATTCTGCCCGAGGGCCACACGCTCGCGCTCTCCTGGAGTAAGGTGAGCGGGCCGGGCTCGGTCACCTTCCGCGAAGCGGGCTCTGCCTCGACCGAGGCCGTGTTCGAGTTGCCCGGCACCTATGTGCTGCGCCTGACCGCGAACGACTCGCAACTGTCCGGCAGCGGCGACGTGACGGTCATCGTCGAAAGGACGCCGCCCCCGAGCATCACGGCCGTCCTTAACCCGGCCCCGAATGCCGCCGGCTGGAACAACTCCGACGTGACCGTTACCTTCAACTGCGCCGACGCCGTCAGCGGCATCGAAACATGCCCCGCCCCCGTCGTCGTTAATGCCGAGACGGACGGCCGCATCGTCAGCGGCATAGCGGTCAACAAGGGCGGTGAGAGTGCCACCACCTCCGTCACCGTCAGGCTCGACAAGACGCCGCCGAGCCTCGGCGTCACCTCGCCGGCCGACGGCGCGAGCCTCTTCACCACGCCCGCCACGGTCAACGGCACGGTCTCCGACGCGCTTTCGGGCCTCGCCGGCCTGACGTGCAACGGGGCTCCCGCCGCGCTCAACGCGAACGCATTCAACTGCGCCATTCAACTCGCGCTGGGCACGAATCCGGTCCTGGCGACGGCCGTAGACGTTGCGGGCAACATGAGTAAAGTTGACCGTGCGTTCGTCTATACGCGCGTCCCCGTCGTCTCCATCACATCGCCTTCCAACCTGAGCTACGTCAACATCACGCCGACCACCGTCACGGGCACGGTGGACGACCCGACGGCGACCGTGACGGTCAACTCGGTGCAGGCGGCGGTCGTCAACGGCGGCTTCAGCGTGGCGCTGCCGCTGGCCGAGGGGCCGAACGTCGTCACCGCCAGCGCCTCGACCCAGGCCGGCGCGACCGGCACCGCGAGCGCGCAGGTGACGCTCGACACCACGCCGCCGCGCGTGACCATCACGTCGCCCCCGGACGGCTTCGTGACCACGGCCGAGAAGATTTCGGTCGCCGGCAGCATCAACGACATCGTCGTCGGCACGGTCAACGAGGAGCAGGCGCAGGTTGCGGTCAACGGGGCGCAGGCGGACGTAGCCAACCGCACCTTCCTCGGGGCCGACGTGCCGCTGACTGTCGGCCAGAACGTCATCAGGGCTGTCGGACGCGACCGCGTCGGCAACTCCTTCACCACCCTTATCACCGTGACGCGGCAGGCCGCCGCGCAGGCGCGGATAACGCTCGTCTCCGGCAACAACCAGGCGGGGCCGGTCGGCGCGCCACTCGCCGCGCCGCTCGTCGTCTCGCTGAAGGACGAGTCGGGCCAGCCCGCGCAGGGCAAGACCGTCGTCTTCAAGGTCACGCAGAACGACGGCGTGGTCAGCGCGGGCGGCAGCCCCGCGGCGACAATCCTCGCCACCACGGACGCGCAGGGCGAGGCCCGCGCCAACTGGAAGCTCGGCATGCGCGCCGGCGCGGGCGGCAACTCTGTTGATGCCTACGCGGTCGGCTTCGAGGGCACCGCCATCTTCACCGCGAGCGGCGCGCAGGGGCAGGCCGGCAAGATCATTGTTGACACCGGCAACGACCAGATGGGCGTCATCAACAAGCCGCTCCCGAAGCCGCTCATCGCCGTCGTCACTGACGAAGGCCACAACCGCCTCGCGAACGTGCCCGTCACCTTCACGGTTAAGGAGGGCGGCGGGAGCTTCGACGGCAACATCACTTTCACCGTCAACACCGACTCTGACGGACGCGCCGCCGCCACCCTCACGCTCGGCATGCAGGAGGGGAATGCCAACAACCTCGTCGAGGTCAACTTCCCCTCGAACGTCTCCTTCCCGGCGAGCTTCACGGCGTCGGGACGCGCGCCGGGCGACCCGGTCCAGACGACCATCAAGGGTGTCGTACTCGACAACAGTAACGTGCCCATCCCCGGCGTCACGGTGCGCGCGGTGCTCACCAACGTCATCAACTCCAACGGCTTCGCCGTGCAGCAGGCCGCCAGCGTGCAGACCGACGCGCAGGGGCAGTTCACCATCACGCAGGCCCCCGTCGGCTTCGTCAAGCTGCTCGTGGACGGCGCGACGGCCACGCGGCCCGGCACCTACCCGTCGCTCGAATACGACATGGTGACGGTCGCCGGCCAGGTCAACACGGTCGGCGGCCCCGTCTTCCTCCTGCCCCTCAACGACGCGAACAAGCTCTGCGTGACCGCGACCGACGGCGGCGGGACGCTGACCATCCCCGAGGCGCCCGGCTTCTCGCTGACCTTCGGCCCCGGGCAGGTGACGTTCCCCGGCGGCTCGAAGGAGGGCTGCGTCAGCGTGACGGTCGTCCACGGCGACAAGGTGCCGATGGTGCCGGGCTTCGGCCAGCAGCCGCGCTTCATCGTCACCATCCAGCCGTCGGGCGCCGTCTTCAACACGCCCGCGCGCATCACCCTGCCGAACGTGGACGGCCTGAGCCCGCGCGCCGTCACCGAGATGTACTCGTTCGACCACGACATCGGCTCGTTCGTCGCCATCGGAACCGGCGTCGTCAGCGCCGACGGCCGCGTCATCACGTCGAGCCCCGGCGTCGGCGTCATCAAGGCCGGGTGGCACTGCGGCGGCGACCCGGTGGCGAACGGCACGGTCGCCGACTGTCCCGATTGCAAGCTCTGCCTCAACAACACCTGCAACAACCCAGACCCGGCGCAGGAAAACAAGAAGTGTTCGACGGCCGCCGTCCCGCACGGCGTCTGCAAGTCAGGAAACTGCGAGCCCATCAAGGTAGAACTCGACGTTGCGAGCGCGACGATCACGCTCCTAGACATGAACACGCTGACGGCTAAGGTCACGCCCACGGGCGGCAGCGGCGAGATCACCAAGTACAAGTTCGAGATCAAGCGCACCTCCGAGGCGACCTGGCATACGTTGCAAGAGGACGCGTCCGGCACGTTCTCCAAGAAGGCGAAGGTGGCGGGCAAGTTCAAGGTGCGCTTGACGGCGACGCTCAGCGACGGCACCGAGACCACATCGCCGGAGAAGGACTTGGAGGTGCAGTTCCCGAGCTACGCCGACATAGTCGGCGACGGCGACGTGGTCTCGGCCACGGACGCGGCGTGGGCCGCGACGCTCGCCGACGCCACGCCGACGCAGCGCAGGGAACGTGGGTTCTGGATCAGGCTCAACACAAGCACGGAGAAGTACGAGGTCACCTCGACCGACTTCGGGCCTTTCGTGGGCAACGCAGGTCAGGGCACGGTTAACCTCTCGCCGAAGCCCGCCGACAGCCCGGCCAGCCCCACGCCGCTCGACACGCCGACCTACACGGTCGCCTCGTTCCACACGCACACCCCGACCTTCTACCGAACCTCCGGCAGGGTCGTCGGACCCTCGAACCAGGACGGGATTGCGGACATGGCCGACAACGTCACGGGCGTGGTCTATGATTACGAGGGCAACGCTCTGGGTGAGGCCCCGCCCGGGTGGCCGCTTAACAGCCCGGCTCGCAGGTACAGATCAGGGCCGAACAGAAGGAGCACTCCATGATTATGAAGTATGTACTCGTGTTTGTGACAGCGTTGGTCATGCAGGGGACTGTGAGGGCGTGTTCCGACGCCCCCGCGCAGAAGACTCCGCCACCGCTCGGCGAGAGGCTCGCGCAGAGCGAGTACGTGGTCGAGAAGGGCAAGCTCGCGCGCAGGAAGGGCGCGGCCGAGTCGCAAGACGCGACGCGGCTCGGCCGCGAAGAGGAGCTGCGCACGATGGAGAAGAGTCTTGAGGCGGCCAAGGCGAAGCTCAGCATCCCCGAAGGCTCGGGCGTGGTCGTGGTCGAGGGGAAAGAGTTCTACGAGGTCGTCATCGGCAGCCCGCGGCCCGGAGACGCCGAGGGCGAGGGCTATGCGGCGAAGGTCTTCGTGGACAAGCAGACGCTCGCCGTCGCACAGGTCAAGTCGAACGAGATGAACAATTCAGACGAGGAGATCGCGCGGAAGGTCGCGCAGTTCCGCGCGATGAGCGCGAAGCTCGCGCAGAGCGAGTACGTGGTCGAGAAGGGCAAGCTCGCGCGCAGGAAGGGCGCGGCCGAGTCGCAAGACGCGACGCGGCTCGGCCGCGAAGAGGAACTGCGCACGATGGAGAAGGCGCTCGACGCGGTGCGGGACAAGCTGAATCTGCCCGAAGGCGCGGGGGTGATCGTCGTCGAGGGCGAGGAGTACTACGAAGTCATCATCGGCAACCCGCCCGGCGCCTCCGGGCGCGGGCCGGACTACACGGCGAAGGTCTTCGTGGACAAGCAGACGCTCGCCGTTGCCCGCATACTGTCGGGCAGTTAGACGCCGCGGCGGCGCCCCGGCGGCGGGGCGGAGTCGGCGGGGGCCAGCGGGTTACGTCGAGCCCGTCTCGGCCCGCGCCGACGAGGGTGAGAAAGGGAGACGTGGGTAATGGAGAGCAGAGCATCGCACCTCTTGAGGACGCTCGCGGCCGCCGTGTTGACGCTCTGCGCGGCACAGGCGGGGCGGGCGCAGTTGAACGAGAACTGCACGGTGAGCGTGCTCAACCGGACGGTGCGCGTGAACCCCGACGGCTCGTGGGTGTTGCCTAACGTCCCGGCCAACTTCGGACAGGTCAAGGCGCGCGCAACGTGCGTCGAGAACGGCGTCACGAGGTCGGGCGAGTCCGAGTTCTTCACCATCTCCGCCAACGGCTCCATCAACCTTCCGCTCATCGTCCTCGGCGCGGCGTCGAAGGTGCCGAGTTCGCTCACCGTCGCGCCGGCGACCGTCTCGCTGACGGCGGCGGGGCAGACCGTGCAGCTCGTGGTGACGGCGCACTATCCGGACAACTCCACGAAGGACGTGAGCGCGGGTGCGGCGGGCACGAACTACACGACCAGTAACGCGGCCATCGCCACGGTCGGGCCGGACGGGCTCGTGACGGCCGTCGCCAGCGGCACGGTCGTCATACAGGCGACCAACGACGGCGCGTCCGCCATCATCACCGCCAACGTGACCGTCGTGGGCACCGACTCCGACGCCGACGGCATCCCCGACGCCGACGAGGTCAGGCTCGGCCTCGACCCGCAGAACCCCGTGGACGCACAGGAGGACTTCGACCGCGACGACCTGACTAACCTGCGCGAGTTCCAACTCGGCACCGATCTCCGCAAGCGCGACACGGACGAGGACGGCCTGTCCGACGGCGAGGAGGTGAACCGGCTCCTCACGAACCCGCTCCTGCCGGACACGGACGGCGACGGCGTCCCCGACGGCGTCGAGTCGCAGACGGGCAGCAACCCGCTCGACCCGAGCAGCTTCAACCTCGCGAGGGCGCTGCGCTCGATAGAGGTCACGCCGCGCCAGTTCGCGCTCATTGTCAACACCCTTGTCGGTGAGGCGTCGCAGCAGTTGACGGTGACGGGCCGCCTGATAGACGGCAAGACGACGATCAACCTCACGTCGAGAGGGCGGGGGACTAACTACAGTTCCAGCAACCTCTCCATCGCTAACTTCGGTGCGACGGATGGGCTGGTCTTCGCGGGCGGCGACGGCGTCGCGACGATCACCGCCACTAACAACGGATTCACGGCGACGGCAAATGTGACCGTGAGCAGTTTCGCGCCCACGGCCCTTTCCTTCATCGCTATCCCCGGCTTCGCGAACAACGTTGACGTGTCGGGCGACTTCGCTTACGTGGCGGCGGGCTCCGCCGGCTTGCAGGTCATCGATGTCAGCGACCGCCGCGCGCCGCGCATCGTCGGCTCGCTCGACACGCCGGGCAATGCCAACGACGTGAAGGTCGTCGGCAGGCGCGCGTACGTGGCCGACGGCTCCGCGGGCCTGCGCATCATAGACGTGAGCAACACCGCGGCGCCGTCGCTGCTCGGCACGCTCGACACCTCGGGCGACGCGCGGGACATCGTCGTCGTCGGCGACCGTGCATACGTGGCCGACGGGTCGGCCGGATTAAAGATTATTGACGTGAGCAACCCGCAGTCGCCCGCGCTGCTCGGCGCGCTCGACACGCCCGGCTCGGCCAACGGCGTGGACGTAGTGGGGAACATCGCCGTCGTCGCCGACGGCAACAGCCTCCGCACGATTGACGTGACCAACCCCGCCAGCCCGGCGGCTCTCGGCAGTGTCTCGACGACCAGCTCGAAGGACTTGACCGTCGAGGGCAACACGGCCTACGTCGCCGACTACACCGGCAGTCTCAGGGTGATTGACATCAGCACGCCGGCCGCGCCGCGCCTGCTCGCCTCGACGACGCAGTCATTGGGCGGCATCCTGACTGACGTTGCCAAGTCGCGCGAGTTCGTCTTCGGAGCCGACGAGTTGTTCCCCAACGGCGTCTCGATCACAAACGTCGCGAACCCGGCCGCGCCCGTCGTGCGTGCGCGGCTCGACTTCCCGTCCCGCGACGACAACGGCACTGGCATCGCCGTCGACAACTCCTACGTCTACCTGACGGCCGACCGCTCGTCCACGGAGAACGGCTCGAACGGCGACAGCCGGCTCTACATCGGGCAGTACTTCGCCGTCGAGGACAGGGCGGGTGTCCCGCCCGTCGTCAGCATCACCTCGCCGGCCGCGGGCGGCACGGTCGTCGAAGGCTCGACGCTCCCCATCACCGTCCAGGCGACCGACGACGTGCAGGTCGTGTCGGTGGACTTCATCGTGGACGGTACCATCGTCTTCACGGATTCGGCGGCCCCGTATCAGTTCAACCTGGCCGTCCCGACCGGGGCCACGAGCCTGACCCTCGGCGCGACGGCCATCGACCCCGGCAGCAATGTCGGAGTCGCCGCCAACGTGGTGGTCAACGTCATCCCCGACCCACTCACGACCGTCACCGGCCGGGTGTTGGAAGAGAGTTCGACGCCGGTGGCCGGGGCGAGCGTCAGCGTCCTCGGGCGGACGGCGCAGACGGGCGCCGACGGCACGTTCTCCATCCCTAACGTACCTACCGCTCAAGGCAGTCTCATCGTCAGCGCCACCCTCACCCGGCCGGACGGGGTGGTGCTCGTCGGCGCGTCTGTCCCCACTCAGCCCGTCGCAGGCGGGACGTCCGATGTCGGTAACATTGTCATCCTCGCCGCCGCCTTTGAGCCCAACATCGGCACGTTGGTCGAGCGGTGTGATGATTGCTCAGTCAGCCGCACCCTCCCATTCAACTTCACTTTCTATGGAAGGACCTACAGTCAGGTTTTGGTCAGTACCAACGGCCACTTGACTTTCAATTCCCTCGACGACGACTACAGTGAGACAGTCCCCGAGTTCCTTAGCGGTCCGCCGCGCATCTCGGCGCTTTGGGATGACCTGGAATCGGCAGACGTTGACGGCGCGTCCGGGTTATACGTCAACGACCAACTGCCGGGGCGGTTCGTGATGACTTGGTGGCGTGGGTTGGAATACTCCCAGGTGCCGGGGCTGAATACGCTTCAGGTGATTATATTCTCCGACGGGCGCATCCAACTCAGCTATCAGGGTGTCGCGTCCCTCGACGGTATTGTCGGATTGTCGCCAGGCGGGTTGACGCCGAGCGGTCCTCCGGCGCGGGCAATTGATTTCAGCTCCGCCACACCTTCGAGTACGGGTGCGGGTGAAGCCGTGTACGAGCAGTTTGAAGTGCTTAACCCGCGGGGCGACACCGACGATCAAGGAGCCTCAAATACACCTTTCGACCTTGACAGGAACTCCATCCTGTTCAGACCCAATGCCGGCGGGGGCTATGACATACGCACCGTTCGCCTCCCCACTTCCGCGAGCAGCAGGCCGGAGCAAACCATAGCCCCAGACAGAAATAGGCGGCCCACAACGCGTATCAAGCCGGTAGTTCCGCGCGGCGCGGGCAACGAGCGCCCGCGCCGTGACTAACACGGACGCGCAAGTCCAAAACATCCGCGTGGGCGTCTCTGCCGACGAGGTCGGTAATAGTCGAGGAGATAGCAGGTCGAATGGCTTGCAAACACAGTAGGGGGCCGGAGTTCAAAAGGAGCTATGTCGTGAGGGAGAGGCTTTTGCGAATGCGGCGGGCGGGCGTTTCTAATTGGTTGCCATTGGAATCGGGCTTACTCCGCTTCAAGTTGGCCCTGACTTGTCTCTTCTTAACAGGTGGTCTCCTCTCTATTGTATGCCCGCGTGCGGTTACGGGGGACTCCGGGGAGCCTCAAGGCCGGAATCGGATCGGGCGAGAGGTCGCCGTCGCCAGGCACCTCGAAGACGACCAAGAGTTCCAAGTCCCACTGAACGAGTTGCTCGCCCACGGCCAACTCCTGTTCAGCGCCAACTGGACGGAGCAGGAGGGCGGCGGGCGCCCTCTGACGAAGGGCACGGGCCGCCCGCTCTCCGACCCGACGCGCCCGCTCACGGGCGTGCGCGCCTTCAACCGGGTCTCCGCGCCGGACGCGAACTCGTGCGCGGGCTGCCACAACGCGCCGTACGGGCTCACGGGGGGCGGCGGCGATTTCGTCACGAACGTCTTCGTGCTCGGCCAGCGCTTCGACTCCGTGACCTTCGACCCCTCAGACACCCTACCGACGCGCGGCACCGTGGACGAGACAGGGCAGCCCGCCACCTTGGAAACCGTAGCGAACCTGCGCGCCACCACCGGCATGTTCGGCTCGGGCTACCTTGAGATGCTCGCGCGCCAGATGACAGAGGAGTTGCAGCGCACGCGCGACCGCCTCAAGCTGGGAGAGACGACGGAACTCACGGCGAAGGGCGTACGCTTCGGCCAACTCACGCGGACAAAGCAGGGGGTCTGGGATGTCTCGAAGGTCGAAGGGCTGCCGCGCCCGAGCCTCCTCTCGGGCGACACACACCACCCCCCGAGCCTCGTCGTGCGCCCGTGGCATCAAGCAGGCAACGTCGTCTCCATCCGCGAGTTCAGTAACAACGCCTTCAACCACCACCACGGCATGCAGGCAACAGAGCGCTTCGGCCGTGACACCGACCCGGACGGTGACGGGTTCAAGAACGAGCTGACGCGCGCGGACGAGACGGCCGTCGCCGTCTGGCAGGCCACGCTTCAGGTGCCGGGCCGCGTCATCCCGCGCGATCCGGAGATCGAGCGGGCCGTGCTGCTCGGCGAGCGCCTGTTCGCGCAGGTCGGTTGCGCCGTGTGCCACGTGCCGCGCCTGCCGCTGGAGCGCGAGGGCTGGGTCTACTCTGAGCCGAACCCGTTTAACCCCCCGGGCAACCTCCGGAGCGGCGAGACGCGCGACTTCAAGGTGGACCTGACGAGCAACCTTCTGCCGCAGCCGCGCCTGCGCCCCGATGCCTCGGGAGTCGTCTGGGTCGAAGCCTTCACCGACTTCAAACTCCACGACATCTGCGAGCCGAACGAGGCCGAGCCGCTCGACATGAATCAGTCGCAGTGGGCGAAGAAATTCAAGGAAGGGAACAGGCACTTCCTCACCAAGCGGCTGTGGGGCGCGGCCAACGAGTCGCCCTTCTTCCACCACGGCCTCTTCACGACGCTGCGCCAGTCAATCGTCGCCCACGCAGGCGAGGCCAAACAGTCGCGGCTGGCCTATCAGGCGCTCGCGCCCGAAGAGCAGGACGCGCTCGTCGAATTCCTGAAGACGCTGCAAGTCCTCCCGCCCGGCACGAGGGATCGTGTGGTGGACGAGAACTTCCGCCCGCGCCCCTGGCCCCCGCAGACCGTCGCACGGAACTGAATCCGGCGAGCCCTTCAACGCGGAGAGTAACTTTAATGAAGGTTCTTCTCTTACTCATCATTTTCGCGGCGCAACCCCTCGCGCCGGCCCGGAATCTTGTCCACGCGCAGGAGCCCCCCCGGCCCGTGCTGACGCCCGTCCGGCCTGCGCCAACACCGCCGCGGGCGCACGTCGAAGTCGTACTTTATTCCGACTTCCAATGCCCTTTCTGCGCAGTCTTCGCACGCACCTTCCGCGAGCTTCAGGCGAAAGGCGTCGAGGGAGTCGAGACCGGCGTGCGCTTCAAACACTTTCCGCTCGACGCGCTGCACCCGTCTGCACAGCTCGCGCATATGGCGTCACTCGCGGCCGGCGAGCAGGGGAAGTTCTGGGAGATGCACGACCTGCTCTTCGCCGATCAGTCGTCGCTTACGCGCGCGCGAGCCGTCCAACTCGCCGCCCAACTCGGACTCGGCGCCGCGCGCTTCGACCGCGACCTCGACAGCGACCGCCTCAGACAGGTAATCGCCGACGACAGGGGCGCGGGCCAGAGGCTCGGCGTGCAGGGAACTCCGACCTTCTTCGTTAACGGCAGGCGATACACCGGCGCGCGCTCCTTCGAGCAGTTGCAGCAGATAGTTAAGGCCGAGGCGGCGCGCATGGCCGTCCTCGCGGAAGTCGGCGACCAGCTACTCAGCCGCGGCCCCGCCGAAGCCCCCGTGACGGTCGAGTTCTTCGCCGACTTGCAGAGCCCCGTTACAAGACCGGCCGTCGCCGTCCTCGACGAGGCGGTAAGGAAGTACCCTTCCAAGGTGCGCATACAGTTCCGCAACTTCCCGCTCTCGTTTCACCCGCAGGCGCCACTCGCGCATGAGGCGGCCATGGCGGCCGCGTCACAGGGCCGTTTCTGGGAACTCCTCAGTTTCATTCTCGACCACCAGGAGTCGCTTCGCGAGCAGGACTTAATCGCCCAGGCGGGACGGCTCGGCCTTGACCGGGCGAAGTTCGCCGAGTCGCTCGTTCAGCACCGCTTCGCGCCGCGCGTCGAAGTAGACCTCGAAGCGGGCCTCAGGCGCGGGCTGCGCGGCAGCCCCGTGCTCTTCATTAACGGGAGGAGGATTGACGGAGTGCCGAGTCTGGAGAAGATTATCCAGTCCATCGAATCGGAACTGGCCGCCGCGCACGAGAGAGAAGGCGCCAGCCGCCCATAACCCTCTCTCGTCAGCAGTTCTGTGAGAAATGACCTGAAGGGGATTGCCTAAATCAGACCTGAGACGAAGTCGATGATGTTGCTCGGTTAGCGCGGATGCACTTCGAGAAGCAGCGCGACCGCCGCGTCAGGCGTGCGAGGTAGTGCCGCAGTTCGGCGTTATCGCCTTCGACCGAGTAGGTCTCGCGCTTGTCGGACATCGAGGCGTGCTCGCCCCACCAGCACAACTCGCGGTAGGTGTTGAAGGCGTCGGAGAAGTAACGCGAGGCGTGCGATGCGGAGTCGATCACAGACTGCATCACCTCCGGCGGCGGCACGCTTGGCATTGCAAGCGCTGGCTGCCGGTGCGGTTGAAGCCGGATTTAACCTGCCGCTCAGTGCTGCGGCAATGTGGACATTGATGTATGTCAAACGTTATAGCATCGTCAGCGCAAATTTAGGCACTCCCCGGGCAGCCTTCTCATTGTAAAGAAGGATCGTCGGCAGTTATATTCAGAGTCCGAGGCTGTCAACACACCAGCGAGTTGGAAAGTGGACGCGGTCGTCCCGACCGAGCAGAGTCCCCCCTGCGAGGGCTGTGCACGTCTTCGTGAGAGGTGCTGCTTCAGTCCGAACTTCCGCTCGCTGACTGGAGATGTCCTAGCAGTGGGCTGGTAGGCGCGCCAGGCACCAGTTAAGGTCGTCGAGCGAGCCGCCGCCCGAGTCTATCCGCAGCACCGTCCTGCTGCGGCGCCAGCGGTCGAGCAGGCGCACCTCTTCCGCCGCGGCGACGAGCGAACGAAGTGTAGTGTTGAGCTGGACGTTGCCGGCGAAGAGCAGGTCGGCGACGAACGTCGCCTTGAACATCCGGCACGGGCGGCCACCGGCCTCCTCAGCGCAGTCGAGTTGCTACTGTCCGAATCTCTTCCTGTACTCGTCGGAGTCGAGGAAGGCTTTGACCATCTCGGCTTGGACGAAGTTGCCGTTGAACTCGTTGAGCTTCGTGAGCCAGAACTTCCACCCGCGGAAGTCCGTGTCCTGCGGGTCGTCCGGATTCCTCCTCAGGTAACCGTAGAACTGCATCAGCACGAAGGCGCGGCGCAACTCGTTCTGCTGGAGCGCGGTGTGCTCGGCGACGGCGCGTAGCACCTGTGCACGCGTCTTCGCGTTCGTGGCGAGGTCGCCCACCAGACCGTCGCGCTCGGCCTGTGTCAGCACGCCGCCCGCGTTCTGGTTGAGCTTGTCCACAAACTGCGCGGCCGTCATCGTCAGGGGATAGGCCGTCAGGAATCGCTGGCGCTGGACGCACTCGGCCAGGTAGGCGTTCTTGTTCGATTCGAGCTTCTGCTCCCAGCCCGAGGTCCCGACGACGACGCCCTCGCCGATCCTGCGCGTGTCGGGCAGGAACTCTTGCAGCCGCACGACCGGCACTGTGCCCGCGACGTTTGGCGAGGTGGCGTCGCCGTAGGCCGCCTTGTACGCCCGGTAGACGAGGTAGCCCGTCTGCTGGAACTCTATCGAGAGGAAGAACGCGGCCGAGACGTTGATGCGCTGAGCCTCGCGACAACCCGGGTCGGCACCACACTGTTCGATGTCGCCCACCCAGAAGGCGAGCCCCTCGGCGTCCGGCTCGCGGTTGAGGAAGTCGTGGTAGTGCTGCCGGACGAAGTTCGTCGTGTCGTCAATCGGGTTCGGCTGCGGCTGCGTCGCGTCGTCGGCCGCGATGCTGACGACGGACGCCAACGGGGTGCGCAGGATGGCCCCGCCCGTCGGGTTCGAGAGCGTGAGGTTGATGGTCTCCTCCGGCTCCTGATACGAGTCCTCGGTCAGCAGCACGTCGAAGGTCTTCGAGATCTCGCCCGTGGCGAACCGCAAACTCCCCGAGACGGCCGTGTAGTCCCTGCGCTCGGTGGCTGTGCCATCGCTCGTCGCGAAGTCAACGCCCACGGCCGGCGCCGGGTCGCCGGTGCGCGTGACGGTGACGGTGACGACGTGCGCGCTCTCGCCGACCGAGTAGCTCGCCTGCGAGAAGCGCAGCGCGGGCGCGTTGTCGTCGTCGTTGGTAATCGTGCCCTGCCCCTGCGCGTCCGCAAGGCCCGCGTTCGTCGCGTCCGAGAGGTTGACGAAGAAAGTCTCGTTCGCCTCATCCACCGTGTCGCCGTTGACGTTGACGTTGACGGTCTTCGTCGTCTCGCCGGCAGCGAAGTTGAGCGTGCCCGACGCCGCGATGTAGTCCGAGCCGGCGGCGGCCGTGCCGTCAGCCGTCGCGAAGTTGACTGAGACGGGATTGACGGTCGGGAACTGGAGGCTGACCGTGAAGTTGAACGCGGTCTGGCTCGAGTCGCCCTCGCCGACGCTCCGGTCGTTGATGCCGAGGACGGCGTCGTCATTGAGGATGGTGCCGACGCCTTGCGAGTCTGTGATGATGGCGTGCGTCGCGCCCAGGATGTTGAAGCTGAAGGTTTCGTTCGGCTCCGGCGTCGTGTTGACGTTGACGTTGACGTTGACGGTCTTCGAGGTTTCGCCGGGGTCGAAGCCGAGTAAGCCCGAAGTCGAAGTATAGTCGTCGCCCTCCGTGGCCGTGCCCCCGGACGTGTGGTAGGCGACAGGCACCATCTGGCCGCTCGCGGCCGAGAGCTTGATCGTGAAGACGGCAGCGGTCGTCCCCGAGTCGCCCTCGGCTACGGACGCGTCCGTGACGGTCATCGTCGGGGGCGCGTCGTTATCGACGATGTGTACCGCGGTCGTGATGATCGCCCCGAGGACGCTGTCGCCGGTCGGGTTGCTCAGGGTGAGCTGGAAGAACTCATCGTTCTCATCGAGTTCGTCATCGATAATGGTTACGTCTATGGCCTTCGACATCTCGCCCGGAGCGAACTGGAGCGTGCCGGCGGCGGGCACGTAATCCGCCCCCGCGCTCGTATTGATGTCGGATGTGGCGTAGTCCACGGTGGCCGCGGTCGTCCCGAGCGTGCGCGAGACGATGATGCGCGCCGCCATCGCCTCGTCGGTAGTGTACGTGAAGGAGCCGAACTGAACCGTGTTGGACGCGCCGGCCTCCTGGCAGAGGGAGAACTCGGAGGTGTTGCCGGCGGCGTCGGTGCTCGTTGCGGTGATGATCCGACCGGCCGAGGAGAGCATCGGGAAAGAACCGTCGAAGGTGGCGACGCCTGCCGCGTTTGTGGTCGCCTGCGTCGCGCCGAGGTAGGTCTGACCCTCGCCGTGGTCGGTGGGATCGCAGGAGGTGCTGGCATAGAGGTCTATGGCGTAGGTCTGGTTGGGCGCAGAGTTCAGACGGCCCTGCACCGAGGTCATACCCCCGGATATCTGGCCGGAGAGGACGGTCGGGGCGTTCTGCATCCCGTTCGGGCCTGTATCGGTGTCGCCCTCGTCGTTGGGCGACGGGCCGTCAGCATCGAGATTGAGAGCATTAGGGTTAGACTGAGTGGACTTGACTAAGTCGATACCGAGCAGCCCGTTCGAGAAGATCGAGTTGCCGCGTAGCCTGTTGCCGGTCGAGAAGACGCCGTCGTTGGTATACGGCCCGATGGCGATGCCGCTCCGCCTGTTGAAGGCGATGCGGTTGCCCGCCCCGGCGGCCGTCCCGCCGACGACGCTGGCGCTGGCGCCGTCCGAGAGGTCGGTGGGTCGGCCGTCGATGAAGATGCCCGTCTCCTGGTTCGGCAGCGGCGCGGCGCCGGACGCGTCCGTGCCGATCAGGTTGCCCTGGACGGTCACGCCAGCGCCCCTCAACACCAAGCCTTGACGGTTGCCCGAGATGAGGTTACCGGCTCCCGGGGTCGTCCCGCCGATCTGGCCGCCGGAGCCGGCAACGCTGATGCCTATAATATTACCGCGGGCGGCAGTGCCGCTCAGGTCTGTGCCGACGTAGTTACCCTGGATAACAGCCGCGCCGAATTCGATGCTGATGCCGGTGCGGAAACCGGAGATGACGTTGCGCGCGCCGGGCTGCGTCCCCCCAATGACCACGTTCTGGGCAAAGGAGAAAATGCCGATTGTAAACGCGGATGAGCCCGTCACGTTCGTGCCGAGGAGATTGCCCTGAACGATCACCCCCGAGCCGTTGATTTGCAGACTGACGGACTGGCTCACGATGCGGTTGCCGGGCGCTTCACCGGGCAACGGCGCGAGCCCGCCCACGACGTTGTTCCCGCTAAACAGCGCGACGCCCGTCAGGTTCGGGAGCGCGGCGGTGCCCGCGGCGTCCATCCCGATATAGTTGCTCTTAACGGCATTACCCGCGGCGCTGCCCGTTATTCTGATGCCGGCCTCTCTGTTGCCGGAGATGATATTGCGCGCCGCGGCCGTGTCGCCGCCGATGACATTGTTCGACGCGTTCCCGATTTGGACGCCGGTCACCTGAACCCCGACGGCCGCCGTGCCCGCGGCGTTGGTGCCGATGAAGTTACTCTGAATGAGGTTCCCCGTCGATTTTATCCCCAAAATCTCAACCCCCCGGGAGCAGCCCGAGAGCACATTGCGTCCGGCGACGCTCGTGCCGCCGATGATGTTGTTCGGCGAGTCGGCAATCTGGACGCACGCGCCACTTGCGAAGCGGGAGGCCGGCGTCACCCCGTCGGCGCGCAGCCCTCCGTAGCAGGACTCGACCTTGTTCCCCCCCGCGTCGTTCGCGCCTTCGGTGCCGAGAAGTATCCCGGCGAAGTCGAAATGCCCCACGGCCAGAGCGCGCACCGTCGAGCCGCCCGCGGTGATGTGCAGCACCCAGGGAATCCCCGCAAAGCCTTCGTCCTTCCCCTTGATCTCAACGAGCGGTGTGCCCCCGTAGCCGGGCTGCGTCGTGCCGTCAATGATGATGGGGTCGGACACGTCCGGGAGCACCGTGTTGAGCACGATAGTCTGCACGCCCGTGCCAATCTGGAAGTTGACCGTGTCGGTGCCCGGCGTGGCGTTGGCCTGCTGGATGGCGGCGCGCAGCGTACAGTTGCCGGCGCCGTCGTTGCAGAGGTTGTCGGCGGTGTTGCTGTCAGCGCCGTCGCCCGTGGAATTGACGACGAACACCGACGCGGCGCGCGCGGCCGGTTGTGTGAAGTCGAGGAACCCCGCCGTCAGGATGAACAGACCTAACAGTCCGAAAAAAGTGACTAGCGACGGTCTTCGAACTTTGTCCTGACGGACATGGACGTGAGGCATTGATCAACTCCTGTGACAACGCTCAGAGTTATCTGGAAAAGGGAATTACGTCGGTGATAGGCGTCACGCGCTGCCTTGAAGAGAGGGAGGTGGTGACTTACCTGCTCGTGAGTATTCCCGACTTGAGCACCCACGAATTATACGAGCGAACCGTGGGCTGTCAATGTATTTTCTGATAAGCCTTCAAACACCAGGAGTCGGATAAGACCCTTTATGTTCGGTGAAGCCCTCAGGGATATTTGTTTCCAAGGATAGCCGTTCTCTTGAAGAAGAAATCCCCGCCCTTCACGTGACGGCACTACGCGCCCGATATCCCGGTGCGGTGCAGAACCGCTTGACGACTTAATCGGGTGTTTCTGAGACTGCTTCTAAGCATAAAACCAATCGTCTGCCCGACAGAATCAATCACGCGGTAGAGATACTTCCAGACGGCAGAGTATGCGGCCATCATCGCCGAGCAGTTAGGCGGACTTTTCCATGAGCGGTTGAGTGAGAGCGATTTTTCTTGACGCTATTCAACTGTTGTGATATTTCATTTGGCCTGCAATTGATTGGCAAGTAGTTCCGGTTTAACAACTCGCTGGGTTTCATGAACGGCGGGTTGATGGAAAAGCAGTAAAAGCTCTTTCGAGCAGCAGCCTCCAAAATGTAAGTCTGACCAGATAGGCGGTCTGCCGACATCTTGCCCCGGCACCATTGACGTGCTTTCACCTCAAGTAGTCAACTTCAATTCGTCAACTTTACTCTCTCGAACCCTGTCAGAAGCACTGCTGACTATCACCAATTCTTGCCCAGCGGTTTAAGTATTGTCGCCGAACTGAGCGTACCCACGTTCGGTGGCAGGGTTGTTGAAAGTCTCGATTGTTCACAGTCTGCGGAAGACGTGTCCCGTCGATGACCTGATTTGACTCCCAAGGGCAGGGACGGAGAAGGCATGTATCAATCGCTCGGATAGCGAGCGTCTGCCTTGCTCTGCGACAACGTTGGTAGCCTCCCTCGCGGCTAGCAAAGCTGTCATTTGATCTAGCGATCAAGTTCAATCCGATTCGAGCCAGTTGTGATAACGACAGCGGGTGAACATCAGTCTCCCGGAGTGTCGCGGTGTGCGAACTGCCGGGGATGAAAGTCGGGTCGTGCGGCGGGGCCGCCGCATGGAGATGACGAATCGTTCGGGTCGAAAGAATCAGCGCGAAGGGATGTCTCTGCCCGTGCTGCTTCTGACGAACGTTTCAGTCACATTACTTATCCACACTCAACAGACGATCTTCCCAACGAGGGATGAAGGAGGTTTTATGCCTAAAAAAAAGGCAAAGCGGGAGAAGGGAGCTGAGGGAAAAAGAACTAAGGCCGGAGTGAGTCGGAGAGATGTGCTCAAGCTGGGCGCGGCGGCGGGGGCCGCTACCGTTCTGGCCCCGACCCTTCTCTCCCCAGTTGAAACGCGCGCCTATACGGTGACGGAGCCGGTAATCTGTTCGCCCGAACCCGCGGACAGTCCGGCGCACAGGCCGTTCCGCGACGACTTTACAGCCCCGTTCCCTGCGATTCCAAAATTCCTGAGTCCCGCGCCGACCCAGAATCGCAACCTACTCGGCGGCGAGGCCGACCGACCCCCTCACCAACGTTGGGCGGAGTTCTTGCCCGACGTTTGTTACGAACTGAAAGCGGAGTCCGGTCTCCACCGCTTCCACGCCGATTACGGGCAATCGTACATCTGGGGCTTCAACGGCAAGTATCCGGCCCCGACCGTGCTCAACGTCTACGAACACCCGACCATCGTCCGCTTCAGGAACAACCTGCCGACGACGACCACGAGCTTCGGCAAGAACGAGATCACCGTCCACCTGCACAACGGGCACACGGCCTCCGAATCGGACGGCTTTGCGGGCGACTACTTCGGCACCGGATTCTGGAAGGACAATCATTATCCGAACATCTACGCCGGCTACGACGACTACCCGCCCGACGGTGATGAGAAGGAGGCGATGCACTCCTTCTGGTTCCACGATCACCGTGCCGCCTTCACGGCGCACAACAACTACCTCGGCCTCAACGGCATGTATCTGGTGTACGACTCGAAAGACCCCGGTCACGAGTTCAACACCTCCGGCTCTCTGCGGCTGCCGGGCTACTACGGCGTCACCGACTTCCCGCTGATCCTCGTTGACAAGATTTTCTGCCCGACCTCCGGCGGACGCACTGAGCTGTTCCAGGAGGTGGGCGGGGCCGCGGCCCCGACCGGCGACAAGTGGGTCGTCAACGGGAAGATTCAGCCGAAGATGACCGTCCGTCGGCGCAAGTATCGCTTCCGCATACTGGCGACCGGGCCGGTCAAGACCTGGGACTTGACGCTCATCAAGCCCGACGGTTCCGTCGCCACCATGACGGTCGTTGCCACGGACGCGAATTTCCTTGAGCACCCGATTCCGGTCGATGCGGGCACGAACGCCGCCAACAGCAACTCGACCGTCACGGGCGCGCTTAGAGTGAGCGTCGCCGAGCGTTACGACGTAATCATCGACTTCGCGCAGTTCCCGCACGGCTCCAAAGTTTACCTGAAGGAGGCACAGGCGCAGTTCGTCGGCAACCCGTCGCCCGACCCGCTGCCGTCGGGTCTCCTCATCGAGAACGTGCTCATGCAGTTCAACGTGGTGAACCGCGAGTGGTGGTTCCCGCCCGACACGCCCGCCATCCCGTCCACGCTCTGCACCTACCCGACGATGCCCGCGACGGACAACACCTTCGAGTGGCAGTTCACGCGCGACCCTGTGGGGTCGGTGCCGCGCCTGTTCAGGGTCAACGGTCAGGTGTTCGACGCGGAGGTGCCCTCGCACTGCATCCTTCAGGGCACGACCGAGGAATGGCTCTTGAACAACAACGTCGGCGCCTCGGCGTGGGTGCATCCCGTGCACATTCACTTCGAGGAGTTCCGCGTCCTCAAGCGTTTCGTCAACGGCGTCGAGATTCCGGTGCCCCCGTTGCAGTCAGGCCGCAAAGACGTGATGCGCCTGAACGCGGGCGAGGGCGCTTTAATCAAGATGCAGTTCAGAGACTTCATCGGCAGGTACTTGATCCACTGCCACAACATGAACCACGAGGACGCGTTCATGATGGTGCGGTGGGACATCGTGCCGACTCCGGCGGCGCTGCTTGAGTGTCAGGATTTGATGGCCCGACACCGGAAGGAAGAAGACCAGCGCATGGCCGAAATGCGTAAAGCGGCGGAGCTGAGCACGCGGAAGGAGGAGGTGAGCGAATGAAGAGAAGAGAGTTGTTTACCGACCTCGTGAAGGGCATGTCGCGCTTCGTGCCGCACCCGGCGTCGCCCGGCGTCGGGCGCTTCACGAACGCCTTGCTCAGGACACACGAGAACGAAGAGGTCAGGTTTTATGACGACCTGATTAAAGGCCGGCAGGTCGTCATCAACTTCATGTATGCCGAGTGTCACGGCGCATGCCCGATGGTGACTGCGACCCTGCTCCGCGTCCACCGCGCCATGCAGGAGCGGATGGGGCGCGACCTCTTCTTCTACTCAATCACGGTCAAACCGGAGAGCGACAATCCAGCCATGTTGAAGCATTACGCGGAGCTGCGTAAGGCCAATCTGCCGGGTTGGAAGTTTCTGACCGGGAAGGCGTATGACCTCGAAACCATCCGCTTCAGGCTCTTCGGGATGGCCCACCCCGGCTTCGACCTCGACGCCACCATGCACGCCGGGACGCTGCGCATCATCAACGACGCGACCAACGTCTGGACGGCGGTCGAGGCGTTCGCCAGCATGAAGGCAATCGTGAAGCACATCGGCTGGGCCGACCCGCCCAAGTCGTATGAGGAAAGGCTCGCGGAGAGTAAGGAGCGCCAGGTCCTCATCGACAACGATGTCAAGCGTTATGGTTACCGGCGGACGGTTTAGCAAGTGGTGGTGCCGCGCGGGGGCTTCGCGGCCCCCGCGCGGCGCCGTCGCGGTGCTCACGCGGGACGCGATATCGCGTCCCGCGTGAGCGTGGCTTTTCTTCCGAGTCGCCTGAAACAGGGAACGATGCCATGAAACGAGTTGCCCTCTTCTTTTTGCTGACGGTCATCTGCCTCGGCTTGACCGAGACCGCACTCGCCCGGCAGTCGTGCGACTTCAACATCGTCGGGACGTGGAAGCAGGCCACGACTGACGTGGCGAATCCACCTGTGTACCACTTCACGCCGGACGGGACGCTCACGGTGCTTTCGCGTTCCGGTGCGGGGGTGGATGCGGAGACAGAAGTGGTCGCCAGTGCTACCTATAAATTGGACGACCCGAAGGCGCCGAAGTCAATCGAGCTAACGGCGATTGACGGAGGTGTGGTGTTCGCCAAAGGCACGAGTTCGCTGGAGATCACCAGGTATGACGACGTGTCGTTCACCTGCGTGAGGAACGGCGCGGCGCCGACCCGCTGGGTCAAGGTAGACCCCAACCGGTATTTCATCATCCTCGCGGCGCGCAGCGGCGAGTTCTTTGATCGCAGCGGGTCGGCTTTCCCGTTGCTGGTCAAGATGGCCGGACGCGAAACACAGATCGACGCGGTAGGCACTTACTCTGCCGGCGGCAAGCGAGCCTTCGGCCCCGTCCCGCGGGAAACTTATCAAGAGTTCATGAGAGAGCCGCGCACCGAGTCGGAGGTCATGCTGCGACTCGAAATCAACGCGGCGCAGTACGAGCGCGGTCTCAAGATTCTGCGGGAATGGGAGCGACGCGTGAAGGAAAACGCGCTGCTCTACCCGGCGCGGACGCAACTGAATAACGTCCTGCTCGTGAAGTCGGTCGCCGAAACTCTCAACCAATGCGGCGAAGAGATCAAGTTGTATAAACTGAACTACCTCCACCCCGAGGACTGGATCAGTGAAAAGTATCCACCGCCGTTCCTTCCGTTCAACTACTTCAAGGAACTGAGGCGGCTCAACGAATCGCAGCACGTACGGGACGAAGCTTTCCCGAAACTCGGCGGCTGAACTCTTCGATGAAGGGGCCACAATGAAAAGCTCGCTCTCCTGGGTTGCTCGTTCAGCCTGCCTGGTGCTCTGCTGCTTCGGCTTCGCCCGCGCGCAGGACGCGAAACCCGCAGCCGCGGCCGTACCGCCGCCGGAGCAGCAAGCGCGCGGCGGCGTCTTCACACTCCACTGGTACGACCCGCTGACCCGCGCGCTCTGTTTGAGGGATGGTAAGGCGGGGCAGATGATTCGGGACAACCGGGTGGGAAACCGGTGCAGCGACCTGAGCCTGACCACAGCCGGGGGCGGCAACCTCGTCACCGCCATCGAGGCCAACCGTGTGGGCGTCATCATCGACCTCGGGACGGCTGACGAACTGCGCGAGCGGTACGGCTACGAAGACGCAGAGGCCGGGGGCGAGGGCTTCGCATCTCTGCGCGTTCACGAAGGGAAACTCGTCATCCTCAAAGAGGACGGCCCGCCGGAGAAATTACAGCCGCTGCGGGAAGCGTCGGCGCTGTTCGCGCCCGGCAGACCCTCCGCCCCCGCGCCCATCAAGCTCGGGCACATCTATCTTTTACGCATCGAGGACGCGAAAGACCGCGGTTTCCAACTACTAGCCAAGCTGATTGTCATCGCGTACAGGCCGGGCGAGTCAGTGTCGCTGCGTTGGGAACTACTTTGACTAACTTTCCGAGCCACACGGCGACCGGCAACGAAGCAGACGGTCGTCGATGGTCGAGCGACATGGTTGCTTAAATTCGTCAGCGCTGACCAAAGCGTCAGTACTGTTGGTAAGAAAACCTCTGACACTAAGGAGAAGCCGTATGCTAGGTCAAACGAAGGGCACGACCGAGGAGGTCACAAAAGACGTGGGCGGAAGCGGTGGGACGGATGGAATCTGTCAGTATGGCGGGCCGTACAAGTGTAGCACCCATACCGAGATCATCGTCTCCTTCCAAAAAGGGCAGAAGTTCCAGCCATGCCCCGTGCCTCTTGAGACGAACAAGACCGCCACGAGCCATGTGACCACATGGGTCATGGTGCGTGAGGCTGACGCCGCCGCCAAAGACCTTATCGTGCAGCGCGGCTCGGATTCGCTCTAACACCCGCCGTCTTGCGAAGGCCGTGGGCTTTATTCGGCTACCGTCGAGAGTGTGACGTGACGCGCCCGCGACGATTGTTGCCCGCGTACTACGGTCTGCGCGCCGTCCGAGCGGGTCTCGTCACGCCTCCGAGAGGGTCACTTGCGTCGCCCACGCTCAACGCCGAGCACACGAATCCGCATCGTCAAGTCTCTTCTGACGGCGACGTTGGCGTGCCTGGTCGTTGCGGCCTCCGTCCCTGCGGGAGCCGTCTCCGCCGCACATGGCTGCCGGATGCCGTGCTGCGAAGGCAAAGGTGTCGGCACCATGACAGGGGAATGCGAAGGCGGCTCGTGCCCTCTTCGCCAATTCAAACCGGCCCCGACACCTGAGCCTGTCCGGCCCGAGCCGATGTGTGGGGTGAATCCGGCCCCGTCGTCGCACGGCGGAGTCGTGCAAACCCATCACGTCCATTCAGGACGCGCGGCCCCGCACGGCCACATTCGGCAGGGGATGGAACACGGCGCGCATCCCGATGTTCCACCACGGAACAATACTTCACACGCCGCGGCTATCTCGGCATCCGTCTCTCGGCCCTGCCCTCCCGATTGCGGTGCGCTCTTAAACTTTTTCACTCAATTCCGGCGCACGCGTGACGGCGTGGCCCTCGCGCACTGGCTGCGGCCCCGCCCGCCGATCGTCGCCACACTCCCACGCACCTCCACCAACGCTTCAAAGACCTCGTCCGAACTGCGCAGCCGGTGTTGCCCGCGCGCCCCTCCGTCGCCTTCACCAGCCGACTAGCTTAGTTCATCGACGATTGCTTCAGGCCGCCGCTGACCTCGTGGCGAAAGCACACGCTTTGGCCGCGGGCGCCGTCGCCTATTCACGAGTTCGCGCGCGAAGCGGCCGGCCCGACCTGTTTTCCGAGGCGGTGTAGTTATTCGGAGGAAGCGACATGATTCGGAAACGGGATGATAAGCGGCTGGCGTTGGCCCTCCGCGTGATGTGCTTAAGCATGTTTGTATTCTGCGGCGGCGTGATGCCTGCGACGGCGCAGCAGACTGTCACCTCGGCCACCTTGAGCGGGCGCGTGGAGGACGCGGGCGGCGCGTCGGTGAGCGGCGCGACCGTCGTCGTCCATCACCTCGAGACCAACCGGCGGCAGACGGACGTGACCGACGAGGCGGGGCGCTACAGATTCCCGTTTCTGCCGGTCGGCACGTACCAGCTCACGGTCGAACAGCTTGGCTTCGCCACCCTCACGAGGCGCATGACGCTGACGCTCGGGCAGTCTCTGGACGTGCCTCTCACACTGGCCGTCGCCGGCCTCAGCGAGAGCGTGAGCGTCACCGACGCCGACGCTCCCGTCGTCGAGACGGCGCGCACGCAGGTCGCCGAGACGGTCGTCTCGCAGGAGGTCGATACTCTGCCGCTCAACGGGCGCAACTATCTCGACCTCGCGGCGCTCACGCCCGGCGTCACGCGCACCAACCCCGTCGCCAACCAGCGCTTCCCAGAGACCTCGGCCGTCCCCGGCACGGGGCTCTCCATCACGGGGCAGCGTTTTATTAACAACGGCTTCGTCGTCGACGGCCTCTCCTCGAACGACGACGCCGCCGACCTCGCCGGCACTTTCTACAGCCAGGAGGTCATCCGCGAGTTCGAGGTCATCACCTCGGGCGGCATCGCCGAGTTCGGGCGCGCATCGGGCGGCGTCGTCAACATCGTCACGCAGTCGGGGACGAACAGCTTCGGCGGGCGCCTCT
>JBEVJD010000518.1:0-7255 GCA_040510435.1 Pyrinomonadaceae bacterium | reverse complement strand
GGCTCGACCGCCCGAGCTTGCTCATGCTCGGCGACCACGTCACGCTCGGCGGCGAGGCCGACGGCGAGACCGAGTTGGACGTGCGCGAGGCGCGCGACAAGAAGGCGACGGGCAAGTCCGGCACGGGGCTCGTTCACACCGCGCCCGGCCACGGCCACGACGACTTCGTCATCGGCAAGGCTTACGGGCTCGACATCTACTGCCCCGTGGACAACGCGGGGCGCTTCACGCAGGAGGTCGAGCACTTCGCCGGCCGGGGCGTCTTCGAGGCCAACCCGGCCATCGTCGAGTTCGTGCGCGAGCGCGGCGCGCTGCTCTTCTCCGAAGATTACGCGCACCGCTACCCGCACTGCTGGCGCTGCAAGAACCCGGTCATCTTCCGCGCCACGCCGCAGTGGTTCATCTCGCTCGACGCCTCGGTGGTCGAGCCCGCCCCGGCGTCCGAGACGGACGACGACGGTCGCCCCCGCACGAACTACACGGAGAACGATGAGGACGCGCCGGTCTCTTTGCGGGCGGGCGCGCTGCGCGAGATCGAGCGCGTGCAGTGGGTGCCCGCGTGGGGCGCCGACCGGATGCGCAACATGCAGAAGGGCAGACCCGACTGGTGCGTCTCGCGCCAGCGCGTGTGGGGCGTGCCCATCCCGGTCTTCTACTGCTCGTGCGGCGAGGCGGTCGCAGACCGCCAGACCATCGACTACGTCGCCGACATCTTCGAGCGCGAGACGACCGACGCATGGTACGGGCGCGAGGCGAAAGACCTTTTGCCCGAGGGCTACGTCTGCAAGCGTTGTGGCAGCGCCGAGTTCACGAAGGAGACCGACATCCTCGACGTGTGGTTCGACAGCGGCGTCTCGTCCGTCGCGGTGCTCGAACACTACGAGGGTTTGCGCTGGCCGGCGGACGTGTACCTCGAAGGCGGCGACCAGTTCCGCGGCTGGTTCAACTCTTCGCTGATGGTGGGTCTCGCCGCGCACGGCGCGGCGCCGTACCGGGCGGTCGTCACGCACGGGTGGACGCTCGACGCGCAGGGGCGCGCGATGCACAAGTCCGCCGGCAACGCCATCGCGCCCGAGGTCTTCGTCAAGGACTCGGGCGCCGACATCCTGCGGCTGTGGGTCACGTCCTCCGACTACCGCGAGGACATGCGCTGCTCGCCCGAGATTCTGAGCCGCGTCGCCGACTCGTACCGGAAGATACGCAACACGGCGCGCTTCGCCCTCGGCAACCTCGACGGCTTTGACCCCGCGCGCGACAGCGTGGCTCTGGGCGGGCTGCACGAGATAGACCGCTGGGCGCTCGCCGAGCTTGACCGTCTGGTCGAGCGCGCGTTGGAGGCTTATAAGGCTTACGACTTCCACGCCGTCTACCGCCTCATCGACGCGTTCTGCACGGTGACGCTCTCGGCGCGCTACTTCGACATCATCAAGGACAGGCTCTACACGGCCGCGCCGCAGGCCGCGCCGCGGCGCTCAGCGCAGACCGCGCTGAACTACATCGCCGACGCGCTCGCGCGCCTGCTCGCGCCGGTGCTGTCGTTCACGGCCGACGAAATCTGGGAGAACCTGCCGGAGGTGAAGGGGCGCGCCGGCGGCGTCGTCGTTGACGCAACGGCCGAAGGCGGCGAGGCCGTGGCGGTCGGGACGGATGAGAGGGCCGCTGTCGCGCCGTCAGTCCATGTGGCGGAGTTCCCACTGGTGCTGAGCGCAGAGCGTGAGGCGGGACTGCTCGAACGCTGGTCGCGGCTCTTCGAGGTGCGCGACGTGGTGCTGCGCGGGCTCGAAGAGGCGCGCACGGCGAAGCTCATCGGGAGCGGGCTGGAGGCGCACGTCCGGCTCGAAGCGAGGCGCCCGACCTTCGAGCTGCTGGAGAGTTACCGCGAAGAGTTGCGCTACCTCTTCATCGTCTCGCAGGTCTCGCTCACTCTGCTCGAAGCAGAGGCGGCCGAGGACATACGCGTCACGGTCGAGCGCGCGGCGGGTCAGAAGTGCGAGCGTTGCTGGAACTACTCGACGTTTGTCGGCGAGTTCACGCGCTACCCGACGGCGTGCGAGCGCTGCGTCGAGGCGCTGGCCGAGATCGAGGCCGAGGGGGGCGCGGCGTGAGTAAGCGCGTGCAGGGCTTCTTCCGCTGGCGCGCCGCCTACCTCTTCGCGGCGGCCGCCGTCTACATGTGCGACCAGGCGTCGAAGGCTTGGGCCGTGCGCCGCCTGAAGACGGGCGAGGTCGTGCGCGTCTACGAAGGGCTGCTCCACTTCTCCTACGCGGAGAACCCCGGCATCGCCTTCGGGCAGTTGCAGGGGGGCGGGAATTTCGGGCGCTGGATGCTGGCGGCGCTGGCGGGGCTGGCGGTCGTGGGGCTGCTGGCCTACTTCTTCCGCTCGCGGCGGACGGACGACCGGCTGCTCGGCGCGTTGGCGCTGCTGCTCGCGGGCGTGGCCGGCAACCTGACCGACCGCATACGGCTCGGGCACGTCGTGGACTTCATCGACGTGTTCATCGGCTCGTACCAGTGGCCGACCTTCAACGTCGCCGACGCGGCCATCTGCACGGGCGCGGCGCTGCTGGCGCTCGACCTGATACTCGAAGGGCGGCGCGAGGCGCGCGAGGCGAAAGAGCGTGAGGCGGGCGCGGCGCTCGACGGCGGCACGACCGCGGAAGGCGGGCGGGCGGGGAACTGAGTTATGGGCGGCGGCGAGGCGCAAGAGCCGGTGCGGCTCTCCTTCACATACACGGAGGACGAGTACATCTCGGCCTCGCGCTTCTTCTTCTCGCGCGAGCAGGAGCTGTTACTTTAAGGTGAGGGGCGAGGCCGGATGCCGCCGCGCCGGGTTACGAGTAGGAAAAAATGTACCCTGAGCTTTTCCGCATCGGCGGCTTTCCGGTGAACACGTACGGCGTGCTGCTGGCGCTGGCGTTCATGGCGGCGCTGTTCGTGTCGTCGCGCCTCGGCGGGCGCGACGGGCTGCCGCGCGAGCGCGTGTTCGACCTGGGGCTGTGGATGCTCCTGGGCGGCCTCGTCGGCTCGAAGCTCCTGCTGATGGTGGCCGAGCCGGAGTACGGGGCCGACTGGCGCAACCTGCTCTCGGTGGACTTCCTGCGTTCGGGCGGCGTCTGGTACGGCGGCTTCCTCGGCGGGCTGCTGACGGGGGTGTTGCTCATCAGGCGCTACCGGCTCTCGTTCTGGAAGGTGACGGACGCGTTCGCGCCGGGCGTGGCGCTGGGGCAGGCCATCGGCCGCGAGGGCTGCTTCGCGGCGGGGTGCTGCTGGGGCCGGCCCACCGACGCGGCGTGGGGCGTCGAGTTCGGCGAACTGGCGCACCGCATCACGGGCGTCCCCACCGGCGTCCACCTCCACCCGACGCAGCTCTACGAATCCTTCGCCGCGCTCCTCATCTTCCTCTTCCTCTACTGGCTGCACCGGCGCAAGCGCTTCGACGGGCAGGTCATCGGCGCCTACGCCGTGCTCTACGGCCTGACGCGCTTCACCATCGAGTTCTTCCGCGACGACCCGCGCGGCGACATCGCGGGGCTGACGACGCTGACCGGACTCTCGACCTCGCAGCTCATCAGCCTCCTCGTCGTCGCCGGGGGGTTGGTCTTCCTCGTGCTGCGTTGGCGTCGCGCCGGCGGCGCGAACACCGCCACGGGCACGGCCAGCGCATGAGTGACGAACATTTGAAGCCGGAAGGTGACGCGACGGACGTTCAGCCCGAGCCGGGGGCCGAGGCGTTCGCGTTCGACGTGTCGGCCGAGGACGCGGGCGCGCGGCTCGACGCCTTCCTCGCGGCGCGCGTCGAGGGCGTGAGCCGCTCGACGTTGAAGCGCGCCATCGACGAAGGTGACGTGCTCGTCGGCGGGCGCGCGGCGAAGCCCTCGCTCAAGCTGAAGGGCGGCGAGCACGTCGAGGTCGAGCTGCCCGCGCCGCCGCCGTCCGAGGTCGAGCCCGAAGACATCCCGCTCGACATCCTCCACGAGGACGAGGAGGTCGTCGTCGTCAACAAGTCCGCCGGGCTCGTCGTGCATCCCGCGGCCGGGGTGCCTTCGGGCACGCTCGCCAACGCGCTGGCCTTCCACTTCAAGCAACTCTCCGGGGGCGGCTCGCTCAGACCCGGAATCGTTCACCGCTTAGACCGCGACACGTCGGGCGTCATCGTCGTCGCCAAGACCGCCCGCGCGCACGAGAGCCTGTCCGATCAGTTCCGCGAGCGCACGGTCTTCAAGTCCTACGTCGCGCTCGTGCACGGCGTGACGAAAGAGGAGCGGGGCAAAGTCGAGCAGCCCGTCGGGCGCGACCCGCACAACCGCACGCGCATGGCCGTCGTGCGAGGCGGGCGCGCGGCCCTCTCGCTCTGGCGCGTGCGGCGGCGCTACACGCGCTTCACGCTCCTCGACGTGCAGATCAAGACCGGCCGCACGCACCAGATACGCGTCCACCTCTCGTGGATGAAGCACCCGGTCGTCGGCGACGAGAACTACGGCGGCGGGCGCGACAAGACGCTCCCCGACCCGCTCTTGCGCACGCGCGTCTCCGCCCTCGGCCGCCAGTTCCTCCACGCCGAGCGGCTCGGCTTCCACCACCCCGCGACCGGCGAATGGCTCGGCTTCACCGCCCCGCTCCCCGCGGATCTTTCGGCGTTTCTTGAGGCGCTGGGATAGCGCCTGCCCAGTGCCTACCCCGCGTCGCCCACTTGCTTTATACTGTCGGCCACTGGGGAAGCAACGACCGCGCTGGCCGGGGGCATCGAATGGGGTGCCCGAATTGGCTGAAGACTCCGAGGTTTAACCCGCGCTCCCCTTCATCCGTCTATGAAATCAGCGAAACTCTTTATCCCTTTGGCCGTCCTCGCCTGCGCCCTCTTCGGCGGGCTGGCAGCCGCGCGCCCCGGCGCGCCCCGGCAGACCCCCGCGACGCCGCGGCAGACGCCGACGCCGCAGCCCGACCAGGTCGAGGAGGGCGTGGTGTCGCGCGTCGTGCGCGTGCCCGTCACCGTCCTCGACAAGAAGGGCGTGCCCGTGACGGGGCTCAGCCGCAACGACTTCGCCGTCTTCGAGGACAAGCGCCCCGTCCAGTTCGACTTCCTCGGCGAGATCAAGGAGCTTGAGAAGCTGCCCATCTACATCGGCGTGCTGATGGACACTTCGAGTTCGACCGCGGGCAAGCTCGGCTTCGAGAAGGAGGCGGCCAAGAATTTCCTCTACACCGTCACGCGCACGCGCAAAGACCACGCCGCCTTCGTCACCTTCGACGACGAGGTCAAGCTCCGGCAGGACTTCACGCGCAACCTCGACCTGCTGGAGAAGGCGATTGACTCCGTGAAGAAGCCGGGGACGCAGACCGCGCTCTTCGACGCCATCTGGGAGTTCTGCGACCAGAAGATGCGCGGCGTGTCGAGCCCGCGCCGCGCGCTCGTCCTCATCACCGACGGCGACGACACCTACAGCCGCGCGCGCATCGAGGACGCCATCGCCATCGCGCAGAAGACCGACACCATCATCTTCGCCCTCTCGACCAAGGGCGGCTTCATCGGCAGCGCCGTCCCCGGCGTCGAGGCCGGCACGGTCAAGGACTCGGGCGACAAGGAGCTGTCGAAGCTGGCCGAAGAGACGGGCGGCCGCGCCTTCTACACCGGCGACATGCTGGCACTGGAACGCGCCTTCAAGAAGATCGGCGAGGAGCTGCGCTCGCAGTACCTCCTCACCTACCGCCCCGACCCGCCCTTCGACGGCAGCTACCGCCGCATCGAGGTCAAGGTCAACACCGGCGACAAGTACAAGATCAACGCCAAGCGCGGCTACACGGCGGACAGGGATTTGATAAGCAAGTGATGAGTGATGAGTGATGAGTGACAAGAAAGAGAAGAGGGCCGTGTCTTCCTTCTCATCACTTATCACTCATCACTTATCACCGAGGTAAGAGATGTTAAGCCAAAAGAGATTAGCGGCCGTCCTGGCGCTCCTTCTGCTCGCCGCGCCGGTGTTGTTGCCGGCGGGGGCGGGCGTGAGCGCGCAGCAGTCGCAGCCGCAGCGCCCGGCGCCGCAGCGGCCGGACGAGACGCTCGACGACGAGGACGTGGAGCGGGTCGAGACCGACCTCACCAACGTCCTTTTCACCGCCGTGGACAAGGGCAAGCGGTTCGTCACGTCGCTCCGGCAGGAGGACATCCGCGTGCTCGAAGACGGCGTCGAGCAGAAGGTCTTCACCTTCCAGCGCGAGACCGACCGGGCGCTCTCGCTCGCCATCCTCATCGACGTTTCGGCCTCGCAGGAGCGCACGCTCCCCGAGGAGAAGTCGGCCGCGCAGCGCTTCGTCGATACCGTCATCCGCGCCACGAAGGACGAGGTGGCCGTGCTCAGCTTCACCGGCGACGCGACGCTCGAACAGGGGCTGACGGGCAACGCCGCGCGCGTGCGCCGCGCCATCGACCGCGTCGAGTTCACGCCGCCCTCGGGCTACGTCGGCGGCGGCGTCACGGTCGGGACGCCGCCCATCAACGGCGACTCGCGCGCCGGCTCGACCGCCATCTGGGACGCCGTCTGGGTCACCTCGCGCGAGGTGCTCTCCCAGTCTTCGGACAAGACGCGCCGCGCCATCATCCTCCTCTCCGACGGCGTGGACACGTCGAGCCGCCTCAAACTGCAAGAGGCCGTGGACTCGGCCCTCAAGGCCGACGCCATCATCTACTCCGTCGGCATCGGCGACAGCTTCAGCTTCGAGGGCGTGGACGAAGGCTCCCTCCGCAAGATTTCGGAGCGCACGGGCGGGCGCGCCTACTTCCCGCGCAACGAGGACGACCTGCGCTCGGCCTTCGCGCAGATTCAGGAAGACCTGCGCTCGCAGTACCTCATCGCCTACTCGCCCTCGAACAAGTCGAAGGACGGCTCCTTCCGCAAGGTGCAGATTGATGTCGTTAACCCCGACCTCAAGAAGCAGCAACTCCGTCTCACCTACCGTCAGGGCTACTTCGCCCGCAGCGCCGTTGACGCGCGCCCGCGAGGCAAGTAGGTGCAAAGAAGTAGACAGTAGTCAGTAGCCGGTAGAAAAAACGGGCGGCGCGCCTTCAGCCTTTGGGCCGGGCGCGCCGCTTTTTCTTCCTACTGACTGCTGGCTACTGACTACTGACTACTGTTTCATGATGACAACCGCGCTAAACCTTTGTTATATTCAGATTTGCCCCGCGTTTGCGGGCGCGTACAAGGGGACGACCCGAAGACCTCAAGACAGAAAAAGCCCCCACCTCTCGCTATCTTCCCCA
>JBEVJD010000517.1:0-7266 GCA_040510435.1 Pyrinomonadaceae bacterium | reverse complement strand
AGAGAGGCGGGCGCTCATCGTCGTGGACGTGCAGAACGACTTCTGCCCGGGCGGCGCGCTCGCCGTCGAGCGCGGCGACGAGGTGGTCGAGCCGCTCAACCGGCTCATCGAAGAGTTCCTCGGGCAGGGCCAGCCCGTCTACAAGAGCCGCGACTGGCACCCGGCCCAGACCAAGCACTTCACCGCCTACGGCGGGACGTGGCCCGTCCACTGCGTGCGGGGCACGCGCGGCGCGGAGTTCCACGATGACCTGCTCGACGACCCGCGCGTCCGGGTCGTCTCGAAGGGGCTCGGCGACGAGGACAACTACTCGGCCTTCGACGGCACGACGCTCGCCGAAGACCTGCGCCGGCAGAACGTCAAAGAGGTCTGGGTCGGCGGCCTCGCCACCGACTACTGCGTCAAGAACACCGTCCTCGACGCGCTGCGCGAGGGCTTCCGCGTCCGCGCCCTCTCCGACGCCATGCGCGCCGTCAACCTCCAACCCGGCGACGACGAACGCGCCATCGAAGAGATGCGCGCGGCCGGCGCCGAAGTAGTAGACACTAGTCGATAGACAGCGGGCATCCCTTCGCCCCGACGTTTAAACGGCGCATCGCCGCCGTCTCTGCGCTTCCGCCCACGATAAGGAGTAGGGCCTGTGAAAAAGAGTCTCCCGCTCGCCGCCGTGTCAACCGCGGCTCTGCTCGCGGTGCTGGTCTGCCGCGCCCCTTCGTCCGGGGCGCAGGAGGCACACCAGCATCACCACGACCAGTCGGAACAGTTGGGGCGCGTCAGCTTCAACATCTCCTGCACGCCGGAGGCGCAGAAGCGTTTCAACCGCGCGGTCGCCTGGCTCCACTCTTTCGAGTACGAAGAGGCCGAGAAGGCTTTCGCCGAAGTCACCGCCGCCGACCCGCGTTGCGGCATGGGTCACTGGGGCGTCGCGATGAGCAACTACCACCCGCTCTGGGCGCCGCCGACCGCGGCAGAGTTTCAGAAGGGCGCGAGGGCCGCGGAACAGGCCGGCTCGGTCGGCGCGCGGACTCAACGTGAGCGTGACTACATCGCGGCGGTAGAGTCGTTCTATAAAGACTCTGACAAGCTCGACCACCGCGCCCGCGCCAACGCCTACGGCGAAGCGATGGAGCGGCTCTACCAGCGCTACCCGACGGACGGCGAGGCCGGCGTCTTCTACGCGCTGACGCTCATCGCGAAGGGGATGACGGCGGGCGACAAAACTTACGCCAGCGAACGGGAGGCGGCGCGGATTCTGAACCGCGTGCTGGCGCGCGAGCCGCAGCACCCGGGAGTCACGCACTACGTCATACACAGCTATGACTACCCGGCGCTGGCGAACCTGGCGCTGCCCGCCGCGCGGAGCTACGCGAAGATCGCGCCCTCTTCGGCGCACGCCCGGCACATGCCCTCGCACATCTTCACGCGGCTGGGTCTGTGGCAGGAGTCGATACGGTCGAACCTCGACGCCAAGGCGGCGGCCGAGGCTTTCGCCGTCAGGAATCGCATGCCGGGCGCGTGGGACGAGCAACTGCACGCGATGGACTATCTCGCCTACGCCTACCTGCAAGGCGCGCAGGACGGGCGTGCGCGCGGGGTGCTCGACGAGCTGAACAGGATTCCGAAGGTCGAGCCCCAGAGTTTCAAGGTGGCGTACGCCGCCACGGCCATCACCGCGCGCTACGTGCTCGAACGGCGGCGTTGGGACGAGGCGGCCAGGTTGTCTCTGCATCCGGGCGTGCTGGGGAACTTCCCCTGGGATAACTTCCGCTGGGCCGGGGCCCACATCCACTTCGCGCGTGCGGTCGGCGCCGCGCGCTCCGGCGACGCGGCCGCGGCGCGTCAGGAGGTCGAGAAACTGACGGCCATCCGGCAGGCGCTCGGCGAAGTCAGGGGCGGCTACGACTGGGCCAAGCAGGCCGAGATCGGACTACAGGTCGCCTCGGCCTGGCTGGCGCACGCCGAGGGTCAGCGCGAGGAGTCGCTGCGGCTGATGCGCGCGGCGGCGGATTTGGACGACGCCACCGAGAAACACCCGGTGACGCCCGGCGCGATTCTTCCCGCGCGCGAACAGCTCGGCGAACTGCTGCTTGAACTGAAGGAACCGGCCGCGGCGCAGAGTGAGTTCGAGGCTTCGCTCCGCAACACGCCCAACCGCTTCAACGGGCTCTACGGCGCGGCGCGCGCGGCCGCGCTCGCGGGGAACAGGAAAGGGGCGGAGGGCTTTTACAAGCAGCTCGTGGCGCTCTGTCGTCACGCCGACGCCGGCCGGCCCGAGTTAGCGGAGGCGAAAGAGTTCCTTGCAGGAATGAACGTGAAGTCCGCGCAGACGCGCGCCAAATGACTTGCCGGAAACAGTAGGCGGTGAGCGATTGACACAGTCTTCGCCCCGGGGGGCGTGATGTTTATAGCCCGTGGCGTTTTCAATTAGTCCAAGCTCCGGAGGAGCGGCATGTACGTGTCGCCCCTGACGGGGCTCGGGGTAAATTGGAACGACATTGCTATACACATCCCGCCCCTCCGGGGCTGGAAGACGGACACTAATTCAACCTCGTTCCCGCCTACTGTCTACTGCCCACTGCCTAATCATGCTCAACATCGACCGCTATCACGCCACGATGGGCGACGCCTCGTACAAGGAGGCGACGCGGCTGCACGAGGGGCTTTTGAGCGACACGGAGGCGACCTTCTACGTGTCGCAGCGGAAACTCCCTTACGCGCCGTGCCTGGGGCACGAACGCCTCCTGCACTCTCTGCTGGACTTGAGGATTGACCGGCCGCGTCTGCGCACGCTCGAACAGGATCGCGGCGGCCTGCGCCTGTTCGCGAAGGCCGTCGAGGACATCAGCTTCGTCGGCACCGTCAGGGCGGTGCGCCCCGGCACCGTCATGTTCGCCGGCCAGCCCTTCGCCGACATCACCGGCGCCTTCGGGCTCGCCCAGGCGCAGGAGATTAAGTTCGAGCACGCCTTCGACCTCCCGATGACGACCGCCTCCATCGCGATGCAGATTCGCATGGCCGCGGGCGACCGCTGGCTCTCCGACTTCTCCCTGCGCCGCAACGGCGATATCGAGCGCGCGGTGGACGTGGCGACTTACGCCTTCATCGGCGGCTTCAACGACACCTCGAACATGGAGGCGGCGCACCGGCTCGAAATCCCCGCCGTCGGCACCGAGGCGCACTACTGGCAGCAGTCCTACGTCGGGTTCATGGACGAGCCCGAAATCGAGCCGCGCACCGGGCGCCCGAAGCACTTCGAGCAGGTCGCCTTCGAGCGCTGGCTCGACGCCAACCCGCAGGGCACGACCCTCCTGCTCGACACCATCGACGTGCACATGGGCGCGGTGCACGCGGCGCTGGCCGCGACCTCGACGCCCGAGCGCCGCCGCGCCTTCAAGGGCTTCCGCGTGGACTCGGGCGACCTCGCGCAGCTCGGCAAGTGGTGTCTCGCCTTCTTCGAGGCGAACGGCCTGCGCGACCTGATGCCGGTGCTCACGGGCGACCTCGACGTGGAGGGCGTCCGCCGCATCGTCGAGGAGTTCCCCGAGGCCGCCGGCTTCGGCATCGGCACCAAGCTCTCGGGCGAAGTCCGCCGCGTCGCGGGCGTCATCTTCAAGGAGTGCGTCATCGCCGGCCGCCCCACGCTCAAGGCTTCGAACACGCCCGAGAAGTCAACGCTGCCCGGCCGCCTGCAAGTCTTCCGCGGCTCGGACGCCGCGGGGCGCTACGTCGCCGACGTGACCGGGCTCGACGAAGAGGAGGTCTCGATTCCCGGCGCCGCGCGCGTCGAGCGCCTGCTCCAACCCTTCTGGGAGGGCGGCCGCCACGAGTCAATCCCCTCCATCATCAAACAAAAATCGTTCGTCGAAGAACAGCTCCGCCGCTTTCCCTCCATCGACGAACACCCGCACACCTTGAGCGACAAGTTGCGACGACTGCGCGACGGCCTGACCGCACGCATGCGCGCGGACGAATCGGGCTGGCGCGACGTTCTGAACGTGCCCGAGTCGCTGGCCGGCGCGCTCGTCCCGCCCGCGCGGGCCGAATGAAAATACTCTTCACGGCTCCTACCGCGCGCCTGCCTTCGGCCGGGGCGTTGGTGTATAATTCGGGCGTCCAACGTACAAAATCCAGTTAAGAAATTTGGGAGCCAGACGCCATGAGATTCCTGATTTTGGCCGCGGCGGTGCTCGCCCTGCCCCTGCTCGGGATGGCGCAGCAGACGCGCACGAGCAGCACCGGCGGCAGTAAGCTCTTCACCTACCCGTACACGATTGACGACCTGCCGAACGGCCTGCGGCTCGTCACCGTGCCGACGGACTACCCGAACCTCGTCTCACTCTACATCGTCGTCGCCGCCGGCTCGCGCAACGAGGTCGAGGCCGGCAAGAGCGGCTTCGCACACTTCTTCGAGCACATGATGTTCCGCGGCAGCGAGAACTACACGCCCGAGCAGCGCGAGGAGATTTTCAAGCGCGCGGGCGCCGAGACGAACGCCTACACAAGCGACGACCGCACGGTCTACCACGCGACCTTCTCGAAGGAAGACCTCGAAGAGATCATGAAGATGGAGGCCGACCGCTTCCAGCGCCTCAAGTACACGCCCGAGCAGTTCAAGACCGAGGCCAAGGCCGTCAAGGGCGAGTACGACAAGAACAGCGCCAACCCCTTCTCGAAGATCAACGAGGTGATGCGCGAGACGGCTTTCAGGAAACACACCTACGCGCACACGACGATGGGCTATCTCAAAGACATCGACGACATGCCCAACCAGTACGAGTACTCCAAGCAGTTCTTCTCGCGCTTCTACCGCCCCGAATACTCGACCATCGTCATCGTCGGCGACATCACGCAGGCGCGCGCGCTCGATTTGACGAAGCGCTTCTGGGGCACCTGGCAGCGCGGCAGCTACAAGGCCGACATCCCCGAGGAGCCCGCGCAGGGCGAGTCGCGCACGGCGCACATCCCCTGGGACGCGCCCACGCTCCCGCACCTCGCCGTCGCCTTCCACGGGCCGAAGTACTCCGACACGTCGAAGGAAGTGGCCGCGCTCGACCTCTTCCAGTCGGTCGCCTTCGGCGAGAACTCGGAGCTGTACCAGCAGCTCGTCCTCAAGGAGCAGAAGGTGGACGTGCTCGCGGCCGACTTCGGCCACCAGGCCGACCCCGAGCTGTTCACCATCTACGCACGCGTCAAAGACCCGGCGCAGGTCGGCGCCGTCCGCGACGCCATCCTCAAGACGTTCGAGCGCTACAAGACGGAACTCATCGACCAGTCCAAGCTCGACGCCACGCGCTCGCGCATGCGCTACGGCTTCGCGATGGCGATGAACAGCAACAGCGCAATCGCCGGAGCGGTGGCGCCCTACATCGCGCTTGAGCGCACGCCCGAGACGCTCAACCGCCTCTTCGAGACCTACCAGACCGTCACGCCCGCCGACATCCGCGACGCGGCGAAGAAGTACTTCCGCGAGGAGAGTCGCACGGTCGTCACGCTCGCCACCAAGGGGCAGAACCTCGCGGCGCTCGGCCGCAACGACAACGGGGAGGGACAGGACTGATGCGACGCACACTCGGCACCCTCCTCGTCGCCCTCTTCACGCTCGCGCCGCTCTCGGCCTTCGCGCAGCGGCGCGTCAGCACGGCTCCGAAACAGATGACTTCAACCAGCAACCAGCCGACCAGCGCCGCCCCGGCGGCCCCGATTGCCTCGGTGTTAGAGCCTTCGCAGTCGCCGCTCGTCTCCATCCGCCTGCTCTTCATGACGGGCGCGGCCTCCGACCCGCCGGGCAAGGAGGGCGTCGCCTCGCTGACGGCCGCGATGCTCGCCGAGGGCGGCTCGCGGACGATGCCCTACGCACAGGTCGTCGAGGCGTTCTACCCGATGGCGGCCGGCTTCGGCTCGCAGGTTGATAAGGAGATGACCGTCTTCGCGGGCACGACGCACGTCGACAACCTTGAGAAGTACTACGCGATCATCCGCGACATGCTCCTCGACCCGGGCTTCCGCGAGGACGACTTCACGCGGCTGAAGTCCGACGCCGTCAACTATCTGAAGACCTCCCTGCGGCAGGGCAACGACGAGGAGTTGGGCAAGGAGTACCTCTACAACATCATCTACGCCGGCCACCCGTACGCGCACAACAACACGGGCACCGTCGCGGCGCTCGAAAAGCTGACGCTCGACGACGTGCGCAACTTCTACAAGCAGAACTACACGCAGAGCAGCCTCGTCCTCGGGATGGCGGGCGGCTACCCAACCGACTTCGCCGCGCGTGTCGCGGCCGACTTCGCAAAGCTCCCGAAGGGCGGCGCCGCGCAGAAGAAGTTCTCGCAGCCCACGGTCAAGCCCGGCATGCGCGTCGAGATCATCCAGCGCGAGACGCGCGCGACGGCCATCTCGATGGGCTTCCCCATCACCGTCAACCGCTCGCACAAGGACTGGCCGGCGCTCGCGCTCGTCGCCTCGTACCTCGGCCAGCACCGCAACAGCGCGAGCCACCTCTACCAGCGCCTACGCGAGGCGCGCGGCCTGAACTACGGCGACTACGCCTACGTCGAGTACTTCCCGCGCGGCATGTTCCAGTTCACGCCCGACCCGAACCTCGGCCGCGCGTCGCAGATTTTCCAAATCTGGATTCGGCCCGTCGAGCCGCAGAACTCGATGTTCGCGCTGAGGGCCGCGCTCTACGAGTATGACAAGATCGTGCGCGAGGGGATGAAGCAGGAGGACTTCGAGTCCATCCGCTCCTTCCTCGTCAAGTACGCGAACGTCCTGACCTCGACGCAGGGCGCGCGGCTCGGCTACGCGCTCGACAGCCGCTACTACGGCACGCCCGAGTACACGGCCTTCATGCGCGCGGGGCTGTCCAGGCTCACGCTCGCGGACGTGAACCGCGCCATCAAGCAGCACCTCGCGTCCGACCGCATGCGCATCGTCATGATTACGAAGGACGCGCAGGGACTGCGCGACGCGCTCGTCAAGGGCACGCCCTCGCCCATCGCCTACAACTCGCCGAAGCCCGCCGACATCCTGGCCGAGGACAAGATCATCGAGAAGTACAAGGTCAACGTCCGCCCCGACCAGATCGTCATCGTGCCGGTGGACAATGTGTTCCAGCAATAACGAGTAGACAGTAGAAGTCATCCCGAAACCCTTTTGAGGGCGACCAAAGCACAAGCGAGATGAACGAGTGCTTCAAAGTTCTTGACCTTCCGCTCGTAGCGCACGACGAGGCGGCGGAAGTTTTGCAGCCACGAGTTGGTCCGC
>JBEVJD010000516.1:0-3368 GCA_040510435.1 Pyrinomonadaceae bacterium | reverse complement strand
CCGCGACCGCCGAAGGTGCCAGAAGAGTGCTGGCAGAGGCGGGCTCGCGCGGGCTCGTCGTGACGCCGTTTCAAAACAGGCGTTGGGACGGCGATTTCCTGACCGTGCGGGGGCTGCTGGCGCGGGGCGAACTCGGGCGCGTGCTGCGCTTCGAGTCGCGCTTCGAGCGCTGGCGGCCACATCAGAAGCAGGGCTGGCGGCAGAGCGGAGGGGCTGACGACGCGGGCGGTCTGCTCTATGACCTCGGGAGTCACCTCATCGATCAGGCACTCGTCCTCTTCGGCCCCGCGCGCGGCGTGTACGCCGAACTCGACCCTTTCTACGAGGGCGCCGAGACGGACAACGACTCCTTCGTCGCGCTCACGCACGACGGCGGCGTCCGTTCGCATCTGTGGGTGAGCACGGCCGCGGCGCAAACGGGCCCGCGCTTCCGCGTGCTCGGGAGCGAGAAGGCTTACACAAAGTTCGGGCTGGACGTGCAGGAAGAGGCACTCAAACAGGGAGGCCGCCCGGGCGAGCCGGGCTGGGGCGAGGAAGAGGAGACGCGATGGGGGCTGCTCGGCGCGGGCGAAGACTTGCGACCCGTGCGTACCGAGCCCGGCAGTTACCAGCGCTTCTACGAAGGCGTGGTCGCCGCCATACGCGAAGGCGCCCCGCCGCCCGTCTCACCGGCGGACGCCGTCGCCGTGCTCGAAGTCATCGAGGCGGCTCGCCTCTCACACGCCGAGCGGCAGATCGTGAAAGTCTAGTCCGTCCGTAAAAATAGTGAGAGTGAAACACTGTCCCATCGGTTAAAATAGTTGGTGCACCTCGCGGCCTGCATTTTTCGTAGTCGAAATCTGAATTAGACTAGGCGCAAGTTCCGCACGCCCGAAGATGAGAGTGAATCCCCGCACGAACGTCGCACATTACCGCATCATGGAGTCGCTGGGCGCGGGCGGCATGGGCGCCGTCTACAAGGCTTACGACGAGAAGCTGCAACGCGTCGTCGCCCTCAAGCTCCTGCCGCCCGAGTTCACGGCGCAGGAGGATCGCCGCCGTCGCTTCCTGCAAGAGGCGCGCGCCGCTTCCATCCTCAACCACCCGCACATCCTCACCGTCTATGAGTTCGGCGAGGACGGCGGCCGCCCCTACATGGCGATGGAGTACGTCGAGGGCGAGACGCTGCGCCAGAAGATCAAGGAGCGCCCGCTCCCGACGGCCGAAGCCCTCGGGTTCGCCATCCAGATCGCCGACGGGCTCGCCAAGGCGCACGAGGAGGGCGTCGTCCACCGCGACCTCAAGCCCGAGAATTTGATGGTCAGCCGCGACGGCTACGTCAAGATTCTCGACTTTGGCATCGCGAAGCTCGCCCCGCGCCGCGCGCCCGTGGCCGACAGCGCGCAGAAGACGCTCGTGCGCGTCGAGACGCAGTCGGGGACGGTGATGGGGACGATCAACTACATGTCGCCCGAGCAACTACTCGGCCAGCGCGTAGACCTGCGCTGCGACATCTTCTCGTTCGCCATCGTCATCTGCGAGATGCTGACCGGCTCGTGCCCCTTCACGTGCGACAACCAGATCGACACGATGCACGCCATCCTCCACGAGGAGCCGCGGCTGCGCGACGCCGTCAAATCTCAACTGCCGCCCGAGCTGTTCCGCATCCTCACCAAGGCGCTCGACCGCCTGCCCAAGCATCGTTACAAGACGGTCGCAGACCTGGCCGCCGAACTCAAAGCCTTCAAGCGCGACCTCGAACTGGGGCAGGCCGCGCCGACGCTGACGAAGACGAAGCTCGTCCTCAGACGCGTCTCGGCGCTGCCGCGCGCGCGCGGGATTGATTACGAGAGGGAACTGAACGCGGCGCAGTTCAGGGCAGTGACGACGACTGAGGGGCCGCTCCTCATCGTCGCGGGCGCGGGGACTGGGAAGACGCGCACGCTCGTCTACCGCGTGGCGCGTTTGATCGAGTCGGGCGTGCGCCCCGAGTCCGTGCTGCTGCTCACCTTCACGCGGCGCGCGGCCGACGGAATGCTCGCGCGCGCGGCGGGACTTGCCGACGCGCGTTGCCAGCGCGTCTCGGGCGGCACGTTCCACAGCCTCGGGCACGGCGTTCTGCGTAAGCACGGTGAACCGTCCGGCGTCTCGCGCAACTTCACTGTGCTCGACCCGGGCGACACCGAAGACCTGATTGACCTCCTGCGCCGGCAGATGCACCTGACGCGCGACCGGCACTTCCCGCGCAAGCGCACCATCTGCTCCATCTTCAGCATGATGGTCAACAAGGACAGCACCTTGACGGACGTGCTCAAGCAGTCCTACTCGCACTTTCTCGACGAACGCGCGGCGCTCGAAGGGCTCTACAAGTCTTTCGAGGAGTTCAAGCGCGCGCGCCACCTCCTCACCTACGACGACCTGCTCCTGCGCCTGCGCGAGGCGCTTGAGGCGAGCGAGGAGTTGCGGCAACTGCTCTCCGAGCAGTACCGCTACATCATGGTGGACGAGTATCAGGACACGAACCGTCTACAGGCGCGCATCGTGCGGCTGCTGACGGCGACGCACGACAACGTGGCCGTCGTCGGCGACGAGTGCCAGTCCATCTACTCGTTCCGCGGCGCGAGCCACCGCAACATGCTTGAGTTCCCCGAACTCTTCCCCGCCGCGCAGGTCATCAAACTGGAAGAGAACTTCCGCAGCACGCAGCCCATCCTCGACGTTGCCAACGCACTCATCTCCGAGGCCGAGGAGGGCTACGGCAAGCAACTCGTCTCGCGCGTCGATGACGAGGGCGAGCCGCCCGTGCTCGTCCACGCGCGCGACGAGAACGAGCAGTCGCGTTTCGTCGCCGAGCGCATCGAGGAGCTGCGCAACGAGGGCGTGCCGCCGTCGGAGATATGCGTCCTCTTCCGCGCCGGCTCGCACTCTTTCGACCTGGAGATTGAGCTGGGCCGGCACGGCATCCCGTTCCGCAAGTACGGCGGCATCAAGTTCGCCGAGTCCGCGCACGTCAAGGACGCGCTGGCCTTCCTGCGCATCGTCTCGAACCCTTCGGACACGCTCTCGTGGTTCCGCACGCTGAAGCTGCTCGACAACATCGGCGACGCGACCGTCAACCAGATACTCGAACACCTCGGCGTCGAGCGCAGAGAGTTCCGCGCGGCGAAGACGAAGGAGTCGCTCTTCAGAAAGCTGCACCGCTTCCCGGCGAAGACAGGTTATAAGGAGCAGTTGGCGAAACTGGCGCGGCTGCTGACGGGGCTGGTAGAGAGCAAATCGCCGGGCGCGCAGCTCACGGCCGTGCTGCGCTTCTACCGGCCCATCCTCCGCGCGCGCTACGACGACCACCCGCGGCGCGCGCGCGACCTCGAACACCTACAGGCCATCGC
>JBEVJD010000515.1:0-19286 GCA_040510435.1 Pyrinomonadaceae bacterium | reverse complement strand
GCGCCCGCCGGTTGTTCCCCCCCCGGCCCGGGTTTTGCCCCCCCTGACCGGTACTTTCCCCGGCTGATCCGGTGTTTCCGGCCCCCCCCCCGGCCCTCACCCGCGTGGGGGCGCGCGCGGGTCGGGGTGACTTGACGAGGCCTGACTGAAGTCCCCCGCCCCCGCTCGCTCCCGCTCGCGGTTCTGTCTCTCTTGCCCGGACTGTGCGCGCTGTAATAAAGTCCTCACGCCGCAGGTCAGTCATTCAACCCAGTCAAATTTCGCCGGAGGTCTCGATGCGTCTGCTTCGTCTGCGTTCCCTCGCCGCAATCTTTCTGCTCTGCGCGCTCGTGTCCGCGCAGGCCGCGCCGCCGCAGGACGGGAGGGCCTTGACGGGCTTCGGCGCTGCGAGCGCCGAGCGACAGCGCACGCTCGAAGCGCGTTTCGACGCGCTGCTCAAGAAGGAGAATCTGCGCGAGTGGATGCGCCGGCTCTCCGCGCGCCCGCACCACGTCGGCTCGCCGCACGACCGCGACAACGCGGAGTTCATGGCCGGCCTCTTCCGCTCGTGGGGCTACGACGCGCAGATCGAGACCTTCGACGTGCTCTTCCCGACGCCGAAAACACGCGTGCTTGAGCTGACCGCGCCCGAGCGTTACGCGGCGCGTCTGAGCGAGCCGCAGTTGAAGGAGGACGCGACTTCCAGTCAGACCGCGGAGCAGCTTCCCGTCTATAACGCCTATTCGATTGACGGCGACGTGACGGGGCAACTCGTCTACGTCAACTACGGCGTGCCGCGCGACTACGAGGAGCTTGAGCGGCGCGGCATCGACGTGAAGGGGAAGATCGTCCTCGCGCGCTACGGCGGCTCGTGGCGCGGCATCAAGCCGAAGGTGGCGGCCGAGCGCGGCGCGGTCGGCTGTCTCATCTATTCAGACCCGCGCGACGACGGATACTTTCAGGGCGACGTTTATCCGAAAGGCGCATACCGCAACGAGTGGGGCGCGCAGCGCGGCTCGGTCGCGGACATGCCGGTCTTCCCCGGCGACCCCTTGACGCCCGGCGTCGGCTCAATCAAAGGCGCGAAGCGGCTCGACCTCAAGGACGCGCCGACGCTCACGAAGATTCCCGTGATGCCCATCTCCTACGGCGACGCGCTGCCGCTGCTGCGGCGTCTGGGCGGCCCCGTCGCCCCCGCTTCGTGGCGCGGCGCGCTGCCCCTGACGTACCACCTCGGCCCCGGGCCCGCCACCGTCCGCCTCAAGCTCGAATTCAACTGGGACACGAAGACCATCTACAACGTCGTCGCGCGCCTCAAGGGCGGCGAGCGCCCGGACGAGTGGGTCGTGCGCGGCAACCACCACGACGCGTGGGTGAACGGGGCGGACGACCCCATCAGCGGCATGGTCGCTCTGCTCGAAGAGGCGCGCGCCGTGGGCGAGTTGACGAAGACGGGTTGGAGGCCGAAGCGCACCATCGTCTACTGCGCCTGGGACGGCGAGGAGCCGGGACTCCTCGGCTCGACCGAGTGGGCCGAGACGCACGCCGAAGAGTTGCGGCGCAAGGCCGTCGTCTACGTCAACTCCGACTCGAACGGCCGCGGCTTCCTCTACGCGGGCGGCTCGCACACGTTGGAGAAGTTCGTCAACGAGGTGGCGCGCGACGTGACCGACCCGCAGAAGAAGATAACGGTGTGGGAGCGCGCCCACGCGCGTTTGATTCTCGAAGGTAGTTCGGAGGAGCGGAAGGAGGCGCGCGAGCGCGCGGACATGCGCATCTCTGCGCTCGGGTCGGGCTCGGACTACACGCCGTTCCTGCAACACCTCGGCGTGGCCTCGCTCAACGTCGGCTTCGGCGGCGAGGACGGCGGCGGCTCCTACCATTCCGTCTACGACTCCTTCGACCACTACACGCGATTCGGCGACCCCGGGTTCGACTACGGTGTCGCGCTCGCGCAGTTGGCCGGCCGCGTCGTGCTCCGCTTCGCCGACGCGGAAACTTTGCCCTTCACCTTCGGCAACTTCACCGAAACGGTCGCGCGCTACGTGAGCGAGGTGACGAAGCTCGCCGAGACGACGCGCGCCGACATCGCCGAGAAGAACCGCCTGCTCGCCGACGGGACTTACAAAGCCGTCTACGACCCGACCGAGACCTACGTCCTCCCGAAGGAGGAGCCGCTGCCCGCCGCGCCCGACCTCGCGCCGCTCGGGCGCGCGCTCACGCGTCTTCAGGAGAGCGCGAAGAACTACCAGGCGGCCTTCGACTCGCCCGCCGCCCGCGCCCGCCTGAGTTCGTCGGCGGAGACGCGCGCGCGACTCGACCAGATTCTGATGAACGTCGAGCGCTCGATGACGCGCGAGGCAGGGCTCCCGCGCCGGCCGTGGTTCAAGCACCAGATATACGCGCCCGGCTTCTACACGGGCTACGGCGTCAAGACGCTGCCCGGCGTGCGCGAGGCCGTCGAACAGCACAACTGGGCGGAGGCCGCCGAACAGACCGCCCTCGCCGCACAGACCCTCGAACGCGTCGCCTCCGAGATCGAACGCGCGGCAGCGCTGCTGCAAGGGAAGTAGTCAAAGCCCATTCGAGAAGTCAAAGCCCCGGAGGGGCGGGATGTTTATAGTCTCGTGATTTAATAGAGCCGGAGCCCCGTCAGGAGCGACACGTGTACATGCCGCTCCTACGGAGCTTGGGAAGTTAACCTCAGATTGCGGCTATAAACATCCCGCCCTTCCGGGGCTTTGCAAACCGGTTATTGATATTATTGATGACGCGGGTGCCTGAGCCCGCGATTTCAGCGAAGGTTGGTCTGCTTGAGCTTCCGCCAAAGCTCCGGCGTTGCGAACGTCGAAGCCTATGTCCGGGAGCCGTCCCACATCGAACTTCAGCGAGTACCCGCTCGTCGTCCTCGCCGCGGCGTTCGCGTCGGGCGTGCTGCTCGCGCGACTCTGCTCCGCCCCTCCTTCGGTCGGCGTCACGCTCGCCGCGCTCGCTTCGGCGGCATCGCTCGTCACCTTCATCAGGAAAAGGGAAGCGGCCTCGGCGCGCCTCGTCGTGCTGGCCTTCGCCTGCGTGGGCGCGGCGCTGTCGTCCTTAGAGGCGAAAGAGTCAGCCGGCGCGGCGCGGCTGCGCGGCCTCTACGAGGGCGGACGAATCGCATCCGGCGATTCTGTCGAGCTGACCGGCGTCCTCGAACGCGCGCCCGAGATTGCGCCCGACGGCCTGCTGCTCTCGATGCGCGTCGAGGCCGTGCGACACAAGTCCGCAGAGACTGCGTGCGGCGGACGCGTCGAGCTGTTCGCTTTGGTGAGCGACGCGCGCGCGGCGGCCGCTTACGACTCGCTTGAACTCAGGCGCGGCGCGCGCGTGCGCGTCGCGGCCGCACTCACGAGGGCCGAGCGATACCGCAACCCCGGCGTCCGCCCCTTCGGCGAATACCTCGACGTGCGCGACGTGGACGCGCGCGGCACGCTCAAGAGCGCGCTCCTCGTCGAACGCCTCGACGACGAGGCCGTGCTTCTTCCCCTCGCGCTGCTCGACGCGTGGCGCGCGACGCTCGTCAGAAAAGCCGACGCCGTCTTCTCACACGACGCGGCCGGCGTCTTCAAGTCCGCCGTGCTCGGCAACCGCTTCGGACTCTCGCGCGAAGCGGCCGAGCGCTTCCGTGAAGGCGGCACCATTCACGCGCTCGTCATCAGCGGTCTCCACATCGCATTCGTCGGCGGGCTCGTCTGGGCCGCGGCGCGGCGGCTCACGCGCAGACCCGCGGCGCGCTGGGCCGCGTCGGTCGCATGCGTGTGGGCCTACACGCTCGGCGTCGGCGCCGAGCCGTCGGTCGTGCGCGCGGCGCTCACCTTCACGCTGGCGGCGCTGGCGCCCGCGCTCGGCCGGCGCTCGGGCGCGCTCAACGCGACGGGCGGGGCTGCGCTCGCGCTGCTCGTCTGGCGACCCGCGAGCCTCTTCGACCCCTCGTTCCAACTGACCTTCCTCGCTGTGCTCGCCGTGCTGGCCTTCGCGCTGCCGCTCGTCTCGAACCTCAGAGACGTGGGCTGCTGGCGGCCGACGCGCGCGACGCCGTACCCGCCCGCGTGCCCGCGCTGGTTCCGCGCCGTGGCCGAAACGCTCTACTGGCACGAGCGCGCCTGGCGGCGCGAGACGGCGCGCGCCTCGCACAGCTACGAGCTGTTCAAGACGCCCCTCGCGTCGCGCCTTGAACGCTGGCGCTTGCAGCCCGCGATGCGTCTGGCCTTCGCGGCGATGTTGATGACGGCCGCTGTCCAACTCGTCCTGCTGCCGCCGCAGGCCGTCTACTTCCACCGCCTCTCGCTCGCCTCGCTCGTGCTCAACCTCTTTGCCGGCGTGCTCCTCGTCGCGCAAGCCTTCGCCGCGCTCGCCGCGTTGGCCGCGTCAGAGGTGAGCACGACGCTCGCCGCGCCGCTCGTACGCGCGGCCGAGCTTTCGACCCGCCTGCTCATCCACGGCGTTGACCCCTTCGCGCGCGCGGGCGTCGCTAGCCTTCGACTCCCCGCCTACGTGGGCGCCGCGTCGGCCGTCTACGCGCTCCACTACGTGCCGCTCCTCGTGCTGGCGCGCGCCCTCCTGCGCTGGCGACCGCTGGCCGAGCCGCCCCGCGCGAGAATGATTGAGGAGAGAGGCCGCGCGAAGTTTGCCGAAGAGGAAGCGTTTGAGAATCGTGCCGCGACACGCCGCGGGCGACTGTTAAAAGCGGCGGGTTGGATGTCAGTCACGACGGTCTTCATCATCGTCGCGCACCCCTTCAGCGCGCCGCGCCCCGACGGCCGCCTGCGCGTGGACTTTCTCGACGTGGGTCAGGGCGACGCCGCGCTCGTCACGATGCCCGACGGCACGACGCTGCTCGTGGACGGCGGCGGCCGCCCGCGCTTCCGCGCGCCGCGCCCGGACGACGCGGACGCGGAAGAGTTCGAGCCCGACTCGCGCGGCGTCGGCGACGCGGCCGTCTCCGAGTATCTTTGGTGGAGGGGTTTGTCTCGACTCGACTACGTGCTGGCGACGCACGCACACGCCGACCACATTGACGGCCTGAACGACATCGTCAAGAGCTTCGGCGCACGCGCCTCCCTCGTCGGCCGCGCCCCGCACGAAGACGAGGAGTTCGCACGCCTCTCCCTGACGGCGGTCGCCGCGGGCGTGCCCCTCTACGTCGTCGCACGCGGCGACCGCCTGCGCTTCGGCGCGGTCGAGGCGGACGTGCTCTGGCCGCCGCCCGGCGCCGACTCCGCGAACGACGACTCGGTCGTGCTCCGCCTGCGCTACGGACGCCGCACGTTCCTGCTCACCGGCGACATCGAGTCGCGCGCCGAGCACGCGCTCGCGGGCGACGACCTCCGCAGCGACGCGCTCAAGGTCGCGCACCACGGCAGCCGCACCTCCTCGACCGAAGTCTTCGTGAACGCGACGCGCCCCGCCCTCGCCGTCGTCTCCGTCGGCCTCGACTCGCCCTACGGCCACCCGCACCCCTCGGTCGTCGAACGCTGGCGCGCAGCCGGCGCGCGGGTCTTGACCACCGGCGAGCGCGGCATGATCACCGTCAGCACCGACGGCGAAGACCTGTTGGTGGAGACGTTCGTCGAGCCTTGAGTTGTGAGGCGGATGAAGGCGAGACGGATGAAAGCACGGGGGCGAGTTTGCCGCCCGGACTTAAGCGGCGATGAGGATACGCACGTCGCGCACGTTCGTGCCCGTCGGGCCGGTGATGACGGCGTCGCCCATCTGGTCGAAGAGAGTGTAGGCGTCGCTCTCTTCAAGATACTTCCTTGCGTCGAGCCCACGTGCGCGGGCGCGTGCGACGGTCGTCTCGTCGGCGAGCGCGCCCGCGGCCGGGCTGTTGCCGTCAACGCCGTCCGTCCCGGCGCAGAGCGCGACCAGTCGTTTCGGAACGACCCCCGGCCGCGCGTCGCGTCCCGCCAGGACTTTCTCAAACTCCAACGCGACGCGCAGCGCCGTCTCCGCGCTGCGCCCGCCCGTGCCGCGCCCGCGCACCGGGCAGGAGAATTCGCCGCCCGAGAGCAGACACACGCCGCGCTTACCCTGCGAGCCATCGCGCGTGTAGAGCGCAAGGAGCCTTGAGACGAGCGCTGTCGCTCCCTCCTCGACGTGCTGCTCGACGATGTCTCGCGCGTACTCGACGGCGAACCCGCGCGCTCGCGCGGCACGCACGGCGGCCTCGCATGCGCTCTTGTTGTCGAGGAGGACTTGGAACGTCCCGCGGGCTACGGTCGGCGGAAGTTGCGCCGCCATCACGTCAGGCTCTTTGAGTGAGCGGACGACTGCGGGTGGGAGTTTCGAGTCCAGACGGTAGTGCGCGACGACATCGCGGGCTGAAGGAGCGTCAAGGGGTGCTCTAATCGTCGGGCCGGAGGCCACGTCGAAGGTGCGGCCGGCTGCTACGTCCGAGACGACCAGCGTGACCTGCTTCGCACGCGTCAGGCGCGCGGCGAGGCCGCCGCCCTTCACGGCCGAGAGCGCGCGCCGCACCGCGTTCACCTCTTCGATGGGCGCGCCGCACGTGACGAGCACGCGGTTCGCTTCGCGCAGGTCTTCGAGCGTCAGGCGCGGGTCGCGCGGCAGTTCCATCATCGCCGATCCGCCGCCCGAGACGAGGAAGACGACGAGCGCCCCCGCTTCGTCCGCCGCGCGCAGAAGCTCGAACGCGGCGCGCCCCGCCTCGAAGCTCTCGCCGTTCGGCAGCGGGTGCCCGCCCGCGTAGACGCGCCAACGCTCCGACAGCTTCAAGTCGGAGGGCGGCGCCGAGAGCACGCCGCCGACGAGTTTGTGCCCGAGCCTCTCATCGAGCGCCGAAGCCATCGCCGCCGCGGCCTTCCCGAGGGCGACAGAGTAGACCGGCGAAACGTCGCCGCGCAGCCCGAAACGGGCGCCGCCGACGCAGAGCGTCGAGCCGTCGAACTCGACCGCGTCGAGCACGGCGCGGCGCGCGTCAACCGCGACGAGCGCGTCGTCGAAGATTTCGCGCGCGACACCCCGTAGTTCTTCCAACTCGTTCAAGGCGTGCTCACTCCGGCAAGGCTTAAGGCGTCTGGGATTCGGCGGTGACGTAGGGGCGCAGTTGCAGGAAGCGGCGCTCGCTGATGCCGCGCACGAGCAGAAGGTGCTCCGCGCGCCGGAAGCGGCCGTGGCGCTCGCGGTGCTCGACGATGCGCGCGGCGAGCGCGGGGCCGATGCCGGGCAGCCGTTCCAACTCTTCGCGCGAGGCTTCGTTGATGGCGACGCGCGGAAGGTCTTGCGGTTTCTGTTGGGCGTGTGTTTGTTGTGAGCCGTCCGTGCGGGCGCGGCGTGGCAATTTGACGCACGAGGGCGCCGCGGAGGCGGTCAGACAGCACAGGATGATACGCCCGAGGGTCTGCCGGAGGAGGGTTGGTACCATGAGCGCGGCCCGTTTTTGTTAAGGCTTCGTGAAGTCTGCCGCGTTTTTGTGCAAAATGCTAGAAGTCTAAATTTGTCAGGAACTTGTAACCTGAAAACGCGACTTATTCACAGGGTTTTCCACAGAAACTGTGGAAAAGTTGTCGAAAGCTTGTCCTCAAAAGATAGAACGCGAAGGCGGAGAAAAAGCTTACAAAAACAGAACCGCGAACGGTATTGAGCGAGTGTGCGCTGCGCCGAGGGTGCCGTTGATGTAACCCCGACCCGCTCAATACCGGTCGCGGTTCTGTTACAACTCCTCCGCGCTGTTGTCGTGCAAGTCGTCCCAGTGGTTGACGGTCTCGAAGGCGCGCGCGAGCACGGGGCGCGGGCGGGCGCCGTCGGCCTGGCCGATGAAGCCTTCGCGTTCGAGGCCGTCGAGGATGGCGGCGGCGCGGCCGTAGCCGATGCGGAGCCGCCGCTGGAGGACGGAGGTCGAGGCGCGTTTCATCTCGCAGCAGATGCGGAGCGCCTGCTCGAACAACTCGTCGCGCTCGCCCGAGCCGCCCTCGCCGTTCGCGGAGTCGTCTTCGGACTGCGTGATGGTCTCGTCGTAGACGGGCGCGCCACCCTGCGTCTTGATGTGCGCGACGATCTTGGCGACCTCGTTCTCGTCGAGGTAGGCGCCGTGGACGCGCAGCAGGCGCGAGGTGCCCGGCGGGAGGAAGAGCATGTCGCCGCGACCCAGAAGCTGCTCGGCGCCGTTGGCGTCGATGATGGTGCGCGAGTCAACCTTCTGCGAGACGCGGAAGGCGATGCGCGAGGGGAAGTTCGCCTTGATGAGCCCGGTGATGACATCCACCGAGGGGCGCTGTGTGGCGAGGACGAGGTGAATGCCGACGGCGCGCGCCATCTGCGCGAGGCGCGTGATGGCCTCCTCCACGTCGGCGCCGCAGGTCATCATCAGGTCGGCCAGCTCGTCGATAATAATGACGATGTAGGGGAGCGTCTTCCAGGGCAGACCCTCCTCGTCGAAGTCGAGGACGTTGTTGCGGCGCTCGACCTCCGCGTTGTAGCCGTCGATGTTGCGCACGCCCCAGGTGGCGAGCTGCTTGTAGCGCTGCTCCATCTGCGAGACGGCCCACTTCAGGGCGTTCGCGGCCTTCTTCGGCTCGGTGATGATGGGCGTCGCGAGGTGCGGGATGTCCGCGTAGAGACCCAGCTCAAGGCGCTTCGGGTCGATCATGATGAACTTCACCTCGTCGGGTCGCGCCTTATAAAGAATCGAGACGACGAGCGAGTTCAGGCAGACCGACTTGCCGGTGCCGGTCGCGCCCGCGATGAGCAGGTGCGGCATGCGCGTGAGGTCGGCCGTGTAGTTGATGCCGTCTATAGTCTTGCCCAAAGCGAGCGTGAGCTTGGATTCCGACTCGCGGAATTGGCGCGACTCCAGGACTTCGCGCATGAAGATGGTCTCGCGTTCGGGGTTGGGCACCTCGATGCCGACGTGTGGCTTGCCGGGCAGGCGGTCGATGCGGATGGACTCGGCTTCGAGCGCGATGCAGAGGTCATCGACGAGCCCCGTGACGCGCGAATACTTGACGCCGGGGTCGGGCTTGAACTCGTAGGTGGTGACGACGGGGCCGGGGCAGATGTGCTTGATCTGACCCGTGACGTTGAACTCTTTGCACTTCTCCGCGACGCGCTGCGCGATCTGTAGAAGCTCCTCGTCGGCCTGCTCGCGGCGCGGCGGCGCTGGGTTGAGGTACTCGAACGGTGGCGTGACGTAGTCGAGCATTGCCGCGGCGACGGCCTTCGGGCGGCGCGGGGCTACCGGCTCCGGCACGTCGGCGGTCGCCGGAATGTTGCGCTCGAAGGGAAGGGCTTCGTCCTCCTTCGGCTCCGTGCGGACGACGGCCGCGGTGGACATCATCTCAGTTACGTCGGGCACCGTCGGGCGTGAAGTCCTGCGGGGCGCGGCCTCGGCCGAGTCCTCTTCGGCGGGCGAGACGGAGACGCGCCGGGTGGGCGTGCCCGGGTCTTCCGCGTCGTCCTTCACGCGCCTGCGCGTCGCGACGGGCGGTGGCGCGTCGGAGGCGGACGCGGGCTGGATGATGATGGAGGCGAGGTCGGCCTCGGCCTGCGCGAGTTGGGCGCGTATCTCGTCCTCGCGCGTCGGCTTCGCCTCGGCCGCCGCGGCGTTGCGTTTGATGGCGGCGGCGGCGGCGGGGCCGGCCTCGGCCTTCACGCCGCGTTTGGCGGTGACGGTCGTCGCGGCCAGTTCGGCGGCCGCTGCGGACGAGGCGGCCAGTTCGGCGGCCTGCTCCTCGGCCTCGCGCGCGGCGCGCGCCTCACGCCGCTCCTCTGCGCGCGCCTGCGCCTGCGCGCGTCGTTCGGCGCGCCACGCCTGGAAGCGCTCGAAGTTCTGGCGGAACGCGCCCGAGGGGTTCGCTATCGCCGCTGCGGCGCGCTCGTAGGCAGAGACGAAGGAGAAGTTGGTGGCGAGCAGGAGCCCGACCGCCGCGGCCGCCGCGAGCATCACGGTCGCGCCCACGGTGTTGAGCACGCCCTTCAGGCTCTCGGCGACGAGCACGCCGACGAAGCCGCCCGCGTTGAAGCTGCGGTCGAAGAGCGGCTCGGCGACGTAGAGCGCGAGCAGAGAGGCGGCCGCGAGCGTGAGCGTGGCGAGCCCGATGACGCGCGAGAGCGGCGCGTGAATCCGCCGCGTACGAAAACGTCGCCACGCGGCGGCGACGAGCAGTAGCGGCAGCAGCGCGGCGGCCAGCCCGAACGTCTGGAAGAGTGCCGCGGCGACGTTCGCCCCGAGGCGCCCCGTCCAGTTGCGCGCAGACTGTGCGCCCGCAGAGACCCACGAAGGGTCGTTCGGATTGTAAGAGATGAGGCAGAACGCGAGGAGCGCGCTCAGCGCGAACAGCGCGATGGCGACGATCTCGTTGCGCCGCGTGTTGCGCGGCTGCGCGCCGCCCGTCGCCTTCAGTCGCGCCTCAATCTGTGCAGTTGCCATTGCTCACTCCGGTTTGAGCCGCGCCGACGCCGACGGCCTCAGCACTCTTCGTAGGTGGTGCAAGACCACCTGCCGCACTCGCGGAACTCGAAGACTGGGTACCGAGCGTTGCATCCTCTGACTACGTTGACGCGTTTCGTTGATTGCCGGGGGGGCAACAGGTTGCGGCGCGCCGTCGCAAGAGCCTGGTCGGCCCTGCCCGGCGCGGCGCCGCCGGGCAAAAGTTTTCCAAAAGCCTCGCGCCCGCGGCCGCGGGCGGCAGAAAGATCAGGAAGCTTAACGTAATTCCCGCCCTCAGTCCCAGCACAAGGCCGTGGAACTTCACGCCGCGCGGCGCGCGAGGAGGTACGCCTTGATGAAGTCGTCTATGTCGCCACCGAGGACGGCGTCCACGTCGCCGCGCTCGACCTTGGTGCGCGCGTCCTTGACCATGCGGTAGGGCGCGAGCACGTAGTTGCGTATCTGCGAGCCGAAGGAGATGTCGGCCTTGTTCGCTTCGAGCGCGGACATTTCGGCCCGGCGCTTCTCAAGTTCCAGCTCATAAAGCCGCGAGCGCAAGACCTGCATCGCCACCGCGCGGTTCTGGTGCTGCGAGCGCTGGTTCTGGCACGCGACGACGATCCCCGTGGGCATGTGCGTGATGCGCACGGCCGAGTCGGTCGTGTTGATGTGCTGGCCGCCCGCGCCCGTCGAGCGGTACGTGTCCACGCGCAAGTCCTTCTCGTTAATCTCGACCTCGATGTTCTCGTCGATCTCGGGTGAGACGAAGAGCGAGGCGAATGAGGTCTCGCGCGTGCCCGTGCCGAAGGGCGAGATGCGCACGAGGCGGTGGACGCCGGCCTCGGCCGAGAGCAGGCCGTAGGCGTACTCGCCCTCGACGCGGAGGGTCGCGCCCTTGATGCCTGCCTCCTGCCCGGGCTGCATGTCGAGCACTTCGGCCTTGAAGCCGCGCTTCTCGGCCCACTTCAGGTACATCTTCAGAAGCATCTCGGCCCAGTCCTGCGCGTCAGTGCCGCCCGCGCCCGACTGTATCGAGCAGATGGCGTTGAGCGCGTCGTGCGGGCCCGACAGCAGCATCTCAGTCTCGGCCTCGGAGACTTCTGTTTCGAGCCGCTCGATCAGGTCACGCAGTTCCCTCGCGCTCCCCTCATCCTCGGCCGCGAATTCAAAGAGCACTTCGGCGTCGGCCACCGACGACTCGAAACCCTCCTGCCGCTTGACGACACGCTCGATGCGGCTGCGCTGCTGGAGGACTTTCTGCGCGGCCTCCTGGTCGTTCCAGAAGTCCGGCTCCGACGCCTGCGCTTCGAGCTTCGAAAGCTGCTCGCGCTTCGCCGCTACATCAAAGAAACCTCCCGAGCTGTTCGACGCGCGTGCGCAGGGCGTCGGCCCGCATGCGCAGGTCGCGGTCTTCGCTGTCACTCAACTGTAAGGCTCTCGACATTCAACCTCCCAAGGACTCTCGACAGAGATAAAGATTCCGACCCTTAGAGACTCGGCGCGACCCTTCTCCTCTTCAGCGTCAGCGCGAGGGCGGACAGGCCGATGAGGGAGCAGGCAGCGGCGAACGCGTCGCCGAACCGGACGTAAAAAGTCTTCCCGCCGCCGGAGCGCGCGACCGGCCACACGCGCACGGCCTCGACGAAGCGGCCGGTCTCGTCAGACACCTCGCCGCGCTCGGTGACGCGCGCGCTGATGCCTGTGTTCGTGACCCGCAGGAGCGGGCGCCCCGTCTCGACCGCGCGGAAGACCGCGTTCGAGAGGTGCTGCCTGAGTATCGCCGTGTCGCCCTGGTAGGCGTCGTTCGTCATCTCAATCAGCACGTCCGCGCCCTCCTGCGTGAGCCGGCGCGTGATGTCGGGGTACGCCGACTCAAGACAGATGAAGGTGCCCGCGTTCGGGCCCTGACCATCAGCGCCCAAGGGTATCAGCGTGTAGCGCTCGCCCGGCGTGAAGTCGCCGACGACGCCGCCCAGCATCCCGACGCCGGGCAGCCAGCGCGGCAGCGGCACGTACTCGCCGAACGGCATCAGGCGAATCTTATCATACTGCGCCGCGAGCAAACCTTTTTCGTTCACGAGCACCGCCGCGTTGTAGCCGCCCCCGCCGGCCGCCGGCTCAAGTGAGTTGAAGAGCAGCGAGACGCGCCGGCTGCCGACATACTGCGCCAACTCCTCTCGAAAGCGGCGGTCGCGTTCGAGCGTGAAGTTCATCGGCGACTCGGGCCACAACACCACGACCCTCGGACTGTCATCGTCGAGCGCGCCGCGCATTCGCAGGCCGGCGTCGCTCAAGTCGAAGTGCCGTCGTCGAAGCGTTTCGTACTCCGACTCGCTGCGGCTGAAGTCGGGGATGACGTTCGGCTGCACGGCGACGACGACCGCGGAGGTCTTGTGCTCCGTCCCCGGCGCTTTCGTCAACGACGCCCCGTAGACGGCCAGCGCCACGCACGCGACCACAGCGAGCGAGGCGAGCGCGCCGCGGATGCTTCTTTTAATCAGCGCGTAGGCGACGGCCGCGTTGAAGGCCACGACGAGGAAGCTCACGGCGTAAACTCCGCCGAAGCGCGCGGACTGTATGAGCGCGGGTTGGAACGCCTGCGAGTAGCCGACGGCGTTCCAGAGCTGCCCGATGACGCCGAGCCTCGCCCACTCGCACGCGACCCACAGAGCGGGCGCGAGCAGGAGCGCGGCCGCGCCCCAACGCTCGCACAGGCGCGCGAGCGCGAGCGCGGCGAGGGCGGGGAAGAGTCCGCCCGCCGCGGCCGGCGGCAGCAGCAGCGCGTAGGCCAGCGGCGCGGGTATCCCCGCGTAATGAATCATCGGGTAGGTCAGCCAGTAGCAGGACGCGTAGAAGAAGAGCGTCCCCGCGAGCCAGCCCGCGAGGAACGGCTGAACGGGGCGCGGCCTGCGCGCGACGGCGAAGAGCAGAGGGACGAGCGCGACCCACGCGAGCGGCCACGCGCCGAAGTCCGGGAAGGCGAAGACGAGGAGGAGCGCGGAGGCGACGGCGCAGAGGATTTCCGAGGGGGCGGGCAGGAGCGTGCGCGCGCGCGGGAGCCTTCCTCTTCGGCGCGCGAACGTGCCCGCGTCAGTTGAAACAGTCTCCCGCACGCCGCGAGTTTAACAGAGCCGTGCTGGGGCGTCACCGCGTCCGGGCTTCTGCGGATGAGTGAAAAAAAGAGGCGCGAAAAATTTCCGACCGGGTGAAGTGCTGCGGCAAATCGTCGGATGTCGGAGGGCGAAACGACGTAAAACGTCACCCCCCGGGTGACAAATTTTGTCGGGGTGACACGTCGGCGCCGGGTGCCTGTTCCCGCAGAGGGACGACCCGCGGGTCTCCGGTTGACAGCGTGTCGCCAACGGTTGACAGCTTATTAGTCAGAGAAAGCACGGGGGATTTCGGGATTGGGAAAAAAGTGTCCCAAAAGCGAGAGAACCCGGCCGGGAGGCCAGGTTCTTGAAAGGTAGGGGATTTGTAGGGACGCTCGGCGGGCGGCTGGCGTAGCGGCAGGCCACGCTCAGAGAAGTGATGGCGGCGGGGTCACGGTTTAACTTCCTCCGTGCTTGCCGACATTCTCTAAAGCAGTTCGCGTGCCACAAAGGAGGCCGCGCCGGACACTTCCAGGAAAGCCGGTCGCGCGTTTCTGGAAGAGAGACGCGCCCGCCCCGGTTCTTCCGCGACCCTCCGACGACTCAGCCGAGCGGTTCGACCTCCAACACGCAGCCGCGCGCGCCGACCACGCGCACGCGCGCGCCGCCGTGCTCGACCGACTCGACGCCGCGCACGCGCGCGCGCCACAACTCGCCCCCGATGAGTACGAAGCCTTCGGGGGCGAGCGCGCTCTCGACCGAGCCGACGCTCCCGACCAGTTTCAAAGGCGACCGCGAATACTTCTGCTGTCTCGACGCGTGGACGACGTAAGCGAGGAGCGCGAGCGCCGGCACGGAGGCGGCGAGTAGTGTGAAGAGCAGTAGGCGCATTTCTTCTACACGTTGTTGAGCGATCTCAGAAGGAGTTAACCACAGAGACACGGAGACACAGCTAAAACTTAAAGCTGTGTCTCCGTGTCTCTGTGGTTAACTTTTCTTATCCACCGAAACTCTACTTGATGCCGACTTGCAACTCGCGCTGGAGGGCGATGGCCTCGGGGTTGTTCGGGTCGATCTGGACGGCGCTCTGCATGTAGGCGGTCGCCTGCGCGCGGTCGCCGCGTTCGAGGAAGATGCGGCCGAGCAGGATGTGCGCGTCGATCAGCTTGTGCTCGGTGTCCCAGAAGATGGAAGCCTTGAGCTGGCTGATGGCGGGCGCCAGTTCGCCCCGTCGCATGTAGATGCGACCCGTCAGGAGGTAAGCCTCGGCGTTCATCGGCTCGACGCGGACGACGTTACGGAGTTCCATCAGCGCCTCGTCGTCGTGGGCGGCCGTGTATAGCTCGCGCGCCTTGGCGAGCAAGTCCTGCGCGCTCGTGCCCGGCGCGGGCGTCTGGGGCACTTGCTGTGAGGCCACGTAGTCGGCGCGGTTAAAGCCGCCGATGAGGTGGACGGAGAGGAGCGAGATGGACTGCCCCTGCTCCCACTCGGTCTGCGCCTTGCCGTAGGAGGCGAGGAGCTTGCGCGCCTCGTTGTCGTTGGCGGCGGCGGCCTCCGATTGCCCGGTCTTCTCCAACATCTTCGCGAAGAGGAAGAGTCCCTCGGCGTGGCGCGGGTTCGACTTGACGACCGCGCGGAGCTGCTCGGCCGCCTCCTGCGGCTTGCCCGAGAGGACGAGCGCGTAGGCGTAGTTGTAGCGCACGGTCGGGCCGTAGGCCGAGTCCTCGGGCGCGCTCTCGACGGCGCGGCTGAGGAAGTTGGTGGCCTGCTTGAGGAGCGCCTCGCGCTTAGTGGCGTTCTTCTCGACGAGGGCGGCCTTCGTCGAGATGGCGCCCGCGTTGTTGTAGATGCTCGTGAGCGGGGCGCGCGTCGAGAGCGGCAGGAGCACGTCGAGCGCGCTCTGAATCTCGCCCGCGCGCTCGTAGGCGAGCGCGGCGTAGAAGGCCGCCTCGGCATAGTGCGCGTCGGCGGGCTGGAGCAGGGAGAAGTGCTCGGCCGCCTTCTTCTGGTCGCCCTGCGCGTAGAAGAGCTGCCCCAGCTCGAAGGCCGCCTGCTTGTAGACGGAGCCGGGGTTGGCGCGCTCGAACTCGCGCATCGCGTTCTGCAAGTAGGCCGGCTTGTCCGGGTTGCCGTTCGGGAGCATCGCGCCCTTGACGTAAGCCTCGAACGCCTTGGGCGGCACCTTCGTCGCCTGCTCGACGATGAGGTTCTGCGAGAAGGGCAGCTTGTCGTCCTGCTCGTAGAGAATCTGGTAGGCGAGCTTGCCCTGCACGGCCTGGAGGTTCGTCAGCGCGTCGCCGAAGAAGAACTCGTGCGTGGCCCAGCGGCCGTCGTTCATCTGCTTGCCCGCGATGCGCCCCTCGTTGACGCGGACGATGCGGGCGGAGCCGCGCACCTCGGCGACGGTCTTCTCGTCGCGCGGCGAGACCTCGTAGTTGCCGAGCACGACCATCGTCGCGCCGGCCTCCTGTGCGAGCTTGATGGCCGTCGCGCGCGAGGGGATGACGGTGAGCGGCAGGCGCAGGCGCCCGTACGCGATCTCGCGCGCGTCCGACGAGACGACCCGCAGGCCGTGCGCACCCAGAAGCTCCTGGAGCTGGTCGGCGAAGCTCTCGCCGACCCAGTTGGCCTCGCGGTTGCTCGAAGTGTTCTCGAACGGGATGATGAGCACCACGTCGCTCAGGCCCTGCGCGGCGGCGCGCGCGGGCGTGAGGACGAAGAGGAGCGCGACGACGGCGAGGAGCGCGACGGCGGCGGAGCGTCTGAACATCAAAGTCACCATAACGAACTACATCAGGCAAAAACGGAGAGGCCGTCGGCGCTCCCGGTAAAAACCCACGGCGTCGGCGGCCTCACTCGAATGCTCACCCGAAGGAGCGTCCCGTAAAAACGCCCGCGCTCAACCGTCGGGTCTCGAAAATTAGGACGGAACCAATTCTACAGGCAAACGCCTCAACCTCAAAAGGCGGGGCGCCCTCTGAGAACCCCGAACGGCCCCGCCGGAGTTAGACGCGCGGCGCCGCCCAACGGTTGACCGCCCGCGACTCATTTCACGCGCGCGGCAGGGCTCCGTTCCTAACTTATTTGCCGGCAGCTCGCACACCGTGACGGAGGCCGTCGGCCAGCGTCCGGCGCACCGTGATGCCGGAGAGGTCTCCGCCCACGTTGACGAGCGTCCGCGCGACGCCCGCGCTGATGCCGGTCAGCACGCACTCGGCGCCCATCAGGCGGACGGCCGCGGCCGCGCGCGTCAGGTGATGGACGACCTCGGGGCCCATCGAGCGCGCGCCCGTCACGTCGAGGATGACGACGCGCGCGTGCCGCTCGACCACGGCGCGCAGGAGCGCGGCGGTCAAAAGGTCTGCGCGCTCGCGGTTGAGGCTCCCGATGACGGGCCCGAGCAGCACGCCCTCGGCGACGTTGATGACGGGCGTCGAGAGTTCTTCGATCAGCTCGTCCTTGACGCGGTTCGCCTCCTCGGCCTCGCGCTTCGCCGCGAGGAGTTCGTCCTCGAAGCGTCGGCGCTGGTGCATGGGGACGAAGACGCAGTCGTTGACGGCCGAGCCGTCGCGCGCGTTACGCGCCGCGTTGGCGAGCACGGGCACGTCAACGCCCCCGCGCGGGCGGAGCGAGAGGTAGACCTCCTCGGCGCGGCCGTGGAGTTTGAGCAGCGGGAAGAAGTGCGTCTGGTAGAAGATGCGCCCGCCCGGCGGGAGGATGGACTCGAAGTGCCGCCCCACCAGCTCGCCCGCCTCGTACCCGAGCCAGCCGAGCAGCGTGGCGTTCGCGGCCAGCACGCGGCCGTCGTCGGCGAGCGACAGGAAGCCGCACGGCGCGTTGTTCAGCATCTCGTCCATGCGAACGGGTTCGGGCACGGGTTCAGTCGCCGTGCCCGTCGTCGAGGTACTCCCTGATGACGCGGATGGTCTCTTCCGGGTGGCTCATCTGCGGGCAGTGACCCGTGGCCTCAAGCACGCGCAGCGTACTGTGGGGCAGGTGTCGCGCGAGGTAGTCGCCCACCTCGGCGGGCGCGATGGCGTCCTCCGAGCACTGCATGATGAGCGAAGGCACGCGCACACGCGGGAGGTCGCCGCGGTTGTCGGAGAGGAAGGTGGCCTCGGCGAAGCGGCGCGCGACGCGCGGGTCGGTCGAGCAGAAGCTCTCTTCCAGCTCGCGTGTCAGCTCCGGCCGCTCGGGGTTCTTCATCACGGCGGGCGCGAGGAAATTGGCCCAGCCGATGTAGTTCCGCTCCATCAGTTCGAGCAGCCCCTCGATGTCGGCGCGCTCGAAGCCGCCGCGGTAGTCGGGCGGGTCGTTGATGTAGCAGGGCGACGGGCCGACGAGGACGAGGCGCGAGAAGAGACTCGGCTCCCTGATGGAGGCGAGCATCCCGACGACGCCGCTGACGGAGTGCCCCACAAAAACCGCCTCGCGCAGCCCCAGCGCCCGGCACACGTCGAGCACGTCCTGCGCGTAGCCGCCGAGCGTCGAGTAACGCCTCGGGTCGTAGGCGCGCAGGTCGGACTTGCCCGAGCCGACGTAGTCGAAGAGGACGACGCGGTAGTCGTCCTCGAAGGCGGGCGCGACGAAGCGCCACATGTTCTGGTCGCACCCGAACCCGTGCGCGAAAAGTAAGGGGCGCGTGCCGCGGCCCGACACCTGCACGTTATTGCGCTTGAGAATGTCTGCGGACAAGTGAACTCCCCCTCGTCTCATTTGCCGCGGCGGACGAGGCTCGCGGCGACGGCCGCCAACTCGGCCAGCTCGACCGGCTTGGGCACGTGCATCTGGTAGCCGGCCCTGAGCGCGTGCATGCGGTCTTCGACCCGCGCGTAGGCCGTCAAGGCGATGGCGGGCACGCGCCCGCCGGCCTCGGCCGGAAGTTTGCGGATGCGCCCCATCAGTTCGTAGCCGTCCTCGCCGGGCATCCCGATGTCGCTGATGAGAAGGTCGGGCGTGGACTGCTCGATTGACTCCATCGCCTCGACGGCCGAGGCCGCGACTGTCACGGACGCGCCGCACTGACCGAGCCCCGCCTTCAGCATCTCGCGCGTGTCGGGCTCGTCGTCCACCACCAGAATCTTCAGGCCGTCGAGCCGGTCGAACAGGTCGAACGAGGGCAGCGTGTTCCGCGCCGCGGGGTGGACGCGCCCGCTCTCTTCATCCGTGTGGTAGACGGGGGCGACGGGCAGCAGCACCGTGAAGATAGCGCCGTGCCCCTCGCCCGGGCTCTCCGCGCGGACGGTGCCGCCGTGGAGTTCGACGAGGTGGCGGACAATGGCGAGCCCGAGACCCATGCCGCCGTGCTGGCGCGTCGTCTTCTGGTCGGCCTGCCGGAAGCGGTCGAAGACGTGCGGCAGGAAGTCCGCGGGGATGCCGGAGCCGGTGTCGCTGACGGCGACCTCGACGTGCGAGTTGACCCGCTCAAGTTTGACCTGCACGCGCCCGCCGCGCGGGGTGAACTTGATGGCGTTCGAGAGGAGGTTCCAGACGATCTGTTGCAGGCGGACGGGGTCGCCCGAGACGGAGACGGAGCCCGTGTCCAGGACTTTCTGCAAGCGCACGCCCTTGGCCTCGGCCGCGGGGCGGACGGACTCGACCGCCGCCTCGATGAAGGAGTTCGGGTCAACCGGTCGCACGTCTATCCTGAGCTTCCCCGTCACGATGCGCGACACGTCGAGGAGGTCGTCTATGAGCTGCGCCTGCGCGCGCGCGTTGCGCTCGACGGTCTCGAAGGCTTTCATTGCCGATTGTTCGTCGAACTGCCCCGTGCGGAGCATGTGCGCCCA
>JBEVJD010000514.1:0-3169 GCA_040510435.1 Pyrinomonadaceae bacterium | reverse complement strand
GGCAGACCCTTGCGCGCGATACCTGACATGACTTCGGAGAAGCGGTCGAGTTCCTTCAGCGTCGTGTAGACGCTGGGGGTGATGCGGACGCCTTTGAATTCGTCGTGGACGATGGGGACGGCGAGGATTTTGTGGCGGCGCATGAGGTAGTTGCAGACGGCGTCGGGGGCTGTGCCTGAGACTTCGACGTTGGCGAGCGCGCAGGACTGGCGGTCGTCGAAGGAGGTGTTGAAGCGGACGTTCGGTTCATTCTTCAACTGGTTCATCCAGTGGCGCGCGAGGAAGCGCAGACGCGCCTCCTTGCGCTCGGGGCCGACGCCCTGGTGGAAGAGGAGCGCTTCGCCGATGGCGAGACGCTGCGCGGCCGAGCGCGTGCCCGTCTCCTCGAACTTGCGGATGTCCGCGTCCTGCGCGCGCTCGGCGGCGAAGAGCGGCCAGACGCTCTTAATCTTCTCCTTCCTGACGTAGAGCATCCCCGTCCCCTTCGGCGCGTGGAGCCACTTGTGGAGGCTCGTGCCGAAGTAATCACAGCCGAGGTCGTCGCGGCGGAAGCTGAACTGCGCGAAGGAGTGCGCGCCGTCAACGACGGTCTCCGCGCCGCGCCGCCGCGCGAGCTCGCAGATGTCGCGGACGGGCGTGATCTGCCCCGTCAGGTTAATCATGTGCGAGACGAGGACGAGCCGCGTGCGCGGCGTGAAGGCGGCCTCGTAGGCCGCCGTGATCTCGGAAGGGTCTTTCGGCGGGACGGGAATCTTGACGAGCTTCAAAACTATCTTGTCGCGCCGCTCGCGCTGCCGGAGCGTGGTGAGCATGCGCGGGTAGTCCTGCGTCGTCGTCAGCACCTCATCGCCGGGCTTGAGGTCGAGGCCGAAGAGGAGGGCTTCGAGCGAGTCGGAGGCGTTGCGCGTGATGGCGACCTCCTCGCGGTCGCAGCCCATCAGGTCGGCGAGCCCCGTGCGGATGGTCTCGGACTGCGGTTCGAGGATTTCCCACATCGTGTAGGCCGTGGCGTCCTCCTGCTGCCAGAGGTAACGCACCAGCGCCTCGGTGACGATGCGGGGCGAGGGCGAGACGCCGCCGTTGTTCAGGTTGAGCAGCCCGCGCGTGACCGAGAACGCCTGCTGGATGTTGAACCAGAACTCTTCGTCGCGCGCCGCCTCCGCGGCCGAGAGGTGCGCGACGCGTTTGGCGGCCGCGCGCACGTCCTTGAGCAAAGAGGCCACCGCCGACGAAGAGAGCGCGGCCAGCCCGAGTCCTTTGCCGACCGACGAGAGGAAGCGGCGGCGGTCGAGCGCGCCGGGGTAGTGTTCCATTCTCTCCGAACCTTTCTTGGCCTTGTGCATCACGATTTAAGGGACGAACGTGAACTCTTCAAAGTCCTCCCCCGGCGGGAGCGGCACGAAGACGTGTCCATCGAGCTTGTGCGCGGAGGGCGGGAGCGGGTTGCCGCGCACGGGGCGCACCTCGCGCGGCAGTTGGCCGGGGAGGAATTCGAGCGCGCTGAGCCTGCGTCCCGCGTACGCGCCCGCGCGCGCGAGTTTGAGCGAGCCGCCGCGGAGCGTCGCGGTCGTCGTGCGGCGTTCGCCGTAGCCGTCGCCCGCGTCCTCGTAGAAACTGCTCGCGCCGTCGGCGCCCGGGACGACGAGGATTGAGAGCGGCGACTTCGACATCTCGCCCGTGTGCTGGACGACCGCCTGCGTGGGGATGACGGCACCCGCGCGGACGAAGAGCGGGAGGCGTTCGAGCGGCGCTTCTATCTCGGCGTCCTTGCCGCCCTCGTACGTCTTGCCCGTCCACCAGTCAACCCAGTTGTCGCCCGCGGGGAAGTAGACGCCGCGCTTCGTCACCCCCTCCCGCACGACGGGCGCGACGAGCAGGTCGCGGCCGACGAGGTACTGGTCTTCAATCGTGTATGTGCGCGAGTCGGCGGGGTACTCGAACCAGAGCGGGCGCATGACGGGCGCGCCCGTCTCGGTGTGCTCGCGGAAGAGCGTGTAGAGGTATGGGAGCAGACGGTAACGCAGCTCGACGGAGGCGCGGTTGATCTTCGTCAACTCTTCGCCGTAGGAGTAGGGCTCGTGCGGCTTCGAGCCGGCCTCGGAGTGCGAGCGCAGGAAAGGCGTGAGCGCGGCCGATTGGAGCCAGCGCGCGTAAAGCTCCGGGCTCGGGTTGCCGGAAAATCCCCCCACGTCCGCGCCGACGAAGGGCACGCCCGAGACGCCCATGTTGACGAGCATCGGGATTGAAAGTCTCAGATGATCCCAGCTCGCCACGTTGTCGCCCGTCCACACGGCCGAGAAGCGCTGCACGCCCGCGTAGCCCGCGCGCGTTAGCACGAAGGGGCGCTCGTCGGGGCGGAGCTTCTTTAAGCCCTCGAACGTCGAGCGCGCCATCTGCATCCCGTAGACGTTGTGGTAACGCGCGTGCGTGCCCGGCGCCCCGTCGCCCGCGTGCTTCGCGTTGAGCGGGAAGGTCTTCATCGGGTGGTGATAAACGTCGGGCTTCGGCGTCTGGTCGGAGAGGAAGACGCCGGGCTCGTTCATGTCGTTCCAGAAGCCGGCGACGCCCTCGTCGAGATGTTGTTTGTAGTACGAGGCGAACCACTCGCGCGCGCGCGCGTCGGTGAAGTCGGGGAAGGCGCAGACGCCGGGCCAGACCGACGCGTGCAGCTCGCTCCCGTCGGCGTTCTTCACGAAGTGGCCGCCCGCCTGACCCTCCTTGTAGGCGTGGTAGTTCGGGTCAACCTTGATGCCCGGGTCGATGATGAGGACGACGCGGAAGCCGTCGGCGCGCAGGTCGGCCATCATCTTCGAGGGGTCGGGGAAGCGCTCGCGGTTCCATGTGAAGACGCGGTAGCCGTCCATGTAATCGATGTCGAGGTAGAGCACGTCGGCCGGAATCTTCGAGTTGCGGAAGCCGCGCGCGACCTCGCGCACGCGCGCCTCGGGGTAGTAAGACCAGCGCGACTGGTGGTTGCCGAGCGCCCACCGCGGCGGCAGCGGCGTGCGTCCCGTCAAGTCTGTGTAGTCGCGCAGGACGTTCTTCGGCGTGCGCTCGCGGCCGCCGGTAAAGACGTAGTAGTTCAGCTCGCCCGAGGCCGCGCCGAAGGTGACGCGCGCCGGGTCGGTCTTCCCCATGTCGAAGTGTGTGCGCGAGGTGTTGTCGAGGA
>JBEVJD010000513.1:0-8254 GCA_040510435.1 Pyrinomonadaceae bacterium | reverse complement strand
CAAACGTTTGATGAGAGCCGCCCTGTCTTTACCTCTCCGCCCTTTCCTGCTCTTAACCCGCCTTCTTCCCGATGACGATGGTCGCCTTGACCGTGAGCGAGAAGTCTATCTCGTGGCGGTCGTCGTCGATGATGCGGACGACCTCGTCCAGAACGCGCCCGCGCGCCTCTTCGTCGGGGAGCGATTCGAGCCAGTGGTCGAGCAGGAAATCCCGCACGAGCGGCGCGTCGAGGAACTCGCGCCCCGCGGGGAAGTCGAACTCTTCAATCGTCGTCCATGACCTCACCTCTTCGAGCGCCTCGCGCCGCGCCAGCGCCTCCACGTCCGAGACGGTCGGAAGCTCCGCGATGAGCGAGCCGACGCCCTCGGCCTGCTCCATGTAGTCCGCGTTCGCCAGAGCCTCCCAGAAGACCGAGAAGAACTCGCCGTAGCTCGAAGCCGACACGACGCTCAGGGAGACGGTCGCGCCCGGCGCGGCCACGCGCACCATCTCGGCGAGCATTTCGGGCAGGCGCTCCGGCGCGACGAGCGAGGCGTCGCCGACGACGAGGTCGAACTGCTCGTCCTCGAACCCCAGGTCTTCGAGCTGCGCGTGTCGGAAATCGACGCCGACGCCCTCGACCGCCGCGGCCTTCGCGCGCGCCAGCTCAACCTGCCCCTCGCTCTCCTCGACGCCGACCAACTCCAACGCCGCGCCGCCCCTCGCCGCCAGCGCCAGCGCGTGCCCGCCCGTCCCCGCCCCGACGTAGAGGGCGCGCCCCTCCTTCGGCAACTGGACGTGCTGGTCAACCAACTCCGCGAAACGCTCGCCCCAGTCCGTCGCCACGTACAGGTCGTGCAGAAACGCCAACTCCTTGTCCGACTTCCTCGTGCTCATAAGTTTGAAGGGAGTCAGGAGTCAGAAGTCAGAAGTCAGAATGAAGCGCGCACGGCTCTTCTTATTCTGACTCCTGACTTCTGACTCCTGACTCCTCGTCTTCCCAATACTTTCTCCCCTGCAAGCCCTCTGGCAGGCAGGCCATCTCGCGGCTGGCCGCGGGGTCGTCGTGCGCGTAGCGGTAGCCTTTGCCGTAGCCCGAGCGCTTCATCAAAGGCGTGACGGCGTTACGCAGGTGCAGCGGTACGGGCTCGCGCGCCGTCTCGGACGCGTCCGCGGCGGCGGCCATGTAAGCGCGCTTGACGGCGTTCGACTTGGGCGCGCGCGCCAGATAGACGGTCGCCTGCGAGAGCGGGTAGAGCGCCTCGGGCAGCCCGATGAGCTGCGTGATCTGCGCGGCGGCGGCGGCCTGCACCATCGCCTGCGGGTCTGCGAGCCCCACGTCTTCGGAGGCGAGGATGCAGAGGCGGCGCGCGATGAAGACGGGGTCGGCCCCGCCCTCGATGAGCCGCGCGAGCCAGTAGAGGCCGGCGTCCGCGTCCGAGTTGCGCAGAGACTTGATGAGCGCGGAGGCGAGGTTGTAATGCTCCTCGCCTCCCTTATCGTAGGCGTAGCGAGCGCGCCCGAGCGCTTCGACTACGGTCTCTTCGCTGACGCGGCGGACGCCCTTCTTGTCCGGCTCGGTCGCCTCGACCGCGGACTCCAGTGCCGTGAGCGCGACGCGCGCGTCGCCGCCAGAGGCGTGCGCGATGCGCGAGAGCAGCTCGTCGGAGAGCTTTGGGTTGAGGCCGGCCAACCCGCGCTCCGAGTCTTCGAGCGCGCGGCGCAGCAGGGCGACCACGTCCTCTTCGCCCAGGGGTTCGAGCGTCAGGACGCGGCTGCGCGAGAGCAGCGCGCCGATGACCTCGAACGAAGGGTTCTCGGTCGTCGCGCCGATGAGCGTGACCGTGCCGTCCTCGACCGCGGGCAGAAGCGCGTCCTGCTGCGCCTTGTTGAAGCGGTGTATCTCGTCGATGAAGAGCGTCGTGCGGCGGCCTCGGCGCTTCTCCTCGCGCGCCTCGGCGATGGCCGCGCGCACCTCCTTGACGCCCGAGAAGACCGCCGAGAGCGCCACGAAGCGCGCGCCGCTCCGGCTCGCCAGCAGCCGCGCCAGCGTCGTTTTGCCCGTGCCGGGCCCGCCCCACAGTATCAGCGAGGGCAGAAGCCCCCCGCCCTCGATCACGCGCCGCAGCACACGCCCCTCGCCGACGAGGTGCTGCTGCCCGACGAACTCTTCGAGCGTGCGCGGCCGCACGCGCTCGGCCAGCGGCGCCAAAGCGTCCGGCGGCGCCTCGGCCTCCGGCTCGTCTGCGAACAGGCTCTCACTCGCGCGGCTCGGCATGGCTCACAAACTCCGTCGTAACCTCTTTTTTTCGGGAGAACTGCGGAAAGCTTAGCACAAACCGCGGGGGCGGGGGCGCAGTCGCGGTGACAAAATTGTGAGAGCAAACATTTGACGAAAGGTGTAAAATCTTGGACGGAACGCGCCCCCCGCGGCGGTCGTATAGGGAGTCGAGACGCCGCCGGGAGTCGTCCCGCAATCCAAAAAAACCGCGGCGGGTGTTAGAGGTGAAATTATGAAAGACGCGAAAGACATGTTGCGCATCGTCGGAATCATCCTGCTGGGTCTGTTCGTCCTGGTCGTCGTCGTCCCGCTGGTCTTCGCCGCGGCCGGGATCGCCGTCGCGGCCTTCGTCAAACTGGCCGTCCTGCTCATCAAGGTGGCCGTCACGCTCGCCGTCATCTACCTGGTGCTCGCGGGCGTCCGCGCCCTGCTCAAGTAACAAGGGCACAACACGAAGAGGCCGGCGCGTCGGGGAACAGTCCGACGCGCCGGCCTCTTCGTGTGTCCGGGTCGGCACCTCTTCGCTTGACCTCAGAGCCGGCAGCGGTAATCCTAGCGGAAACGGCAAACCGTCTGTCAGCCCGGCGGCATCTCTTGGGTGCGCCGGTTCTCCTGCACGCCGCCGGCCGGGGGCGGCTCACTCTGGGGGTTAAAGTGGAAGCTACACCTAAACAAGTAGATGCGGGCGTCGCCAAAGATTCCTGGATGAACCGTTTCCTCGGGGCGATTGAGAGGGCCGGGAACATCCTGCCGCACCCGGCGACGCTGTTCGTCATCCTCGCCCTGTTCGTCGTCCTGCTGTCGGCCGTCGCGTCGTGGATGGGCGTGTCGGTCATCCACCCGGGCACGAAGCAGGTCATCCAGGCCGAGAGCCTGCTGAACGTCGCGGGGCTGCACCGCATCCTGACCTCGCTGGTGACGAACTTCACGGGCTTCGCGCCTTTGGGGACGGTGCTCGTCGCGATGCTCGGCATCGCCGTGGCCGAGGGGAGCGGGCTCATCTCGGCGGCGCTGCGGGCGGTGGTGCTTTCGGCCCCGCGGCGTCTGCTCACGATGGTGGTCGTCTTCGCGGGCGTGCTGTCGCACATGGCGAGCGACGTGGGTTACGTGCTCGTCATCCCTTTGGGCGCGATGATCTTCCTCGCCGTGGGGCGGCACCCGCTGGCGGGGCTCGCGGCGGCGTTTGCGGGCGTGTCGGGCGGCTTCTGCGCGAACTTTCTACTGGGGCCGACCGACCCTCTGCTCGCGGGCATCACGCAGGAGGCCGCGCGCATCCTCGACAAGGGTTACGCCGTCACCGCGGCGGCCAACTACTATTTCGCGGCGGCCTCGGCCGTCCTCATCGTGCTGTCGGGGACGTTCATCACAGAGCGCGTCGTCGTGCCGCGCCTGGGCGAGTACACGGGCGACGAGAAGCCTGAGGAGCTGAAAGAGCTGAGCGCGAACGAGAGGCGCGGACTCTGGTGGGCGCTGTTGACGACGCTCGTGCTCGTCGGCGTCATCCTGCTGGGACTCGTGCCGGAGGGCGGATACCTCCGCGACCTGAAGACGGGCGGCGTGCTGGACTCGCCGTTCCTGAAGGGCATCGTCGCGATCATCTTCTTCGGCGGCGCGCTCGTGGGGCTCGCCTACGGCATCGGCGCGGGCACCATCCGCAGCGACTCAGACGTGATGAAGTCGATGGAGAAGGCGATGGCGACGATGTCGCTCTACCTCGTGCTCGCCTTCTTCGCCGCGCAGTTCGTGGCCTTCTTCAACTGGACGCACCTCGGCGTCATCACGGCTGTGAAGGGGGCCGCGCTGTTGCAGGCGTCGGGCATCAGCGGCGTCCCGCTCATCATCTGCTTCATCGTCGTGACCGTGCTCCTCGACCTCGTGCTGGGGAGCGCATCGGCGAAGTGGGCGGTGATGGCGCCGGTCTTCGTGCCGATGTTCATGCTGCTCGGCTACTCGCCCGAGCTGACGCAGGCCGGCTACCGCGTCGGCGACTCGGTCGCCAACATCATCACGCCGCTGATGTCATACTTCCCGCTCGTGGTGGCCTTCGCGCAGCGCTACGACCGGCGCGCAGGCATCGGGACGGTGATGGCGACGATGCTGCCTTACTCGGTGACGTTCTTCATCCTCTGGACGCTGCTCCTGATCGTCTGGTATCTGCTGGGTCTGCCGCTGGGCCCGGGCGCGAGCATCTATTACAACGCGGCGCCGGCCCCCTGAGCCTGCACGTTGACGGCGGATAAAAAAGGGCCGACGCGACGGACAAACCATCCGTCGCGTCGGCCTCTTCGCGTGCGTGCGGCGTTGAAACTCCGGCGCCGCCGGGGAGCCTCCGCTCAGACGCTCCAGGGGTTCGGGTCGGTCAGGTAGGCGAGGAGTTCCTGCTTGCGCGCGCTGGCGTCGAGCCATTCGCGCACCCTCGTGACCTCCTCGTAGTCCTCCGCGCCGAACCGCTTCAGGTAAATCTGTTCGAGGCGGCGGCGTCGTTCCTCGCGCGAGACCTCGGCCTGCCAGGGCGCGGTGAAGACGGCGTGGATGTCGTCGTGCAGGTTGCGCTTGCGTAGCGCCTCCCACTCGGCGGCGTCGAGCCAGATGCCCTTGCAGGCCGGACACTGGTCGAGCCCGAAGCCGAGCCCGTGCCCCACCGTGTAGCGGAACATCGGCGTGTGACAGTCCGGGCAGAGCTTGGCCCTGCGGTCTTCCTGCGCGGCCTCGCCGGCCGTGGGCTCGCGCCGCTCCGGCAGGTTATCGCCGTGGACGCGGAGCCACTCCCAATAACTGCCGCCGCGAACCCAGTTGCCCGCGCACGACTCGCACCTGAAGGCGTGGAGCCCGGCGTCCAACTCCGCCGGGCCGAATTTCTCCGATTGACAGACAGGACAGTTCATTCGCGGCACCTCTGAACGGGTTTCGTTGCGAGACCTATTTGCCACCGCCCGGGCTCGACTTGGCGGCCACGGGGCGCACGCCCTTGCGGGGCCGCACCGTCGTCGGCCGCGGTAGTTCCTCGATGATGATGTCGGGCTCGCGCGTCAGCGCCTCGACGTTGATGAAGAACCTGAAGGTGCCGGTCTGCTGGATGCCGAGCAGGAAGCGCACGTCGATGCTCGCGCCCTCGGCGAGCGGCGTCTGAAGCGTGATCGTGCCCGAGGAGAGCGAGGAGTTGAAGCCGCCGCCGTTCACCTGCACGGGCGGCTGCTCCAGCGTCGTGCCCTCCACGGTGATGCTGCTCGTGCCCGAGCCGCAGGGCGCGCGGTCGACGGTGACGACGACCGGAGTCGAAGTCCTCGCGCGCAGGTCGGCGATGGCGGCGGGCGCGGGGAAGGTCGTCAGGTCAATGATGCGGAAGCGCAGGCGCGTGACGTTCTGCCCCGTGCCGTTCGTCACGGTGCGGCGGATGTCGAGCGTGCCGAAGGTGGAGTTGTTCGCCGGGTCGGAGGTGAAACTGCGCACGCGGTTCGGCGGGCTGCCGGAGCCGACGCAAGGGTCGAGCAGTGCCACGTCGAACGAGGCGTTGCTCTGGATGGGACTCAAAAGGTTCTCCGGCCCCGGCGCGCCGAGCCGCTGGCCGGCGCCAGCCGATTGGCCGTTCGGCTCGACGTAGACGAAGTCGGCGGCGTTGTTGTTGGTGTCTCTGGGCAGCCCGGCCGTCGTGCAGTTGCCGTTGGCCGCGATGGAGCCCGACTTGCCGCAGTTGTCGCGGTAGAAGGCGTACTCTAAGCCGAGGGGCGAGAGCGCGGGGTAGCCCGTGCCCTCCCTGTAGAGCGTATCCTCGACGGAGGTCGAGCCGACCGCGTCGAGCCTGTTGGCGAGGTTGAAGTTCTGAGTGTTCGCCGTCCTGAAGAGTGCGATGCCGGCGTTGTCGGGAATGTCGGACGTGTAGGTGGCATCGCCCGTGGCAGTCGAGAGTTCGCCCGCGGGGTATAACGCGAGAGAGTAGGCGGTCTCGTTGACGCAGAGGAAATGGCCGCGCGCAGGGAGGAGTGTGCCGTTGGGGATGACGCAGCGGACGACGCCGTCGGAGGCCGCGACTGCGTAGCCGCCCGAGCCGTCGGTGGCGTTGACGTTGTGCGGCGCGTCGCCGTTGTTGTAGACCTCGATGTACTCGTCGTTCGCACCGCCGGGGCCGCGCAGGCGGAACTCGGTGATGAGCAGGTCGCCCGCGAAGGTGCCGGTGACGGCCGTGAGCGCGGTCGCGGTGTTGTCGAACAACTGCGGGTCGGACGCGTCTGAGCGGCCCGTCACGGTGTTGCTGATGACGGTGCCCTGCGGCGTGTCGCCGTTGACCATCACGACGAGCCTGGCGCTGCCGCTCTCGAAGGCGGCGATGGACTCGAAGGTGACGGTGACGGTGGTGCCGTCGAACGAAGCGGTGCCGTCGCCCGACGTTACGTTGACGCTCACGAACGTCGTGTTCGCCGGGATGGGGTCGGTGAGCACTACGTTGACGGCCGTGTCCGGCCCGCCGTTGGAGACGACGAGGTCGTACGTGATCGTGCCGCCGACCGCTGCCGACTCGTCGCCCGACTTGGTGACGGTGAGGTCGGCCAACGCTGGCGGCACCGGCGTCGGTGTCGACGTCGGCGTCTGAGCGCGCGTCTCCGCGGCCGCGTTAAGTAAAAGTGCAAGGCAGAACAACGCCAGTGAGAGCAACCGGCCGCGGCGCGCATGTCGCGGCTGATGGATGGGGCACAAAGAGGTCACCTGATTTTCCTTTCGGTTAGCGAGCCTGCGGCTGCGCCTCAGACGTTCAAGCCGAACCACATTATTACCACGGCGAATTTTGGAATGCTGTAGGGCGGCAGTTTATCACGGTGAGGTACTTTTCTCTCGGTAAGGCGCGGGAAGGATATTAGTGGGAGAGTGAGGTGTCAACGGATGCAGGTGTGCTTCAGACGTTGAAGCGGAAGTTGACGATGTCGCCCTCCTGCATGACGTAGTCTTTGCCTTCGAGGCGGAGGAGTCCTTGTTCGCGGGCGGCGGCGTAGGTGCGGGCGCGGGTGAGGTCGTCGTAGGAGACGATCTCGGCGCGGATGAATCCACGCTCGATGTCGGAGTGGATGGTGCCGGCGGCCTGCGGGGCGCGCGTGCCGCGGGGGACTGTCCAGGCGCGCACCTCCTTCTCGCCCGCCGTGAGGAACGACATCAGCCCGAGCAGGCGGTAGGCGCTCTTGATGAGACGGTCTACGCCGCTCGACTCGACGCCCAGCTCCGAGAGGTAGCCCTTGCGGTCTTCGGGCGCGAGCGCGACCAGCTCGGCTTCGAGCTGCGCGCAGATGGGGACGTACTCGGCGGCCTCGGCGTCGGCAATCTCGTGCACCGCGCGGACGTGCGGGTTCGACTCGGGGTCGGCGAGCGTCGCCTCGTCCACGTTGGCGGCGTAGATGGTCGGCTTCGAGGTGAGGAGGAAGAAGCCGCGCGCGACGGCGCGCTCCGAGTCGTCGAGGTCGGCCGTGCGCGCGGGCTTGCCGTCGGAGAGGACGGCGAGCAGCTTGTCGGCCACTTCGATCTCGGTCTTGGCCGTCTTGTCGCCGCTTTTGGCTGTCTTCTGCGCCTTCTCGCGGCGGCGCTCGACCGTCGAGAGGTCTGCGAGCGCCAACTCGACCTGGATGGTGTCGATGTCGCGGCGCGGATCGACGGTGCCCTCGACGTGGTGGATGTTCTCGTCCTCGAAGCAGCGGACGACGTGGATGACGGCGTCGGTCTCGCGGATGTTGGCGAGGAATTGGTTGCCCAAGCCTTCGCCCTTCGACGCGCCGCGCACGAGGCCCGCGATGTCCACGAACTCGACCGTGGCGGGGACGATGGTTGTCGTCTTGACGATCTTCGCTAAGGGTTCGAGCCGCTCGTCGGGGACGGGGACGACGCCGACGTTGGGCTCGATGGTGGCGAAGGGGTAGTTGGCGGCGAGCGCCGACGCCTGCGCGGTGAGCGCGTTGAAGAGTGTGGACTTGCCGACGTTCGGCAGCCCGACGATGCCTGCACGGAGCATAATT
>JBEVJD010000512.1:0-15581 GCA_040510435.1 Pyrinomonadaceae bacterium | reverse complement strand
CAAGCTTGTCCGAGAGCTTCTTGATCTCGCGCTCGGCCGAGCGCACCTCTTTGTGCGCGACGGCGATGGCGTCGATCAGGCGCAGGCGCGCCGACTCTTTCAGGTTGAGGTTCTTAATCTCCTGCGAGATTTCGAGGCGCGTGCGCGCAACCTTGCGCTTGAGGCGCAGGAGCTTCTTGGTCGGCTTGCCGCGCGTCAGCTTCTGCTCGGCGGCGAGCTTCTCCCACTCCTTCAGGCCCTCTTTGAAGTGCTTGCGAATGTTCTCGACGCCTTCGAGCGTCCACTGCAAATACTCGTCGGCCTTGTCCTCGGCCTCCGACACGTCGGCCTGGTCGGAGAAGTTAACGATGTCACGGATGCTCAGGTCGCCCGACTGTAACTCGTCGCCGATGCGGATGAGTTCCTTGACCGCGATGGGCGAGCGCGAGATGGCCTTGTGGGTCTTGATCTGGCCGCGCTCGATGCGCTGCGATATGGAGACCTCCTGCTCGCGCGTCAGAAGCGGCACGGTGCCCATCTGGCGCAGGTAGACGCGCACGGGGTCGGCCGACTTCTCGTCCTCGCCCGCCGAGAGGTCGAGGTCGTCAACCTCGTCGAGCGTGCCCTCTTCTTCCACGTCGGTCGCCAGCGAAGCGACCTCGGAAATGAGTTCTTCGTCCGACTCGACCGCGCCGATGGTCGCCGCTTCGAGTTTCTGGAGCACGTCGTCAATATCGCGCTCGGATACGGGGTCGCCCGAAACGACCTCGCCGTAGCCCTCATAGAATTTTTCGCCGCCCGTCTCCAATAAATCCAACCCCTGCTTCTTCATCTTCTCGCTCAAATCTCGGCCCCCCGTTCAGACGCCTTAGCCGCGGAAAGCGTCTCATACGTGGCTTCGGACATTTAAGTTTCTAAACACACGCCGTCGGCCGCCCCACCCCGCACGCAATTAAGTCGTTGATGCGAGTGACATTAGATGTTTGACGCTCTTTTCCAGTTGTACTCGTGCCACCGCCCCGGCGACGAGCTGTTAAAGGGAGGTTCAAACACGGACACGCCCCTGAGATGCGGCCGACAACGCGCCGGTTCGTTTGCACGGCGCCAAATCCGAAGCCCTAACCGAAGAAATAGCATAATTTACCTTTATATTCCAGCCGTCGGCGGAGAATGGCCGTTTTTCCCGATAAACTAGACGCTTTCGCCGGCCGCCGGTTCCCCGAATCGTCCCCGGAAGGTTGAAAAAGGCACTTTGAACCCCGACGTTGAGCCTCCGAGCCCGAATGTTAAGCCTCCGAGCCCGAATGTTGAGCCTCAAAGGCTCGACGTTCCCCACTCTTAACTATAACGTTCCGTTTTGAAGGCTGAACCTTCGTGCAAAAAGGTGAAAAGTCGAACCTCGGAACACGGAACGTCGAGGAAAAATGCTCGGAGTTTCCGCCTCAGAGGCTCAATGTTCGAGAAAAAAGGCGAAATTGTCCCTCTTTGAGATAGAACGTTCGTCCTCGGAGGCGGAAAGTTTGTGCTCGGAGGGCGGGCGTTCGGGTTTCAGGCCGGGTCGGCGAACGTCCGTGCGTCAAATCGGCTCAAAAAATGGCGTGGGTTTGTGATAAAAAAGGGCTGGTGCTCTTTTTCCGGCGGGACAGGGGTGATTTCCGGGACGAATATGGTGACAACGGCTCTGCTGATCTTCTTCTGGGCGGTGGTGCCCGGCCTGATAACGGGCTGGATGCTCAGGGAGCGCGGGCGGAGCTTCCTCCCGGGGCTCCTTTTGGGGGCGCTCTTCGGCCCGCTGGGCATCCTCGGGGTGCTGACCTTTATTTATGTCGCAGACCGCAGGCGCTCCCAAGGCCGTGGGCACGGGCGCGGGCACGCCATCCGTGTCTTTTATGACATCCCTTTGGTCGGGCGGCTGCACGTCTCGACCGTCTGGGCGCTGGCCGGGGTCGCCACCTTCCTCTGCCTCTGGATGATCGGCGGCATCAGCTACGAGGTCTACCGCGCCGAACTGAACAGCGCACCCGCGCCCGAACAGGCGAGGCGGACGGCGGCCGAGCCCACACAGCCCAGGGCACTCCTCCCGACGAACACCCCCTCGGAGCAGCAGACCGCAGAGACACGGCCGGCAGAGCAGACGCAGGGGAACCCCGTCAATCAGGCGCGCTCGGCGCTGCTCGGCAACTTCTCGGGTCAGCCGGGTCAGCCCGCGTCCGGGGCGCAGCCCCCGGGCAACTCTGCGACGAGTTGGCAGCCGGCGCCGCCCGCCGTCGGCACCGCCGCGCCGCCCGCGCCCGCGCCCGCCGCCGACACACCCCAGCCGTCGAACGCGCAGCCCGCGCCGCAGCCCCCGAAGGCCCCCGCCGCGTCGCGCCCCGAGGCGGTCGCCGAGGTAACGCGCGACCTCGCCTCGCGCGGGCACAGGGTGCACGCGGCCGTGAGCGGCGACCCGCAGACCGCGACGCTCTCGCTGACGGGCGCGACGCTGACGCGCGAGGCCGGCAACCAACTCCTCGGCAACGGCCGCCTGCGCGGCGCGCTCAGGGCCGCAGGCGTCCGCATCGTCGTGGTGATGAACGGCGAGCAGAGCTGGACGTACATGCTCTGAAGTCCCCTGCCGATTTGGTTAGGGCCATCAACCATTTCGTCACCCGTTGACGACTCCCGGCCTGAACCGCGCTTTTCAAACGAAGTAATTTGGCCGAAAACGTCGAACGTGTGTGATGCGCGTGGTCGCGGGCGACGTGGCACGCAGGTTGTTTAGCTTAATTGCGTCTCGGAACCGAGACTGGTTACGGTGCCGTTGCGCCGGCAACCACAAAGTCGGGGCCCGGCTGTGAAGGGGAGAGCGCAGCCGGGCCTCAGCTTTTTTTGGCGGCGCTTATGGGTTTGGGTTTTAGGGCGAGTGGGGGATAATGCTCGGCATGACCGTTGAACTGCCTCTGAAGAATGAGACCGGCCAGACCGTTTTGGTCGTGGACGACATGAACGACAACCTCATCCTCATCAGCCTCTCGCTTCAGGACATGGGCTACCGCGTCGTCACCGCGACGAACGGCGCCGACGCGCTCAACGTGGCGAGACTGGCGCGCCCCGACCTCATCCTGATGGACATCGCCATGCCGCAGCAGGACGGGCTCGCCGCCACGCGACGCATCCGCGAGGAGGAGGCGCTACAGACCGTCCCCGTCGTCGCGCTCACTGCCTTCGACACCGACGGCTTCCGCCAGGCGGCCTTCGACGCCGGATTCAACGGCTACCTGACCAAGCCCATCGACTTCGACCGCCTTCGCAACCTCATGGCCAAGCTGCTCGCGCGAGACAAGGGGAACACGTCGCGGCTCTGAGCGTGTACTCCGAGTGTGTACGCCGTCAGTCCCCACCCGCCCCGGCGCGTCCAAGCGCTCGCATCCGACTCCGAGACGCAACCCGCGTCACCTTTCTTAAAAAGGAGAGTGAGAATGAACAGAAGGCACTACCTTTTGACCGTAGCCCTATCGCTCGCGGCCGGCCTCGCGGGGCACGCACTCTACGGCTCGCTCGCCGCCCCGCCCGCGGCGCACGCGCGCGCGGCCGTCGAGCCGAGACGCGACTCGCAGTGGGAATACTGCGCGGTCGTGAAGGCGCAGGGGCCGCCGACGCCGCGGCTCTTCTTCTGGATCACATATTTTAAGGACGAGGGGATAAAGATTGAGACGGTCGAGGCCACGCTCGGCGGCAGCTCTTACGCGAAGGCCATCGCGAAGCTCGGCACTGACGGCTGGGAGATGGTCGGCGAAGGCCCGCTCGACATACGCCCTGACCCGCGACCCGGCGCCTCAGCCAACGCCCCCACCGCGCTCTTCTTTAAGAGACGGAAGGACTGAGGCGCAAGCCCAACCGTGAGGGAGGGCTCGGGGTAATAACAAGGAGGAGGATGAGAAGCACGCTGCCCCTCATCCTCCTCCTTGCGTTTGGCCGGAGTCCTCCCTCATGGTCGGGCTTCCGCCTTTACTTCTTGCCGCCCTGCTGGTTGGTCGTCTTGAGTTCGTCCTCGACTCCGGCGGCCTTCTCATCAATCTGCTCGACACCGCCCTTAACCGCGCCGATCAGCGCGCCGACGCCCGCGCCGACGAGAATGTCGCCCGCGGCGTCCCTGACCTGGCTGAGGATCGAGCGCCCGCCGCCTTTCTTGGAGCCGCCCTTCTTCGAGGCGCCTTTCTTAGCTCCGCCTTTCTTAGCTCCGCCCTTCTTCGCGCCGCCGCCCTTCTTGGCTCCGCCGCCTTTCTTCGCTCCGCCCTTGGTCGCGCCGCCTTTCTTGGCGCCACCCTTCTTGGCTCCGCCTTTGGACGCTCCGCCTTTCTTGGCCCCGCCCTTGGCGCCGCCCTTCTTCGCGCCGCCCTTAGACGCGGACTTCTTGCTGCCGCCGCCGCCCTTCTTGGCGCCGCCCTTGCCGGCAGACTTCTTCGCTCCGCCCTTGGCGCCGCCCTTCTTCGCGGTCTCCTTGTCGTCCTTCTTTGACGACTTCTTTGAGGACTTCTTGGAAGCCATTCCCTTTTCTCCTTCTTCGCTTGATCTTCAGTACAGCTACGACAACTTGTAGCAAATGGCGCCGCCGCTGTCATCAACTTTTCTTTCGCGCTCGAATCAAAAATCCGCGCGCGCGCTCGGCCGCGTAATCTAACGCGTGGCCGAGAAACTTGTTGACTCGCCGCGCGGCGGCGTCAAGAATGTTGCGCCGTCGGGCGCGCGTGTCCAGGGTCTTTCCTTCCAAGGCGCGGCGCGACACCTTCCTTCCGTCGAACGGAGCCGCGTGAGCAAGAAAGAGTTTCACTATCGTTGGGAGTACGACCTGCGCGCGAGCCCGCAGGCGCTCTGGCCGCTCGTCTCCGACACGAACCGCTTCAACCGCGACGCGGGTCTGCCCGACGTTTCCGCACAGGCCAAGACAGAAATCAAAGGTGGCGTCGCCCGCCGACGCCTGCGCCTGACGAAGCTCGGCGTCGGTGTCGAGTGGGAGGAGGAGCCGTTCGAGTGGGTGCGCCCCTACCGCTTCGGCGTGGCGCGGCGCTACCGGACGGGGCCTGTTTCGGAGATGCGCGTCGAGGCCGAACTCTCCGAGCGCGAGGGCGGCGGCACGCGGCTCGTCTACGACGTGCGCGTGCGACCGCGCGGCGCGCTCGGCCGCGCGGTCATCCCACTCCAGATCGGCCGCGTCAGCGCGCGCAAGTTCGCGGAGGTCTTCCGCCGCTACGACCAACTCGCCCTCGCAGACCAGGCGCAGAGCGTTGACGAGAGCCGCACGGTCGGACTCGGCGCGGGCGTGCGCGCGTTGATCGACTCGCTGCGCGACCGGCTCGTGCGCGAAGGCGCGGACGCGCGTCTCACCACGCGCCTCTGCGAGACGGTCGCGTCCGCCGACGAGGTGTCGCTCGCGCACCTGCGCCCTTACGCGCTCGCCGACGCGTGGGGCGAGCCGCGCCGCAAGGCGCTCGAACTGTGTCTGAGGGCGACGCGCGCGGGGCTGCTCGACCTGCGCTGGGAACTGCTCTGCCCCGACTGCCGCGGCGCGCAGCAGTCGGCCGGCACGCTCCGCGACGTGCGCCCGGATCAGCACTGCGATTCGTGCTCGATAGACTTCACCGTTGACTTCGACCGCTCGGTCGAGGTCGTCTTCCGCCCCAACGCCTCAGTCCGCAGCGTCGTCGGGCGCGACTTCTGCGTCGGCGGCCCGCAGGTCACGCCGCACGTCGTCGTCCAGCAACTCGTCCCCGCGGGCGAGTCGCGCACGGTCGCGCCGCTGCTCGAAGAGGGGCGCCACCGCCTCCGCACCGGCGCGGGCGATGACGCGCGCACGCTCCTCGTCTCGGCCTCGGGCGCCGAAGAATTGACGTTCGGCGCCGCCGACGCCGGAGGGGAAGAAGAGTTGACGGCCTCGACGCACCCCGTCATCAACTTCAGGAACGACACCAGCGACGAACGGCTCTTCCGCATCGAGCGCGAGGCGTGGGGCGGGCAGACGGCGACGGCCGCCGAGGTCACCGCGCTCCAAATCTTCCGCGACCTCTTCGCCGCGGAGGCGCTGCGCCCCGGCGACCGCATCAACGTCGGCCAGATGGCGATCCTCTTCACAGACCTGCGCAACTCGACGCGCCTCTACCGCGAGATCGGCGACGCCGTGGCCTTCGGCGCCGTGATGATTCATTTCGACGTGCTGCGCGAAGAGATAGCCGCCGAGGGCGGCTCCATCGTCAAGACGCTGGGCGACGCCGTGATGGCCGTCTTCCCGCGCCCGGCGCCCGCGCTGCGCGCCATCATGGCCGCGCAAGCGAAGCTCGCCTCGCCGCCCGGGGGCGCGCGCCCACTCACGCTCAAGGCTGGGCTCCACGCGGGCGCCTGCATCGCCGTCACGCTCAACGAGCGGCTCGACTACTTCGGCTCGAACGTCAACATCGCCGCGCGCCTCGAACCGCTCTCGACCGGCGAGGACTGCGTCATCACCTCCCACGTGCGGCGCGACCCCGAGGTCGCGGAACTGCTCGAAGACCCATTGAGCGGCCTCACGGCCGAGCCCTCGGAGGTGATGCTCAAGGGCTTCGACGACGAGAACTTCGAACTCTGGCGGGTAAAGTACCGCGGGCGCTAGCGAGCGGGTGCGTGCTGTGAAGTAAGTCCCGCTTGAAGTAACTCCGACCCGCTCGCTCCACGCGGCGGTCAACCCTTAAGCGCCACGCTGCTCCTCGGTAAAACGGGTGGCATCCCTGCGCGTGTCGGGCGTCGCGCGGAAAAGCTTTCGCGCGACGCCCGAATTCTATATGATGCGCGGGCCACTCACGGTAGTCAGGCACATCCCGGCCGCCCTCGCAACGGCTCGAACCTTTCAACGCTTCTCGACACTCACGCCAAAGGAGAGCGCATGAGCACAGCAGCCATCCAATACGCCGCCAACGTCCTCGGAATCAAGCAGACCCTCTACGACATGTCCGCGCCAGACAGGGAGCGGGTGAAAAACTACATGCGCGCACACAACGACCTTGTGATGAGGGACGACGTTTTCCTCCACAACAGCGCGCCCTTCATCGAGGGCATGCGCGCGTGGTCGCCCATGAGCCGGCTCGTCTTCCGCGGCAGCGGGGCCCCCTACGCGGCGCTCGGCAGCGGCTTCTCGGCCGTCCCCAACGAGCGCTTCGACAAGCCGGTCATCATCCGCGACGAGTGGCGCGCCAAGCACGTCATGACGCACATGCAGACGAAGGCCGTCCTGGCGTGGTCGAAATCCTTCTACGTCGCGGTGGAGTACGCCTACGGGTGCATCAAAGGGAACTTAGAGCAGGGCGTGATCCCGGGCTACATACATTTCTGCTGGGTGGATATGGGGCTCGACGTGGTGCAGGCCGTGCGCGAGTGGGAGGGGAACAACCCGGGGGTCTTCCTGCAAGAGATCGACCCGGGGCAGCAGTTCGAGATCATCACCCCGACCGTGCCCCAGAACCGCATCCTCGCGTCGTGGGAACTCCGTAAAGCTCCGGGCGGCGCGTTCGGGCAGTTCGTCATCACCGACAAGACGATCCACCCCGGGCACTTCGCCGCCGTGATGAACGACTACAACGCCATCAGCAACGCCCTGCCGAACGTTAACCACACCTACGACTATCCCGAGCGGGGCAACTACGTAGACCAGCAGGTGCTGTTTCTCAGATGACGGGCGTCACACGGCGCGCTCGTTGATCCAGACGGGCTTGGCGTTGCAGCCCGAGCCGTCGCTGCGCCAGCGCGGGCATGACCAGAAGTAACTGCCGGCGGAGGTGGGGCCGCGCTTGAGCATCGGCGTGTTGCAGAGGAGACAGGGCGGGCCCGCCTCGGGCTCCGGGCGCGGCTCTTCGAGCGCGCCCTTCTCGTCGAACCAGCGCGCGCCGCGGCAGTCCGGGTAGCGCACGCAGGAGAGGAAGGCGTGCTTGCCCTTCTCCTTCGGCAGGCGCAGGCGCATCGCGCCGCCGCAGGTCTGACAGGGAGTTTGCAGAAGCGCCTTGCGCTGCTTCGCGTTCTTCGGCGCGTCGCTCAGGTAGCCGCACGCCTCGCGCCCCGCGGAGCAGGCGAGGAACTTTCCCGCAGCGCCCTCGCGCTCTATCAAAAATCCTTCGCGCGACTCCTTCTTACACTTCGGGCAGTCGAGCGCGCCCTCGGGTCTCGGAATCTGGCGCGCGGTCGCCGACACGGCGGCGGGGCGCTCGACCTCTGAGCCCGCGATCTGCCCGACCAGTTCCGTGACCATCGAGCGCACCTCGACCATGAAGGCGTCGAGTTCGTACTCGCGCCGCGCCATGCGCGAGAGCTTCTGCTCCCAGCGGCCGGTCAGCTCGGCCGACTTCAGGAGCGGGCTGGGAAGCATCTTGATGAGGGCCGCGCCCTTCGCCGTCGCGACGAGCGACTTCTTCTCGCGCGTGACGTAATCTCTCTTCAACAGCGTCTCGATGATGGAGGCGCGCGTCGCCGGAGTCCCGAGCCCCGCCTCCTTCATCGCCAGACGCAGCTCCTCGTCCTCGACCTTCTTCCCCGCCGTCTCCATCGCGCCCAGCAGGCTCGACTCCGAGTAGCGCGGCGGCGCCTTCGTCTGCTTCGCCTGCGCCTCCGCGTTCAAGACCTCGGCCGGGTCTTTCGCCTTGAGGGTGGGCAGCTCGGCCGACTCCTCTTCCTCCTCCTCGCCCGACTTCTTCGAGCCCTCCTCCGCCGCGCGCGCGCCGCCGCGCCCGGGCGGCTCGACCTCGCGCCAGCCTGCCTTGAGCACGACGGTGCCGCGCGTGATGAAGCGCTCGCCCTCGGCCTCGGTGACGACCGTCGTGCGCTCAAGCTCTGCGTCGGGGAAGAAGGTGGCGAGGAAGCGGCGCGCGACGAGGTCGTAGATGCGCTTCTCGTCGGGCGAGAGCGCGGCGGCGTTGATCTTCTGCTTCGTCGGGATGACGGCATGGTGGTCTGTGACCTTCTTGTCGTCAACGTGGCGGCTGGTGAGCTTGGGCTTACCAGCCGCGAGAATCTTCTCGATGAAGGGGACGTACGGGCCGACCGACGCCGCGCGGACGTGCGCCTCTATCTCTTCGGCGACGGCCTTCGAGAGGTGGCGCGAGGAGGTGCGCGGGTAGGTGAGGAACTTCTTCTCGTAGAGCGTCTGCGCCAGCTCCAAAGTCCTCGTCGCCGTGAAGGCGTAGCGGACGTTGGCCGCGCGCTGCAAAGAGGTCAGGTCGTGGAGCAGGGGCGGCTTCTCGCGCGCGGCCTTCTTCTCGACCTGTTTGACCTCGCCGTGCTTCCCTTCGACTTTGGCGACGACCGCCTCGGCGTCTTCCTTCTTATCGAAGCGGCTGCCGTCTTTGCCGAACCAGCGCCCGCGGTACTCGCCGCCGGGCGCGCGGAACGTGGCGACGACCTCGAAGTAATCTGTGGGGACGAACTCCGCGATCTCGCGGTCGCGCTCGACGATGAGGGCGAGCGTCGGCGTCTGGACGCGGCCGAGCGAGAAGACGCCCTCGTGCCCTGCGCGGCGCGCGCGGACGGTCTGCGCGCGCGTGGCGTTGATGCCGACGAGCCAGTCGGCGCGCTGGCGCGCGTGCGCCGAGTCGCGCAGGCCCCGGTATTCTTCGGCCGGCTTCAGTCGGCGGAAGCCCTCCTGAATGGCCTCGCGCGTGAGCGACGAAATCCAGAGACGCTCGACCGGCTTGCGGCAACCCGCGAGCGTGTAGACGAGGTCGAAGATCAGCTCGCCCTCGCGCCCCGCGTCGGCCGCGTTGACGACCGAGGTCACGTCCTCGCGCCCGAGCAGCGCGCGGATGACGTTGAACTGTTCGAGCGTCCTGTCGGAAGGGTGATACTTGAACTCGTCCGGCAAAATCGGCAGGTCTTCCACGCGCCACCGCTCAAACCGCCGGTCGTAAACCTGCGGGTCGTCCAGCTCGACGAGGTGCCCGACGCACCACGTCACGATGTCCGACTCGCCCGAGATGAAGCCCTCGCCCCGCCGCGCAGCCCCCAAGGCCGCGGCCACGTCCCGCCCCATCGAAGGCTTCTCGGTGACGATTAGTCTCATGAGTGATGAGTGATGAGTGATAAGTGATAAGTGGAAAGAGAATCCGGCCCGCCGCCTTCTCTTATCACTTATCACTCATCACTCATCACTTAATATTCTTCGCTGTCCGAGTAGTAGACCTGCAAGTCCCGCTCGCCGTTGATGAGCCAGCGGCCACCGGCGCGGATGAGGTTGAGCTGCTGGCGGACGGAGCCTCTGGAGGTCTTGTCGGGCGAGTCGAACTCCCAGGTCTTGTCGAAGGCGGCGGTGGCGCGCAGGCCCGTCGGGTCGGGCGTGACCTCGACGTTGTCGATCTTCACGTCCATGTGGTCGTAGCGAACGAAGGCGTTGTTGCGGTCGGTGCGCACCTGAAAGGCGCCGACGTTCTGCCGCCGGTAGTAGGTCTCCAGCATGTCGGCGTAGTGCTTCATGTGGTCGTCGATTTTGCGCCCGCGGGTCGATTCGGCCCAGTCGTCGAGCGCGTCTTCGACCTCCTTCTTCACGCGGTCGGCGTCGGCGCGAGGGGCCATGCCGCCGTTGTCCTCGAACGCCTTGAGGAGGTCGACGTTGGCGCGGTCGTTCGACGTGAGCTTGTCTTCGTCGTAGTCCGTGCGCGGCTTGTACCAGGGACGCGACTGAAAGTACGTGCGGAGGTCGCTGTCCTGAAAGGTGCGGCCATGGCGCGCGTAGACGGTGTTGCGCAGGCGGCCCTGAAACATGGGCGGCAACCCGGAGATGTCCGAGGGCGAGAGCAGAGAGCCGCCGAGAAGCTTCACCTCGGCGACCTGCACCGCCTCGGGGAGCGGCGTGGGCGTCGGGCTCGCGTTCGTGTTCGTGTTGGCGCGCGCGGGCGTCGGCGTCGGCCGCGTGTTGACGACCGTCCCCCGGCCGCTATTCATGTAGAGGTACGCGCCGACGAGACTCAGCCCCACGAGGCCGACGAACAGCACGACGAGCAACCCGGCGATGTACCCTTTGCGCGAGGGGCGCGGCGGCGCGGCGGCGTGCGCGTGCGGCCGCGGCGCGGAGGGGGGCGGCTGCGGCGCGGGCACGCGTGGCGTGGAGGGGTCGTGAACCACGGTCACTTCGTCCTGCGCGGTGTCGGCGCCCGCCCGCCCGCCCGGCCGCGGCGGGTGCGTGGGCGTGACCGGCACGGGGCGCGCCGTCGCGGGGAAGAAGGGCTCGGCCGAAGGGTTCGTGTCGCGCGCCGTCGCGGGTGCGGGCGTCGTAAGCGCCGACTGTATCTCGCGCGCGAACTCGGAGGCATCGCGGGGTCGCGCGTCCGGGTCTTTGGAGAGCGCGCGCAGGACTGCGGCGCGCAGCGCCTCGGGGACGGGCAGGTCTTCGGGCAGCGGCGGCGGCGGCTCGCCGACGTGCTTGAAGATCATGCTCGTGATGTTCGAAGCGCTGAAGGGCGGCGCGCCCGCGAGCATCTCGTGGAGCATCGCACCCAGGGAGTACACGTCCGCGCGCGAGTCCAGCGGCTCGCCCTTGCACTGCTCGGGCGACATGTAGAAGAGCGTGCCGACCATCATGCCTATCTCTGTCAACGCCGTGCCCTCGGCGGCGAGGTCGCGCAGCTTGGCGATGCCGAAGTCCACGACCTTGACGCTCTCGGCGGGGCGGTCTTCGTCGGCCGGCGTGACGATGATGTTGTCGGGCTTGATGTCGCGGTGGACGATCCCCCGCCGGTGCGCCGCGCCGACGCCCGAGCACACGTCTCGCATCAGGGAGACGGCGCGCGCGGGCGCGAGGCGGCCTTCGCGGCGGAGGATGTCGCGCAGTGATTCGCCGCGCACGAGTTCCATGACGATGTAGGCGAAGCCGTCGGGGCCGCGCGCCTCGCCGTAGTCGTGGATGGTGACGACGTTCGGGTGGTGCAGTTGCGCGGCGGCGCGCGCCTCTCGCCGGAAGCGCTCGACCAGCTTCTCGTCGCCGGTGAGGCGCGAGTGTAAGACCTTGACGGCCACCTCGTCGCCGATGAGGACGCGGCGCGCGCGGTAGACCGCGCCCATCCCGCCCGACCCGAGCGGCGCGACAATCTCGTACTTGCCGTCGAGCACGCGCCACGCGAGCGGGTCGCCCTCCGCGAACGCGTCGCCGACGCCCGCGCCCGACTCGTTCGTCGGCACCGACGCGGGCAGCTCCCCACTACTCGTCACGACGGTGCGCGCCCCGCACTTCGTGCAGAACTGCGACCCCTCGCGCAAAGACTGTTGACAGTTCGGACAGTTCATAAAGCTAGTGATGAGTGATGAGTGATGAGTGATAAGAAAGAGCCTTGCCTCCTCTTATCACTCATCACTCATCACTCATCACTTTTGTTTTCTTGTCCCGACACGCGGGACTGAAGTTGGCCTTATCAACCTTCGACGGCGTCGAGGACGCTCGTCGCCTTCTTCTCGTAGGCCGCGATGGCGGCCGCGTTCTGGCGCTCGACCTGCGTGAGCGCGGCGTCAGTGTAGCGCGGGTTGGGCTTGTACCAGTCGAAGCTCTTGAAGTAGCCCTGGAGCCACCTGTCCTTGAAGACCTTGCCGTGGCGCGCGTAAATCTCGTTGCGGAGCTTGCGCGCGTCTTCGAGGAACATGCCTTCGAGGAGGGCGTTCGTGACCGGCGTCGTGCTCAAGCCCTCCCGGAGCTTGCGCTCGTAGACGACGATGGTCTCGATGTTCTTCAGCTCGGTCTGCGAAAGCTCGGGCTCCTTGTTGTCCTCGCGCGCCTCGTACCAGGGCTGGCTCCAGAAGTACTGCGCGAGCCATTCGGTGCGGAACTGCCGGCCGCGACGCGCGTAGATTTCGTTGCGCAGCAGGCGCAGCTCGTGGAGGCTCAGACCCTTGAGCATCTCCTCGGTGACGAGGCGCTTCTCGAAGTGCTCCATGTCGCCGGGCGAGATGGCGGCCCTCCGCTGCTTGCGCTGCGCGGCGTCGATGGCGGCGAGGTTCTTGCGCTCCGTCTGCGTGAGCTGGCGCGCGTCGTAAGCGGGGTCGGCCTTGTACCAGTAGCGCTCCTCGAAATAATTCTGGAGCCAGGGGTCGTCCTCGAAGCGCTTGCCGCGGACGGCTTCGACCTCCGCGCGCAGGACTTGCCACTCGGCTGCGGAGTGCGTGCCGAGCTTCTCCTCGGTCATCTCGCGCGCCTGCCACCAGCGCAAATCGCCCGGCTCGATGATGTCGTGCTTGAGCGCCTCCTGCTCTCGAACCAGGTCGAGGGTGGCGCGCTCGGTCGCGTTCAGCATCGAGTTGCTGAAGTTGGGGTTGGGCTTGTACCACGCCTGCTCTTTCAGGTAGCCCTGGATGTCGCGGTCTACGAAGATGCGGCCGTGGCGCCCGAAGACGACGCCGCGCAGCATCCTCAAGTCCCAGAGGTCGAGGGCTTCCACCTGCTCGCGGGCGAGCGCCTGCTTCGACAGGTCGAGCGCTTCGAGCTTCTTGAGCATGTCGGCGCTCGAATCACCGCTCTGCGCCGCCGCGAAGCCCACGGCGAGCAGGACGAGGGCGAGCGCGGCCGTCGTCCGTCTGAGTCTGTCAGGGATTTTCTTCATCGGGGGAACGCTCCTTTTCGTGCGTCCTTTCGGGTTAGTTAAACGGGCGTTACTGTTTTTTAGTTCCGGGCGTCACTTCCCTCACGGGCTTCGCGGGCTTCACGGGCGGGACGAAGCGCGTGACGCCGTCGGCGATGGCCGCGGCCATGCGCCGCTGCCCCTCCTCGGTCTTGATGAACTCGGCGTCGCCGGGGTCGGAGAGCGTGACCATTTCAATCGTGACGACGGGCACTTCCGAAAAGATCGAGCCGGTCAGCGCGCCGCCCTGGTCGCGCCCGACCTTCGTCTGGTAGTCGGTGCGCACGCCGTTATCTTGCAGCGCGCCCTGCAACCCTTCGGCGAGCCCGGCGTGGACGGCCTCGGCCGCGCGGCGGCTCCCCTCTATCACGCCGCGCGCGGGGCCGACGCTCCCGTCCCTGGCGCGCCCCCGTCGGTCGGGGTAGTAGACGGCGAAGCCGCGCGCGGCGCTCGCGTCGCAGTGGAGCCGGATCATCAGCGCGGCGCGCGCGCGGTTGGCGATGAGCGCGCGGTCTTTGTTCCTGACCAGTTCACCTTCGGACGACTTCGTCAACACGACTTCGTAGCCGCGCGCCTCAAGCGCTTCGCGCAGCTTCCCGGCGACGACCCAATCGACGTGCGCCTCGCTCGTCCCGTTCTGGATGTTCTGGCCGCTGGCGACCTCGGACGGGTGGCCGGGGTCGATGCAGACGACCGTGCGCCCCGACTCGGCGCCGCCCGCCTTCGCCGGCTCGGGCGTCGGCGCGGCCTTGGACGCGGGCTGCGGCGGCGCGGATGTCCTTTTGCTGCCGCCCTTCCTGACCTGCGCCGGGGCGCAAAGGCTGAGCGCGAGCAGGAGGGCGAACGGGGCGAGGAGTTTCATCAGGATATCGCCCGGCGGGCGCTGTTCACGGACGGGATTTGATGATAAAAAAGCGTTCGAGTTCAAGCGTTCAAAGTACCCGTGCCGACGTTTGCCTTCGGGGCTCGGGCATTATTCGGCTCGGCCGGACACGTTGTCAAACCACACCCCCTTTGGGGGCGGCGCGCCCGGCCCCCCTCGACCGCGCATGACCACGCTGACCCCCGACCGACTCTCCATCCGACGCCGCCCGCCGGGTCTGCCGCTGATGCGGCAGTGGTGGGGCAAGCTCCTCTTCATGCACTGGCCGGTGCCGGTGAGCACGCTCAGGCCCCTCGTCCCGCCGCAGCTCTCCGTGGACACGTTCGACGGGCAGGCGTGGGTCGGCGTCGTGCCCTTCCGCATGTGGGGCGTGCGCGCCTCCTTCGCGCCGCCCGTGCCGGGTCTGAGCGTCTTCAACGAGATCAACGTGCGGACTTACGTCCACCACCGCGGCGTGCCGGGCGTCTGGTTCCACTCGCTCGACATCGACAGCGCCGTGGCGACGTGGGGCGCGCGCCGCTTCTTCTACCTGCCCTACCACCAGGCCCAGATGAGCCTGCGCCAGCAGGGCGGCCGCATCGACTACTCCTCGACGCGCATCCGGAAGGACGCGCCGCCCGCCTCGTTCCGCGCCGGCTGGCACGTCGGCGAGCGCCTGCCCGAGTCCGAGCCCGACTCGCTCGAATTCTTCCTCACCGAGCGCTACTGCCTCTACACGGTGGACGACGAACAGCTCTACCGCTGCCAGATTCACCACGCGCCGTGGCCCCTGCGCGCGGCCGCGTTGAGCGACTTCGACTCGACGATGGTCGAGGCGCTCGGCGTCAAGACGCCGCCGCTCGCGCCGCTCCTGCACTACGCCGAAGAGATCAAGGTGGACATCTGGCCGCTGCTGCGCGTCACCGAGGACACGCGCGACCACGTCTTCGAGCCCGCGGGCGCCTCCGAGCCCGCCGCTTAAGCTTTCGACGCAAAAGCGCGCGCCCTATTCCCAACCGCCGAAAGAATTTTCTTGACTCGCTCGTGCGGCTGACCTATTTTCATTACCGCATTCCCTTCGCCCATAAATCGAGAGGCGAGAACGTTCCAGCCTCGCTGAAGTCTTTGAAAGCCGTGGCCGACGCCCTGAG
>JBEVJD010000511.1:0-4611 GCA_040510435.1 Pyrinomonadaceae bacterium | reverse complement strand
GCGCGTCGAACGGGTCGGGCGTGAAGGCGGCGGCGGTGCGCGCGGCGTCGAAGAGGTAGCCGCGCCCGACGCCCACGCCCGCCACGCAAACCTCCCCGCGCACGCCGACGGGGCAGAGCCTCAGGCGCTTGTCGAGGACGTAGATTTTCAAATTCTGCACGGGGCGGCCGACGGGGATGCTCGCCAGCGCGGGCGGCGCGTCCATGACGAAGTGCGTGATCGAATCGGACGCCTCGGTCGGCCCGTAGGCGTTCATCATCCTGACGCCGGGGTAGAGCGCGAACCACGCCTCGACGTAGGCCGGCTTAAGAATCTCGCCGATGGTGACCATGAACTTCAGGCGCGAGAGCGGCGGGCGCGTCGGCTCGGCCTGCGCCTCTTCGATGAAGGCCGCGAGGTAGGAGGGGACAAACTGCGTCACCGTGACCCCGTCGCGTTCGAGGGCGCGGGCGAGTTCGGCCGGTCGGAGGACGACACCGTCGGGGTAGACGTGCGTGCGACCGCCGACGGCGAGCGCGGCGAAGAACTGCCAGACCGAAATGTCGAAGCAGTGCGAGGCCGTCTGCGCCACGGCGCTCTGCCCCGTCATCTCAAGGTCGCGCGCCATCCCGAGGACGTGGTTGAGCATGCCGCGGTGCTCGACCATCGCTCCCTTCGGCCTACCCGTCGAGCCCGAGGTGTAGATGACGTAGGCCAGCCCTTGCGGCGACGCCTTCGACGCGGGCCGGGCCGGCTCGGGTGCGGACAGCGAGACGGCGTCGAGGCAGAGGACGGCCGTCCTCGCCTTCAGGCCGGCGAGGGCGGCGGCCGACTCGGCCAGAATCAGTCGGGGCCGCGCGTCTTCGAGAATGCGCTCGACGCGCTCGGCCGGGTAGCTGGGATCGACGGGCAGATAGGCGGCCCCGCACTTCCAGACGGCGAGAATGGCCTCGGCCAACGCCTCCGACCTCTGCATGAGGAGGGCGACGCGGTCGTCGGGCTCAATCGCGGCAGCCTCCTGTAGGTGCCGCGCGAGCGCGCCGGAGCGTTCGCTCAGTTCGCGGTAGGTGCGCGAGACGCCGCCGCAGACGAGGGCCACGCGGTCGGGCGTCGCCGCGGCGTGCGACTCGAAGAGGTCGATCAGCGTCCGGCCGGCGGGCACGTCCGCCGCTGTCTGATTCCACTCCGACAGAGTCCGCTCCCGCTCGGCGGCCGTCAGCAACTCGATCTCGCCGACCGGGCGGTCGGGCGCGGCGGCCAGGGCTTCGAGGATGTTCCGGTAGTGGCCCAGCAGCCGCCCGACGGTCTCTGCGTCGAAGCGGCCCGCGTCGTACAGCACGCGGAGGGAGAGCCGTTCGCCCGGCGTCAGGACGAGGGTCAGCGGGTAGTTGTTCGGGTCGAAGACCTGAAACTCGCTGACGCGGACGCCGGCCGGGCGGCCGCCGAGAGCTTCCCCGACCGGGTAGTTCTGGAAAATGAGCAGGCTGTCGAACAGAGGCGTCCCGCCCGTGACATCGCTCCAACTCTGTATGTCGGCCAGCGGACTGTGGGCGTATTGCTCCTGCTCGACGAGGCCGACCTGCACGCGCCTGAGCAGCGATGCCGCAGTCTCAGCCTCGTCGAGCCGCACGCGCACGGGCACGCTGTTGATGAAAAGCCCGACCATCTCGCCCGAGCCTTCGAGTCCGGGCGGGCGGCCGGAGATGATGGTGCCGTGGAGCACGTCCGGCTCGCCGCTGTAGCGGCTCAGCAGCAACGACCACGCGCCCTGACTCAGCGTGTTGAGGCTCAGCCGGTTATCCTGCGCGGCGGAGACGAGCCGCGCGGTGGCGTCGGACGAGAGGAAGACTTCCCGTTCGGCGTAAAGCTCCGGCCCGCGCCCGCCCTCCATCTCGGGCTGGCCGAGGACGAGCGGCGTCGGCGTGGTGAAGCCCGCCAGCCTCTCCCTCCAAAAACGTTCGGCACCGCCCGCGTCCTGCCTGTGCAGCCACCCGACCATCTCGCGGAACGGGCGGGGACGGGGCACCGCCGCCTCGCGCCCTTCGCGGAGCGCCGCGTAAGTCTCAAGGACTTCTCCGAGGACGAGCGAGGAACTCCAGCCGTCGAGCAGCAGGTGGTGCTGGCTCCAGTTGAAGCGCCACCGCGAACCGCCCAGGTCGGCGAGCGTCCAGCGCATGAGAGGCGCCTCGCTCGTCTTAAACCCCAGGGCTCGCTCCCGCCGCAGACGGTCGCGCCAGCGTTCGAGCGCCTCGGCCTCTTCGACGCCCGAAAGGTCAAGCTCGTCCCAGCGAAGCTCGACGTTGCGGTGTACCACCTGAAGCGGCTTTTCGAGGCCGTCCCAGTGGAAGCAGGTGCGCAAGCCCGGGTGACGTTCGACGGTCTGCCGCCACGCCGCGCGAAAAGCCGCCGGGTCCAGCTCGCCCTCTATCAGGCAGGAGAGTTGGTTGAAGTAGGCACCCGACGAAGGGGCGTAGAGGCCGTGGAAGAGCATCCCCTGCTGTGTCGGCGTCAGCTCGTAAACGTCTTCGACCTCGTCGCGCAGCGGCCGTCCCGCCGCGGCCTTCAACTGCCGGGCCAGCTCGTCGAGTGAAGACTGAGAAACCCTTGCGGCCGGGAAGTCGGAGGGGGTGAAGCCGAACGCTTCGGGCTCGAGGCAGTGGGAGAGCAGCCTCTCCAGATTAGCGCGGTAGCCGTCGGCCAGTCGCCGGACGGTCGCCTCCCGGTGCAGGTTGCGGCTGTAGCCCCAATTCGTGTGCAGGCGGCCGTCGAGGACGTAGCTGTTGACCTCGAACAGGTATTCGCGCCGTTGCTTGGGGGGGCGTCCCGCCCCGGCCGAGTCCGAAGCCAGAGCCCACTCCGACCCGCCGGGCAGCACCGAGTCCATCCGTCCCAGGTAGTTGAAAACGACCTCGGCCGCGCGCCGCGCGCCGGCGTCCGCGTCTCCCGCCAGATAGCGGAGCAGGCCGTACGTCAACCCGTTGTGCGGCACCAGCCGCAACCGCTCTTTAACAGACTTGATGAGCGACGCGAGGCCGCCTTCGGGGATGTTTAGGCGAATCGGGAAGAGCGTGGTGAACCAGCCGACAGTGCGGGAGAGGTCGGCCCCCTCGACCCACGGCTCGCGGCCGTGGCCTTCGAGATCGACGAGCACCTCATCGCCGCCCGTCCACTCTTTCAGGGTCAGGCCGAGCGCCGCGAGCAGCAGGTCGTTGATGCGCGTGTTATAGGCCCGCGCCGCCTGCTGCAACAGCGCCGCGGTCGCCTCTTCATCGAGGGCGGACGTGACCTCGGCGGCGGAACCGACGACGTTCGCCTCGGGGCCGCCCGCCTCGTCGAGCGGCAGGGGCGCCGCCGGCGCAGCTTCGACGGAGTGCCAGTATTCGCGGTCGAGGTCGGCGTCCGGGCGGGCGGCTTCCGCCAGCGAAGTGGCCCATTGGCCGAACGGCGTCGTCTTGTCCGGCAGGCTTGGCTCCGCGCCCGCCTGCAACTGCCCGCAGGCGGCGGCGAGGTCTTCGAGAAGTATCCGCCAGGAGACGCCGTCGATGACGAGGTGGTGCGCCACCAGAAGCAGCCGGGGTTTTCGGCGGTCGCCCTCCGTCAACAGGAGCGCGCGCAGAAGCGGACCCGCCGAAAGGTCAAGGCCGGCGTGGGCCTCGGCGCAGACTACCGCCAGGCGTTGCTCTCGCTCGTCGGCCGGGAGTAGGGAGAGGTCTTCCACCTGAAGCGGCGACTCCACCCCCTCGGCGTCCACGACCTGCTGGTACCAGTCGCTCCCGTCCTGGCGGAACCGAAGACGCAGCGCGTCATGTCGCGCGACGACCGCGTGCAGGGCGCGGCGAAGAACCGACGGGTCTAATCCGGCGGGCGTCTCAATCATGAGGGACTGGTTGTAGTGGTGCGGCTCGGCCTTATGTTGCAGGAAGAACCTGCGCTGAATCGGGGTGAGTGGGAGTGGGCCTCGAAGCTCGCCGGTCTGCTGCGACGGCTGCGCCGCGGCCGTCGCGACGCGCGCCAACTCGGCGACAGTCTGGTGCTCAAAGACCTGGCTGGTGAGCAACTTCAGTCCCGCGCGCGCGGCGCGAGAGACGATCTGCATGCTTAAAATGGAGTCGCCGCCGAGGTCGAAGAAGTTGTCGTGAATGCCCGGCCTTTCGACCCCGAGCACTTCACCCCAGATCAGGCAGAACTCGCTTTCGGCCGGGGAGCGCGGGGCGACGTAACCGGCTTTGCGCGCCTCATTCAAGGAGAGGTCGGGCGCGGGCAGCGCGCGGCGGTCTACCTTCCCGTTCTGCGTCAGCGGCAGCTTGTCGAGCAGCACGAAGGTCGCGGGCACCATGTAATGGGGTAGGAGTTCCGAGAGTTCACGGGCCAGGCTCGTAGCGTCCGCCTCTCTTCCGGGCTTGAGCGTCACGTAGCCGCAGAGGTAGTGACGCCCGCCCTCGTCCCGGAGGTCGCGGACGACGGCCTCACGCACGTAATCAAGTCGAGTGAGGGCGTTTTCGACCTCACCGAGTTCGATGCGATGGCCGCGCACCTTCACCTGCTGGTCGCGCCGCCCGTGCAGCACCAGCACCCCGCCGCCACCCCAACTCCCCACGTCACCCGTCCGGTACAGCCGCCCCCCAGCCTCCT
>JBEVJD010000510.1:0-3552 GCA_040510435.1 Pyrinomonadaceae bacterium | reverse complement strand
AAGAAGGATGGGTCTTGCCTTCTCTTATCACTCATCACTCATCACTCATCACTACTCTTGTATTCCGGCGGGTAGTAGATGACCTCGACGGCGCGGCCGCCGATTCCGTTGGTGTAGAAGGAGAGGGAGCGGTCGCGGTGCTCCTTGATGGGACGCCCCTCGCGGCGCGCGGCCGCCTCCAACTCCCCACGCGAACTCACGCGGATGCCGATGTGCTGCGGGTGCTTCGACCCTTGCGGCAGGAGCGCGACGCCGAAGCCCTGCGCGTCGCGCAGCATGGCCCAGTCCTCGTAGAGCGTCTCGACGCGGAAGCCGAGCCGCTCGTACTCGCGCACGTCGGCGTGCATGTCCTCCGTCTTCACGGCGATGTGGTCTACGACGCCCTCGACCCGCAAATCTTCCCGCTCCTGCATGACGGGATTGTAACCCCTCGACGCGCGCGCGCAAAAGCGTGGCGCGCCTTCCTTGACAGCCGCGCGGCGCGTGCGCCAACCTCGCCCCAGACCATTCAAACAGAAACGGGGAAGGGCAAGGGATGGGAAAAGGCCCGCGCATAGTTTCGCTCCTGCCGTCGGCGACCGAGATCGTCTGCGCGCTCGGGCTCGAAGACAACCTCGTCGGCGTCACGCACGAGTGCGACTTCCCGCCGTCTGTCGTGGGCAAGCCCGTGCTCACCGCGAGCCGCATCTCGCACGCCGAGATGTCGAGCGCCGAGATAGACCACGCCGTCCGCTCGCAGCTCGACGGCCACGGCTCGATCTATAATCTGGACGAACGGCTGCTCGCCGAACTCAAGCCCGACCTCGTCATCACGCAGGAGTTGTGCGAGGTCTGCGCCGTCAGCTACAAGACCGTGCAGCAGGCGGCGCGCCTCATCGAGTCGGACGCGCGCGTCGTCTCGCTTGAGCCGCACAACATCCAGGACATCTTCGCCAACATACGCACCGTCGGCGAGCTGGCCGGCGCGGCCGCGGCCGCCGACGCGCTCGTGCGCGACCTGACCGTGCAGCTCGACGCGCTGGCCGTCCTGCTCACGGAGGTCGAGGCGCGACCGCGCACGCTCGTCCTCGAATGGCTTGAGCCGCCCTTCGCGCCCGGCCACTGGGTGCCCGAGCAGGTCGCGTTCGCGGGCGGCGACGCCACCTTCGGCAACGCTTCGGGGAAGTCGCGCACGACCACGGCCGAGGAGCTTCTGGCGTACGCGCCCGAGGTGATAGTGCTCGCGCCGTGCGGCTACTACAAGGAGGACATCTTGCGCGCGCTCGAACGCGCGCGACTGCCGCGCGGCTGGGGCGAGCTGCCGGCCGTGCGCGAAGGGCGTGTCTGGGCCGTGGACGCCACGAGCTACTTCAGCCGCCCCGGCCCGCGCGTCGTCGAAGGCGCCGAGATACTTCTCAAAGTCATTCACCCCGACATCTTCGGCGAGCCCGACGAGGCGCAGGCCGTGCGCGTCCCCGCCGACCTGATGCATGAGGCGGAAGCCCGACCGTGAGGGAGGGCTTTGAATCTCCGCCACACACTTCGAAGGAAGACATGAGCCCTTCCTCACGGCCGGGCTTCTGCCCCTTTCTATGGCAAAGAGAACATCAACTGTGATCGAGGGCGCGACGCTGCAAGGCTTCGCGGGGGTGGCGGACGCGGTCGGCGCGACGACGAAGAAGTTGGAGAAGGCGGCTCTGCTCGGCGCGTACTTCGGGGGACTCGCCGACGAAGACCTCGGGCTGGCGGCGCGCTACTTCGCGGGGCACGTCTTCCCGCTCTACGACGCGCGCACGACGAACGTTGGCGGCGGGATGCTGCGCGACGCCATCTCCGAGGTCACGGGTCTCGAAGTCGAAAACCTTCGGCCGCGCTACGTCCGGCTCGGCGACTCGGGCGACGTGGCCTTCGAGGCGTTCGCGGAGGCGAAGGGCTCGGCGGGCGTCGCCCCGACGCTCACGCTCGCCGCGACGCGGGCGCTCATCGAGCGCCTGAGCGAGACGCGCGGGACGAGGAACAAGAAGGCGCTCTTAGTCTCCGCCCTCACGAACGCCACGCCCGCGGAAGCCAAATATCTCGTCAAACTGCTCGTCGGCGACCTACGCATCGGCCTGAAGGAGGGGCTGGTCGAGGACGCGTTGGCGCGCGCGTTTGGCCGGCAGCTCGCGGACGTGGCGCGCGTCAACATGCTCACGGGCGACATCGGCGAGACGGCCGTGCGCGCGCGGCGCGGCGCGCTCGAAGGCATCCGGATGCGCCTGTTCCATCCCATCAAGTTCATGCTCGCCACCGCCGCCGAGTCAATCGAGGACGTGGCGCGCACGATGCCCGAAGAGTTCTACGTCGAGGACAAGTTCGACGGCATACGCGGGCAGGCGCACGTGCAACAGGGGCGCGTCGCGCTCTACACGCGCACGCTCGACGAGGTGACGCACCGCTTCCCGGAACTGGTCGAGCCCTTAAAACTCCTGCCCGCGGACGCCGTGCTCGACGGCGAGATCGTGCCCGTGCGCGGCGAGTCCATCCTGCCCTTCCTCGAACTGCAAAAGCGTCTGGGGCGGAAGACCGTCTCGGAAGAATTACTCGCGGGCGTGCCCGTCGCCTTCGTCGCCTACGACCTGCTCTACGCGGGGGGGCGCGTGCTGACGGACGCGCCGCTGGCGGAGAGGCGCGCGGCGCTCGAAGCATTGATTGAAGACGAGGCGGGCGCGGGTCTCCGTCTGTCGAAGATGAAAAGTATGAGCGACGTGTCGGGACTTGATGAAGAGTTCGACGCGGCGCGCGCGCGCGGCAACGAGGGGTTGATGATTAAAGACCCGCGCTCGTCGTACAAGCCGGGCAAGCGCGGGCGCGAGTGGCTGAAGCTGAAGCGTGCGCTGGCGACGCTCGACGTGGTGGTGACGGCCGTCGAGGTCGGGCACGGCAAGCGGCGGAGCCTGCTCTCCGACTACACCTTCGCCGTGCGCCGCTCGGAAGACGACCCGGAGCTGCTGAACGTCGGCAAGGCTTACTCGGGTCTGACCGACGTTGAACTCGCGGAGCTGACCGAGTGGTTCCGCGCGCACACCATCCAGGAGTTCGCGCACGGGCGCGTGCGGGTCGTCGAGCCGAAGATAGTTCTCGAAGTCACCTTCGACCGCGTGCAGGAGTCGAAGCGCCACAAGAGCGGCTACGCGCTGCGCTTCCCGCGCATCCTCCGCCTGCGCGAAGACAAGACGGCCGAAGAGATCGACACGCTCGACACCGTCCGCCGCATCGCGCAAGAGCTTCAGGGAGGGTGAGAAGAGTAGGCAGATGGCAGTTGAAGACAGGAAGTTTTTAAACTATCCCGCATAATAAAATCGGAGGCGGCGAGATGATGACTCGCCGCCTCCGAATTCTTTGAGACCCGTTCCGTTGTTGGCTTCTTGCCTTAACTGCCTACTGCCATCTGCCTATAGCGACTTGGATTTGACTGGGACTATTTTTCACACCGTTGAGAGGCGGGGCGGGGCCCCCCGCTCGGGTCGGGCCGGGGGGGGGAGCGCGCCGCGACAAGCGGCCACGACACAGGCCACCGCCCAAATATATAAC